>QGUY01000137.1 GCA_003242315.1 Bacteroidota bacterium
TTTGTGATATGTTTCGCCGTGTTTTGTTTTCGGTTTACCTCCTTGCCGCTTTTTTGCGTTTTTTTGGGTCGCTGTGACCGTGGTCGAAAACGTTGACAGGGTCCCCCTGCATCAGGCGGAACAGATCGTTCTTGCCATACCATCCTGTACCGATGAGTGCGACGCGGTACGGCTTGGGAGGATTGATGATATCCATTCCGCGTGCGCCGAGGGCGCTTAGCGCCAGCGACGTTGTCGCTCCCTGCAGGAAGCGGCGGCGGTTGATGTTGAACTCATACATGGGGGTAAGCGGGGTTGAGGTTGAACATGGTATGACCTAAAGTAGGACATCCAGTTCAATGCGGCAAACGGATTTTTGTGATGGTAAATGCCCCGTCCTGAACACTGGACTCGCGCGAACGACTGCCCATTGTTTAAAATGACCCGTAATATGAATTCCTGGCTGCGAACTGCAGACTGCGTACTTACTGCGTACTGCCTTACTGTTCTACTGCCTACTGCCTCCTGTCCATCGTCATCCTCCCCACTTTTTAGACCAGTTCGCATCGGCCTGCGCCTTAAACTTCCGCTCATTCTGATTCCATTTCAGCAGGTGATTGTTCGCACTGAAATTGAAAAACAAGTAAAGTTTGCCATCAACGATTTTATACGTCATCGGGCTTACCTTTTCGCGCCGGCCATCTTCAGCCATCGCATAGGCGCACCAACCGCCGTAAGCGGGCTCATACCTGGAAGGTGATTTTTTGAATTCCTCGAGATTTTCAGCGTTCGCGAAGTAGTAAGTTATCCCCAAGTGTGTGTGTTTGAACTCCGCTTTTCCTTTTACAGGTCTTGAACCTTTGAAGTAGCTAACGGGATCGAATTCCTGTAACGCGATGCCATTGTCGTGATTGTAATTTCTCCTCCTGAGTGCAGTGTCGCCCTGGGCCAACACGCTACCGCCAAACATGACAGCAGCGATAATCAGTGTCAATCTCAATTTCATACTGCTTTATTTCGATACTCAAAGTTACCCATGAAATCGCCTGGGACTTCAGCATTCAACGAGTCTGTCGGCCGGTCGTCGGGAGCATTAATTATTAAAAGGCGAAAGGTTACTGACTGGAAAGGCTTAACAAATACGCAGCGACATGAGCCACGTCGTCCGCGGTCATTCCCATGTTGCCCGGTGCCGGCATAAGACTGCCTTGCTGTTTTGTTCGTGAAATTATATCGCCTGTGTTGAGCGTTTGCAACTTTCCAGACAGATCACGTACGACCAGAGTGTTTCTGTTGTCCGCGACTATGAAGCCAACCAATGTACTGCCATCATGCAGCGTAATTGTCCAGGCCTCATACCCGAATGCGACTCCCGCGTCTGGATTGACAATAGCGTCGAGCATGGCGGACCGATCGTACTTGCTTGCAATATTGGAGAGATCCGGTCCTGCAGTTCCTCCTTTGCCGTTTACGCTATGACAGGGAGCACAATTCTTTTCAAAGAGCAGTTTGCCTGTTGACCCATCGCCGGTCATTTCAAGAACGTTGCTCACAGTTATCGCCTGGCTGTCGGAATTGTTCAACAAACGCACGACCTGGTAGCGTACACCCGGATCGGGATTTGTGGCGACAGCCTTAGTAATCGTTGGAATCAACCATTGTGGAAATGTGTTGTCGGCAAGCCTCGTTAGCAGCAGTCGACCGCCAATGGGATTTGCAGCAAGCTCCGCCGCATTTCTTCGTCGTTCATACGCCGAGAGCTCAGCATTGAGTGCCATGTTGAGTTTCACCTTCATCGCAGCAAGTGTGTTTTGATACTCCGCATCAATCGGTGTTTTGCTCCAGTCGAGCATGGCATACCAATCATTCCCCCTGCGGAACGAAGCCCAATACAATGCCTGCTCTCTCACGGTTTCGCTGGTATCTTGTGTGAGACGCAACATTGCGCTCGCTGCTGTGGCTTCCGGTATGAATGCCAGTGCCGTCAATGCATCAAGGCGGTCTTGCAGCCTGGACGCTTTGGATGCACGCAATTCAAAGTCGCGCACTGCGTTGGACGGATGCAGGTTCCAGAGAACTCTTGCGATGTTGGGTGACCAGTTTAGCGCCTCCGTACCTTCGACCAGCGTAGCGTACAGTTCGTTCTCATAGCCACTGGCTGCGTTTGCTATTGCACATGCATACCACGGGTCTTCGGCGGGGCAGGAGTGCGCAAGTTCAAATAGTACGATTCCCTTAGCGGGGTGAGCCAGCTCAGTTAAGGCAGTTGCCACCTCCCGCCGCACAGCGGGCGATGGGTCATTCGTCATTGGTATCAGGACTCCGACCTGACGCAGGGCACGGAGTGCGACAACGCGAGTTTCGTCGTCTTGGTTTGAGAGTAGCTGTGTGACTTCATTTTGGCCCTTACTTCCCAGCCGCGAAAGAAGCCAGATTGTGCGATAACGGATGAAAGGGTTTTCATCTTTAAGTAGTTTACGCACGTCGTCTACAGCAACATCACCTTGTTCGGCCAAAAGTCTGGCGGCTTCGAAACGGACGTTGACCGCGGGATTCTTGAAGGCTTCAATCAGACCCTGTGTTGTAGTAAGATCAAGCTTGGGAATGCGAAGACGTTTGCCCTTGGGAGCGATCCGATAGATTCTGCCGTATGCGATTGTATCCCGCATCTGGTGACCGCCTACTACCGGATCGTACCAGTCTGCGATAAGGAGTGAACCATCAGTTCCAATGGCTATGTCGCTCGGGCGAAACCACTTGTTGGGGTCAACATGGTTTGCACTATCGTTCCACACATATTGCGGATTGTCGGCGGTAAGTGACGTAATAAGGTTGGCACGAGTGCTGAGAACGAATCCCGAACCCTTTCGAATGGGATGATATGCAAAGATTGTATTGCGTCCCGCGTCGGCGCTGAGGAGCATTCCGCGATAGTCCTTGCCCAGGGCGTCGTGTTCAATGAGTACAATCCCCGTAGGTGCGCCTGCACCGGTGCGATCGCCGGCCGGCATGACGCCTGGGTCCTCCTGGTGCCAGTGCGCCGTAAACACATCCTGCCATGGCCGATGATCAGCGCGCCAGTATCGTGTGCCATCGGCGCTGAAGTATCCCGCGTTGCCACCTTCCATGACCCAGGATGTTCTGCACGCGAGCACCTCGTCGTCATTGTCGTTCTGCCACATGTCTCCGCGGGAGTCGACAAACACTTCATAAGGGTTGCGGAAGTTGTGGGCCATCACCTTCATGTGTTCACCGGCAGGGTTTATTCTGAGAGTCAGTCCGCCAACCCATACTTTTCCATCGTCGCTCTTCAAATTGCCCTGGTTGGTGGTGTTGTATGGAGATCCTCCGGTGTATATGCTTCCTGATCGCAGGGTCCAACCGCTTCTGTCGGTCACGGTGTGCGGACCGGCATTGCCCGTAGTAAAGTATAGATTTCCATCGGGGCCGCCGACGAGGGAATGGAGGGAATGATCGTGATCGAAACCACCGAAGCCTGTAAGCAAAATTTCTTTCTTGTCCGGAACATCGTCTCCATTCTCATCGGTGTACACAATAAGGTTAGGCGAACAGGAAACGTAGACTTTGTTGCCTACAACTGCAATGCCCAGCGGAGCGATGAGGTCTTCATCCTGCACGAATATCGTCGACTTATCGGCGACACCGTCCTGATCGGTATCCTCAAGTATGAGTACACGATCTCCTTTTGAATGATGGGGAAATACTGTGGAGTCGTTATTGAAGTTCCGATAGTTGACTGCCTCCGTTACCCATAGACGACCCTTTGCGTCAACGTCTATGTTTGTTGGATTATAGAGCATTGGCGACTCGGCCCACACGACCGCCTCCAGGTCGTCGGGTAATCCGGGGAAAAGCATCGGCTTATCGTGCTGACGGCAAGCTGTTCCAGCAAGAAGCAACAACAGCATCAATGCTGTGCCGCGTGGCGATGAATTCGTACTCATCTCAGCTGATTACTAGCTTTTCTGCCTCAGCCTGTGCCCTTAGTGCCAGCTCGGTAGCGAGGAAACAGTGTGCCTGGGTCATCGCAGTTTCCGTGCGGTTCACAATGTCGTGTGCGAGTTGCGCGCCATAAGGAAGCTCCTGCTGGGAACAGTCGATATAGCGTGTTTCTTTTTGATCGACGAGGAAAAGGTGATTGCCTCCCGATCTTCCCCCGATATCGGTGTTTTTTCTTATTTCAATGAAGCCGTCGGTGCCTAGAATCGTGAGCCGACCATCGCCCCAGGTGTTGAGTCCGTCTGGCGTGAACCAGTCGACACGAATATAACCCGTGCCTTTGTCGCCGCGCAGTATCACGTCGCCGAAATCCTCGAATGCCGGGTATTGTTTGTAGTGAACATTACCTGTTTGTGATGCTACTACGCTTCCTGATGTCGAACCGGTGAAGAACAGGAACTGGTCGCATTGATGCGATCCTATGTCGCAAATTATTCCCCCATAATATTTCTTGTCGAAGAACCATTCGGGTCTGGAGTTGATGTTCATCCGGTGCGGGCCGAGACCTATTGTTTGGATAACTTTTCCTATGGCACCGGCTTGCACGAGTTCTCCTGCCTTAACGGTGGCACGGTTTTCAAATCGTTCGCTATACATAATGGAGTAAATGCGACCCGTTTCTTTTTGAACGCGGCGCACCTGCTCCAGCTGTTCGAGTGATATGATGCCCGGTTTGTCAACCATGAAATCCTTGCCGTGCTGCATCACACGTATCCCGAGCGGGGCGCGCTCATTCGGAATGGACGCGCTCACGACGAGCTGAATGGAGGAGTCTTCCAGTATTTCATGTTCGCTGCGTGCCAGTTTGGCGTCGGGATAGCGTTTTGAAAATTGCGCGATGAGCTCAGGCTCCCTGGCGTAGAAGGAGACAAGCTGGCCCCCGTTGCGCAGCATGGCCTGAGTTTGGCCGTAGATGTGGCCATGGTTGAGTCCGATAACAGAGAACCGAATGGTTGGCGCCGGTGTAGGTTTCTTGCGCGGCCTGACTTTGTCTTCAATGGGGCGTGCGTGTAGATGACTAAAGGTTGTGCCTACGGTCATCGCCGCTGCTGCTGAGAGCGACTGACGGATGAAGTTGCGTCGATCGGATTGCATAGTGAGTACTTTGGTGTTAGCCAATGTACTCAATTATTGCATTCCACTCTACTGTTCTACCATCAACCTTTGTTGGCGGTACTGGAGCGGGGGTTTGCCGTAGGTTTCCTTAAACAGCCTTACGAAATGTGAGGTGTTCTTAAATCCGCTACGGAGCGTGACGTCGTTGATGGGTTCATCGGTAGTCTCCAGCAGATGGCGTGCAAATTCAAGTCTCCGCACCGTAAGCCATTTGCCCGGAGGCATTCCGTAGACCTCCTGAAATTCCGCCTTGAATGTTGTCAGGCTTCGGGCGCACAGCTTCGCGTACTCTGAAAGGCTCATGTTGCTCATGAAGAACTGCTCCATGACCGAGCGAATGGGAATTTTTCCGCACGAATACACTGCTGCAAAGTGATCGGCCAATTCCTGATTTTGAGTAGAGGAGAGAATGTGCAGGATAAGTTCTTCGAATTTCACCGTAAGCAGTTCACGGGAGGGAGAGTCTGACTTTTTGAAGTAGGTTAGAACAGAATGGAAATACGCGGATAATGAGTCGTCTACGTGCACCGTGATGATCGGGTCTCCGGAAAAGGGTGCTTTCGGCGAGATGGGTATGCCACCCGGATATTTGCTAAGGACGGACTTGATAAAGTGGTCTGGTACAAATATCAGTAGCGCGCAGTAATCGTTGTCGTGGTATCGCTCACCGATGTAGGCGCCTTGTCGCACGAAGCGTGCCTCACCGGGTTCAGCGCTGAACTCCTTATCGCCGGCGAGCCACTTCTTTTTTCCTCCAAGTACAAATTCAAAGTAATTGCTGTGGGTCCAGAATCCTACCCGGGAATCGGGGATGAGGCACTTGTACTCGACGAAAAGAAGGTCGTCTACTTCGAACTTCTTAAACAGGTTACCCTGTTGAACGTAGTCGTAAAAGTTGATCACGCCGTTTGATGGAAGGTTACATTATTCAGAACGCAAGGGTACGGCTTTTTCGCGCATACCCTGTACTCTACGTAAGCCTTTTTGTTTGGTTTCGCAAATTTGACCGATCAGCAAATTTTTTCGGCTTCACAGTAAATAGCGCTTTCATCCGCGTCTGAAACACTTCCCGTTAAATACCGCAGCAATTAACAGGCAGTATCCCGGAGAACAGGGATAGCCTGTGATGTCAAACCAAACAAACAACCAATCAACCATGAAAGAAAACCCGAGAAGAAAATTCCTGGGCCAGGTGATTGCCGGAACAGCAGCAGGCATTACCACCCTCTCCATGCCATTCAGCTCAAAGGCGATTCCGGGCAGTGAAGATGCTGATGAATGGTTCAGCCGAGCGAAAGGAAAGCACCGTATTGTATATGATGCCCCGGAGCCTCACGACGGAATGCCAATTATCTGGTCATGGGTATACTATCTCACGAACAACAGTACAGGTACACCTGACAATGACATGACGGCCATGGTGGTGCTGCGTCACAATGCAATACCTTTAGCCATGGAAGATCGCCTCTGGGAGAAATACAAGTTCGGCGAGATGTTTAACATTAAGGATAACACTACTGGCAAACCGGCAGTGCGCAATCCGTACTATACACCGCGCGAAGGTGATTTTCCTTTTTCTGAAATAGAAGGCATAAAGACTCTTCAGTCGCGTGGTGCAATGTTCTGTGTTTGCAACATGGCCCTCAAGGTGTATAGCACGATGGTGGCGAAGTCGGCTGGACTCGATCCTGAAGCAGTCCGCCAGGATTGGGTGAGTGGTATTCACAAGGACATCCAGATTGTGCCGTCCGGCGTGTGGGCCATTGGCCGCGCGCAAGAGCATGGCTTTGGATATTGTTACGCAGGAGGCTAACCAACTGGGCCGACTCCGTAACCGGGAAGTGGTCATAATCCAGGATGGCCCTTCCCTTCTCCTGTTCACACTCACACTATCTAGACAAACCAACCACATGGAAACAGCCGGCTATCTTGCGCTCATCGCGGCGGGGATACTTTTGGGAATTACCGGGAGCGGGGGGTCAGTTCTTTCCCTGCCTGTTTTGGTTTATCTTTTTTCTTTGGATGTGGTAATCGCATCTGCATATTCTCTCTTCATAGTTGGAGCAACCAGCATAGTCGGTACGGTACTTAAGCAACGAGAGCGACTCGTTGACGTACGTGCCGGCTTGATATTCGCCGTGCCGTCAATCCTGACAGCATTTTCCACGCGCAAGTGGTTGGTTCCATCTATTCCAGACGTTATCCTTCAGACGGAATATTTTGTCCTTGCCAAAAGAGCCATGCTGCTGGGTATCTTTGCCTGTGTGATTATCCTGGTTTCGGTGAAGATGATTTTGAACGGTAAATCGAAGCGAGTCTCAGGCGAAGCGCCGAATCCCTACGCGTTGATTCCAGTTGGAATGGCGACGGGTGCGTTAGCGGGATTGCTCGGCGTCGGAGGAGGGTTTCTCATCCTTCCCGCATTGGTTGCATTCGCTCGGATTCCGTTTGAGAACGTGGTTGGCACGACGCTGTTCGTCATCGCGCTCAATTCATTGCTGGCATTTCTGGGCGACCTTCTCAATTATTCTATTAATTGGTCCTTCCTATTATCCATCACCGCGCTGTCGATCATTGGTGTGTGTGTAGGAATTCTTGCAAATCGAATCGTCCCCACCGGCCCGCTTCAGCGATCGATGGGATGGATAACATTGAGCATGGGGATCTGGATACTTTTCAGTGAGCTGCTTTGATGTGGTTAGCCCAGACGACATCAACACATCAACACTTCAACACATTTGTCTAAATTGTCCCCGCGAGTCATTCGGCTTTGCATTCACACTAAACCGTACACCCTATGAACAAACTACTCATCGTCTGTTTGATACTCTGTGCTACAACTGGTTTTGCGCAGAAGCCCGCCTTCAATGGCCTTGATATGGGCCTTAGTAACCTTTCTCGGCTATCAGATGCAAAAACGCGCTCGATCAGTCCTGAAAACTTTACCGGCGAAAAGGGGAAAGGAGGAATGGCTGATCCTATCAAGCAAAAGGGACAACGTAACGTTGCCAATGCTGCCAACGAAGCCGACGAACTGGGAGTAGGATGGAAGGTAAATCCATTTATCATCATTAACCCTGGCGAGACGTTTACCATCGCCGAGATAGAGGGTCCCGGTGCAATCCAGCACATCTGGATGACGCCTACCGGCAACTGGCAATGGTCCATCATTCGCTTTTATTGGGACGACGAAACCACACCTTCCATTGAGGCACCGGTCGGCGCTTTTTTTGGCATGGCCTGGAACGAGTTTGCCCACCTGAACTCTCTGGCGGTCACGGTCAATCCGGGGAGCGCATTCAACTGCTACTGGAAGATGCCTTTTCGGAAAAAGTGCAAGATCACAATGGAAAATCTGAATCCTGACGAACCGATGCGTTTGTACTACCAGGTGACCTATGTTCTAACCGAGATCGGCGAAGACGAAGCCTACCTCCACGCGCAATACCGGCGATCGAATCCGAACACGACCTCGCTCCATACTATTCTCGATGGCGTGAAAGGCAAGGGCCACTACGTGGGCACATATATGGGTGTGGGTGTGCGGAACAACGGCTGGTGGGGTGAAGGTGAGATCAAGTTTTACCTCGATGGCGACAAGGACTTCGCCACCATTGTGGGCACCGGTACAGAGGACTACTTCTGTGGTTCGTACAATTTCGAGAATCGGGCCACCAAACAATACCAGGAATTTTCAACGGCTTATGCCGGCTTGCACCAGGTTATTCGCCCCGATGGGATGTATCGGTCGCAACAACGCTTTGGCATGTATCGCTGGCACATACAAGATCCGATTCGTTTCGACCGGGACCTGAAGGTCACGATTCAGGATCTGGGCTGGCGACATGGCGGCTACCTCGCGCAGCAATCGGACATCATAACGGTTGCCTTTTGGTATCAGCGTGAACCGCACGCGCCGTTCCCGAAATTGCCGGACCGTAAGGGACTGGAAGTGAACTGAGGGTGGCCCATCCGGGTAAAATAGTCCCCATTTGTCCTGCCGTGCATAACCTTTCAGCATAGGCTTGTAGCTTTTTACTATGAAGTTCTTTCAAACACCATTAATTTGTTTGAAAAGCATTAAACCCATTATCATGAGAACAACCCTCAAAATTGCCGGCATGGTGTTCAGCCTTATGTTTGTGTGCACGTTCGCATTCGCGCAGGGCGACAAAGCAAGTCGGCCAAGTCCACCCGCCACGGCATCGGGCAAAGTCGGCGATGCCAACATTACAATCGACTACAGCAGTCCCGCAGTGAAGGGAAGAAAAATCTGGGGCGAACTCGTGCCGTACGGTGAGGTATGGCGCGCAGGCGCTAACGAAGCCACCGTGTTCAAGACCGACAAGGATATCAAGGTGGAAGGCAAGACGCTGCCTGCAGGAGAGTATAGTCTCTTTGCTACTCCGGGCGAGAAAGAATGGACCATCATCTTTAATTCGCAAACCGGACAATGGGGTGTCAAACGCGGCGGCGTTGCCAATCGGGACCCTGCCAACGACGTGCTGACAGTGACTGTCAAGCCCCGGAAGTCGTCGCAAATGAACGAACGGCTCGTCTATAAGGTCGATAACAAAGGTTTTGTCCTTGCCTGGGAAAACCTGGAGGTTCCGGTTTCCATCAAGCAGTAGACATCTTAAAAAGTGTCGATTACACACGGGCGGCATTTTCCACATAGGTGGGGGCCGCCCATGTTTTTTCGTTGCGTTCTATTCACGGATTTTCGCATTTTGGGAACTCAAAGAAATTGACATCATGGCTATCCACGACTTCAACATCAACCGGCGGCGTTTCATCAAAGGAGCAGCTGCCTCACTGGCGCTCACTTCGTTTGGCGCGTATGGTCTCGACATCATCTATCCTGAAAAAGCCTACAGAGTCGCGCTCGTTGGATCAGGGTGGTATGGAAAAAGCGATTTGTTCAGACTCATACAGGTATCGCCCGTGGAAGTCGTCGGAATCGCTGACGTCGATGCGAACATGCTCAAGGGCGCCGCTGAACTCGTAGCGACGCGCCAGAAGTCCAGGAAGAAGCCACCGGTCTTCAGCGACTACAAAAAAATGTTGTCTGAAACCAAACCTGACATCGTGCTCATCGGATCTCCGGATCACTGGCATGCATTGCAGGCCATCGATTCGATCAAAGCCGGCGCACACGTGTACCTGCAGAAACCTATCAGCGTTGACGTAAGGGAAGGGGAGGCCATCCTCGACGCGGCGCGTAAGCACAAC
>QGUY01000425.1 GCA_003242315.1 Bacteroidota bacterium
AAGTTGGAAACATTTAACACGAAGAGCCCAAGGTTTTCAATATCATGACCGCACTCAAGGCCAGCAACGGAGCTGCCAAGAAGCCCATGGAGAAAGCGAAAGGAAAGGCAGCCAAAGAAACCAAGGCCAAGACCACGAAAACCGCCCGCAGAAAAGCCAGCTAGCAGAGCTGACAGCAGTTGTCAGCCGTTTCGGAGCCCGGGAGCGCCACTTTTCATTCTAATGACGTACCTTTACGGTACTGTATGGCAAAGGTCATTAAGTTTCCCCAGTCGGTTCCTGAAAAATTTGGCGTACAACGCGCCAGCAGGGTGCGGCGTCAGTCGCATACTGATAAGCATGGCCAGCTCAGTCTCTTTACTGGTGCCAAGGTTGTTCGCCTCAGCAAACTCACTCCCTTTGAAGAAGCGTTGATGCTGGACGAAGAAGGCGACCGTGTGGGGGCAAAGAAGATGTATGAGAAGGCCATCAGGGAAGACGACTGCCAGGCTGATGCCTACTGCAACCTCGGGATTCTGCAGTTTCTCGACGGTGCATATGCAGGCGCGATTGACAGCTTCACGCGCTGCCTCCAGATCGACCCCCGCCATTTCGAAGCACACTACAATCTCGCGAACCTCTATGCAGAGGTTGGTAATTACCCCCTGGCCAAACTTCATTACCGCGTATCCATAGAAGTCCAGCCGGAATTCCCGAACAGTTATTTCAACCTTGGGCTCGTCCTTGCCCTTGAGAAAGACTATCGCGAGGCGGTGAAGAGCCTGATCCGCTACCGGGAGCTAACCGGTGATGAAGATCACAAACAAGTCGACAGCCTCATCTTTGCCCTCCAACAAGGCATTGACTAGGGGCTTACCAACATTTCGCCCTACTACTTACTTGTCATCCTAACTGGTGACTCCAGCTTACGTAGAATCTTGGATGCTCTACTTACAAACCCCGCCGTCCCATATGGCATCTGATCCTCCAACACCATCTTGAGTTCTCTGGCAATTTCCTTGTTCTCTTCCGCGATGTTTGCGCAGACTGTCATGGCAAATACTTTGACGGCAACGGCTTCACCGGGATCAGTCAGCCGCGCGAAGCAGGCGTTAGCAGCACGTCCGTGCAGCCGTTTTGGAACCGCGGCAAACTGAAGCATGCGCATCACACTTCGGCGCACGCCCGCCGGCTCGTCGGTGGTTTCCACGAGGCGGATTAGCTTCCCAATATGAGGAGAAATCCAATCCGGGTACTGCTCTACGCAATAGCTTAAAGCCCAGGCAGATTGGAGTCTCACAACCCCCTGACTGTTGTAAAAAAGTTTGAACAACTCCTCGAATCTATCCCTACTAACACACACATAATCAATGAGTTGATTGAGAGTTCTCTTACTTATCCGATGGCGTAGAAGCGTTGAAGTTTCCATTCAAAGGAGTATTGATCAGTTCGTCGGCGGTAATGGCTGATAGTACAGCGGGCGTACCGCCATTATTGCCCGAAGGATATCTTGCTCGTGTTACAATTGTGCAGGCTTATGGGAGTTTTTATCGCAATCACGTCGCTGTTGGTTTTTGAGATTGGCCTTTGCCTTTACCTGTTCTTTAAGAAGTCAGCTGTCTTCCGTCACTAGAGAAGCATAGCTACTACAAATGACAATATAGCCGCTACGAATCCGAACATGAAGATGTTGTATGCCAGCCGCAGGTACTTGTACTTGCGGCCAAGCACTTTCCCCAGGTAATAGATGTCCTTTATGAGACTGCCATAGAGGTAGTTCCCGTCCTTCATCATTTCCTTCATCGCCCACTCATACGTCTCGATCTCCATTTCGTAGAAGTTTCCGAAGAACAGCAAATTTGTGCGCTTGTTCTTGATGTCTTCCCGGTTGAATTTTCCTGTTGAGATATTGGGTCTTATCGCCAGTATCGCTGCCACCATCGTCGTGAGACAAACCGTAAGCAGGATAATGGTCGGTATCACGAGATCCATGTTCTCCTCAACCTTCCTGACGAGGACCGAAACGACGATGGAAAGGATAATCGAATTGATCGTGATCAGAATGTTAGCCTTATTATCGGCCATGTCGCTGAGAAGGATATGGTTGTGCGACGTGGTGCGAAACATCGTCTCGATGCCGCGATCGGGTTTGAGATTTTTCTGACGTTCAAGTCTGGCCTTTAGCCTCACCAATTCACTCTCGAGTTCCTCTATTTTTTTGTCTTCCGGCAGCGGGTCGCCTAATGCTTTCCGCAGTTCTCTGATGTTCTTTTTCTTTTCGCGTTCGAGTACGGTCTTTCCGTACGGCGTGTGGTATCGATGGCTTTGGAGGAACTCCAAGGTCGTACGCAGCCATTCCTCTTCCGGAATGGATTCCCCTTTCTGCGACTCCAGTTCCTCGCGCAGCTTATGGCTGTGCTTCAGGTGATCAGGCTGCGATAATTGGTATAGATCGGCGTCGCAAAGCACTTTACTGACCATCGAATGGGGTTGCTGTGGCATACGGGTGGCGCGAATTGCGTCAGCCACTTCCATCGCCTTGCGGGCGGAAGCGCCCCATTCTGACAATAGCTGCTGTGCCATTTCCGCGGCGGTTGCCTCATGGTCTGGGCCCCCATTGACGAACACTATGTTGTGAGAA
>QGUY01000426.1 GCA_003242315.1 Bacteroidota bacterium
TGTGTTTTAGTTTAAAGTAGAACACCGTATTGGTGAGTAGGGGTCGTTTTGGTGGCTTGGAAATTGGTAATAGAGGCAGGTCGGAAGGTATTCGTTCAAGCAGAAGGCGGCATACGTGATGCCTTCGCTCGTCCCGCTGTCGATGTTTTCCTTGACGAGCTGTATGGAGCGCGTGTCGTACAACATCGCAAGCAACATGTAGATGTGCTCGATATCGCTTTGAATTTCCCAACGCAGCGACTTCTTGATCTGGTCGGCAAACCCTTCGTCGCCCACTTCCTGTATGGCGCTGAGGTTCCAGCGGATGTCGGCAATATCGGCTTCGATGGCGTGTTTGATACGGGTAATCTGGGAAATACCGGCCTTGAATCCTGCTTCACCCAGCGACAGCAGCACCTGCGAAACGATCACCTTATCGGGATAGTCGATCTTGCTCCAAAGCATGTCCTTAGCCTTCTGGCCACCGATACGACCCATCACCTGAACCAGTCTCAGCATGACCTGGGTTGGCTGGCCACTGCGGTAGAAGGCTGCCTCAAGAGCAGGAAGCGTCGGCGCCCCGATCAGTACCAGGGCGTTCATAGCCTGGCTGCTGAACTCGGGGTCCGCCAGGTTATCAATGAGGGCGTTAATGACTTCGTGGTTGTACTTTTTGGTCGCGGTCTTTATTGCGGTGTTACGCACTTTGGGTTCCTGATCGGAGAGCAACTCCACCAGGAAACGCATACCATCGTCCAGCGATGTGTGAAGCAGTAGTTCAGCAGCGTAATGGCGATCGTCAGGATCCGCCGACCGCGACAACTTTTGCACGCGAGCGCGGGTGATGTCTCCTCCGTTTTCAAGGATCATCCGCAGGTCGGACTTGCTCAGAACATTCCGCGATTCATTGCCGGGTATATTGTCGCTGGCGCGAATGACATAACGGTCCGACACGGAAAGACCTTTGTATTCATTCATTCGTTCCTGGGCGTACTGCCGCGCGGCCTCATCAGGATTTCTCAGCAACGTATTGATCCACGCAGGGACATTCGCAGAGTTTATCTTTTCGAGAAGACGGAAAGAAAACACAGCCTTGGAAGCTTCGGGCTTCTGCAGCATTTCTTCCAGCCGTGACGTCACGCGGGCAAAGCCTTTTTCAAGCTTGTCCTGTTGCAGATCGGAGCTTTCCAGTTTGGCACGAATCTGTGACCTGTACCCATTATACATCTTGTGGACCACGAAGTAGTAAAGTACTACCATTACGAGCAACAGTGCTACGACGTGGATGACCTTGATGAAGGGCAGAAAGGCGATTCCAAAAATCAGCAAGCCTGCAAAGAACCGTGCACCCTCGTTGACGATACCTTCCACCTTCGTCTGAATGTTGAACCGGATGCGGCTGTCGAGCGGAATGAAAAACAGTTTGAAAACGGGGTTCTCAAGCGAATCGCGCAGCGTCCAGTTGAACATGCGCCCGATCGCTATGAAGAGGAAGAAGAAAACAAATCCCGCGGGCGATGTGTCCTTTTCAAATCCCATAGTCACGCCGGTCAGCAGCGACGCGACTGAGAAAATCCCTACGATGGTAGGCAACAGGAAGAGTGCGATACGAAGACCGTAGTTACTGATGATCCTGTTGTTGGCGAATGTCTGCATGAGAAGACTGAGCGCGTACACCGAACCCGTAAAGAAGGCGTTGAAGTTGGTGAGCTCACGCTCTTCAGGGTACTGTTGTTTGATGAGCTGCTGGAATGCATACTGGCTGAACACATACGTGATCATCGACACAAACAGGAACAGCGAAAGCAGCATCACGTACGGATTCTTTATGAGCTTGCTCACGCGCGTCTCGTCGCGCACAACGCGACCAAACTCGCGTGGGTTATCCTTGGCAAGCGTAAAGCCCGTGGTTATGATGACCATCAGCGCAAGACATACGAGGATGCTTCCTGCGCAGAACAACAGGTAGTCTGAGGTTCGGGGAATGAGTCTGTAGGTCAAGGGGATTGAGAAGGTAGCGACGATAGCGGCTATGAGTTGTCCGGTATCGATCCAGCCGATGATGCGTTTGGACTGTCTGAAGTTGAACAGCCTGCCAAATATACCCCAGAAGCTGAGCAGCAGAACCGCCGTGATGGGACCGGTCATGCAGTACATGGTGAACAGCAAGCCATCCCGGAAGTCCTCACTTCCGTATTCGAGCAATAAGTAAACGCTGATGGTGAAGAGCAGGATAAGGAGTACGCTGGTCAGCACCAGGGTGCTGAACCTGATGTAGTTCTGAAACAGGGTGAACAGTGCCGTAGTGATCAATCCCAGTCCGCCGGCTACGAGGAAAGCCTCATCGAGATAGCGTGCCAGGCGGTTCAGAAAAAGCGAGTCTGCCGTAACCTGGTAGGTAGCGATAAAGGCTCCCATGAAGAACCCGGTGCAGAGCATCAGTACTACCTGCCTGCGTTCAGCGTCTCGCCGAAGGGAACCTAAGAATCGACCTATCATAGTTCACCGGAAGAATCAAATATAGCGCAATGCCACCTGCCGGCTTTCGGCGAAAACCGGTCGTACATTGCATGGGTTATTTGTGCCGGGAATCAGCGTGTTGTGGAGGCGGCCGGGGCTTAAACTCCG
>QGUY01000138.1 GCA_003242315.1 Bacteroidota bacterium
CTTTTTTAGGGTACCCCCCGTCTTGGTTTTATTGCCCCGCGTGAAGCCGAGCCGACCCAGCAACAGGTAAGTCCTCGGAAGAAGACGCTGGTTATCTGTATCGCTAATGATCCGCAGCGCGGCGTACGCTGCTTCCGTTGCCGCTTCAGGGTCCTGCCCGTTCAGCAGGTATTCGGCGAGGGCGAGGTTGATCTCCGCCTGACTGATCCGGTCGTCAATGGATTGCGCAATAGAATCAGCTTCCCTTAATGATCGAATGGCGTTTGCGGTATCACCCACAGCCTCGTAGACAAGGCCAAGTTCCATAAGTGCAGACAACACGCCGCGGGGTGCGCCAATGGTCTTTCGCAGTTCATATGCCTTTAACGACATACGGAGCGCCTTTTCCACGTCGTTTTGCGACTTGTACAGGTTGGCGAGGCTGCGCGCAACGTAGGATTGCCCGACAATGTCGTTGGTTGCAGCGAAAATCTCCTCGGCACGAATGAAATTGTTATATGCCCGGGCCATGTCGCCCCGGTCGAAGAACAACCGACCAAAATTGTTATAGCCAAACCCCAGTTGAACAGAGTCACCTTCCTGGTCAGCCAATTCAATCGCCCGGGTGTGATATTCGAACGAAGCCTCGTAGTCCCCTTTGTACGCCATGGCCAGCCCTATAAAACTCAACGGCTTGGAAAGGCCTTTTGCCAGCTCTAATTCTTTGCCAAGAGCGTAGGCCATTTCACAGTAATAAATAGTGCTGTCCGGATAGGATAATCGGTATTCGAAACCGAGGTCGTTAAGGAGATTAAATCGATCTATCCCGTTGGAAGCTCGAAGAGCCGCCTTTAGACTATCAATCCTGGAGACGTTCTGTGCCTGTATTAGCACAGGCAGCGCAAAAAAGAGAAAAAAACCAACTATCCGGTTCACCTGGCTCTGATTGAAATGCGATCCCGGTCTTTGCCGCCAATATACGCAAAAGGGCATCTCCTTTTTGAAGATTTTTATAACCACCCCAGGGGTTTTTCAGGACTACGGTTCGATGTAATCCAGATCGTTATGGAAGGTCTCGGCAAGCAGACTTAGCGCCCCGAGGGCGACAACAATAGTTCCTATCCCCACAACCAGTGCAGCATTGAGGATACCCCATTGATCCTTCGCCTCAACAAAAAAGAAATTCAGCATGGGAAGCGTGCCCCGAATGAAATTAGGCACGGTCGTCGTCACCGTGGCCCGCAGGTTCGTACCGAACTGCTCGGCCGCAATGGTTACAAACAGGGCCCAGTAACCCACGGAAATGCCGAGCATAACGCACATAAAGTATAGGAACTCTGTAGACCTGATCGGGGCATACACATACAACACAACCATGAGGCCAGTAAGTAAAATAAAAAGCCGCACCACCTTTTTCCGGCTTTTCATCCATTGGCTGATGAGTCCGCTGGCCATGTCTCCAATGGCCAGACCGACGTAGGTGAACATGACAGCTTTGCCGGCGACAACACCTTCCGCGATGCCGAGCGCGGTTCCGAGTTCAGGCGACAGAATTACCAGGATACCCACGACGTACCAGGTAGGCATTCCAATCAGAATGCACCCCATATATTTTTTGAAGCGCCTCAGGTTGGTAAAAAGCAACAAAAAATTGCCACGGCTCGCGTCAGTCTGCTTGAGTTTGGCAAATAGTCCCGACTCGAATACCCCGATCCGCATGATAAGCAACAGGATACCCAAGCCACCTCCGATGAAATACGCGACCCGCCAGTCGAATGCCTCGGCAATAAAATACGCCAGCACGGCGCCAAACATGCCGACCGTTGCAACGAGTGCGGTACCATAGCCCCTGACCTCCTTAGGTAGTATTTCAGCCACGAGCGTGATGCCCGCGCCCAGTTCTCCGGCAAGACCTATACCCGCGAGGAATCGGATTACCGCGTACTGGTTAACATCAGTCACAAATCCATTGGCGATGTTCGCTATGGAATAAAGGAGAATGGAGCCGAAGAGAACGGACTTTCTGCCCTTCCGGTCGCCGAATATTCCCCAGATAATACCGCCTAGAAGCAGCCCGACCATTTGGAAGTTGATCAGACGTATTCCCTGGTCAAGTACTTCCGCATCGGGAACGCCAATACCCTTAAGGCTTGGGATTCTGACGATCCCAAACAGCAACAGGTCGTAAATATCTACCATGTAGCCGAGCGCGGCAACGATAACAGGCGTGCTAAAGAGATGCCTGCGAACAGATGGGTTCATCGGCAAACGGGGGTAACTTCCTGCATTCGTAAAAGCACAATGTATTCGAAAAAATAAATATTTCTTCGGTATTTGCTTCGAAATTTAACTCGCTACAAAAACCCTTTGCTATGAAGTACACGGAAGGCATGCTGCAGCCCGGAGCAATGAAAGACAAGACCATCATTATAACCGGTGGCGGGACGGGTCTCGGAAGGTCTATTGGGAAATACATCCTGCAGCTTGGTGGCAACATAGTGATCGCAAGCCGCAAGGAAGACGTGCTTAACAAAACCGCTTCGGAACTCACGAGAGAAACTGGAGGTCAGATTCTCGCTGTCGGCTGCGACGTACGCCATTACGAAGAAATTGAAAACGTGATACGTCAAACCGAAGAACGCTTCGGTGCGGTTCACGGTGTACTCAACAATGCTGCCGGAAACTTCATCAGCCCAACCGAACGACTATCACACCGCGCCTTTGACGCTGTTGTCGACATTGTTCTGAAAGGCACTTACTATTTTTCGCTGGCAGCAGGGAAAAATTGGATTGCCAAGAAACAGCCGGGTGTGTTCCTGAATATTGTAACAACCTACGCCTGGACAGGTTCAGGCTATGTTGTACCCTCAGCATGCGGTAAGGCAGGCGTGCTTGCCCTCACACGATCACTCGCAGTAGAGTGGGCTCGCTATAATATACGCACGAATGCAATTGCACCAGGACCGTTCCCGACCCAGGGGGCATGGTCGCGGTTGCTGCCCGGCGAACTTGCAGAAAAGTTCAATCCCGCAAACCGAATCCCGCTTAAGCGGGTTGGACATCATCAGGAAATCGCCAACCTCGCGGCTTACCTTTTGTCGGATTACTCTGCTTTCGTAAACGGCGAGGTGATCACTATCGACGGCGGTGAGTGGCTGAGAAACGGAGGCGAGTTCAGTCACCTGGAAACAATACCTTCGGAGATGTGGGACCGCCTGGAAAAAATGCGCTCTCAGCAGACGGCAAAAGGATGAACGAATTTCTGATTCGGGTCAACGAACAACTTCAAGCGCAAAAGAACCGCGGCCTGTACCGTCAGACCAGGGTTGTCCCTGAAGGCTGGAAAGACTTCACCTCCAATGATTACCTGGGTCTTGCCCGTTCCGACGAACTCAGAAATTCTATCCAGGATTTCCTTTCGAATTTGTCAAACAGTCGCAATGGAAGCGGAGGATCCAGACTGCTGTCGGGTAATACGCCACTTGCAGAAGATGTCGAAAGCTTCGTTGCCCGCGTTGCCGGAACAGAACACGGGCTGCTTTTTAGTTCAGGCTACATGGCCAACCTGGGCGTGCTGTCGTGTCTTCCCCAGCGCGGCGACACTGTCTTGTATGATGAGCAAGCTCACGCTTCATTGAAGGATGGCATCCGCTTATGCCTGGCGAATCGCTACAGCTTTCGCCATAACGATATGGACGACCTGAGACGAAAGCTGACCCGGGCGAACGGTACGGTATTCATTGTCGTCGAGTCAGTGTATTCAATGGACGGCGACCTCTGCCCTCTTGCCGACCTGGTTGGACTCGCCCAACAGTACAGCGCCGTGCTTATTCTTGATGAAGCGCATGCAACCGGTATTTATGGGGAAGACGGCGGTGGATTGGCATCATCACTTGGTTTTGAAAAAGAAATACCCATTCGCATTCTCACCTTCGGAAAAGCGATGGGCAGTCATGGCGCATGTGTATGCTGTTCCGCAGCGGTGCGCAGCTACCTTGTAAATTTTAGCCGTCCCTTTATTTACACAACGGCAATGCCAGATCATAGCCTTGCTGCGATCCGCTGCAGTTTTGAATTTGTGCGCAAGCATCCGGAATTGAGAAACACGCTCGCACAAAAAATCTCCTTGTTCCGACAGCATTATGCGCATGACACCGGCAGCACTACTGCAATTCAACCCGTGATCATCGGCGGCAACGACAAAACCCGTGCCGCAGCATCCGCACTGCAATCGCTGGGCTATGATGTACGACCTGTGCTGTCCCCGACCGTAAAACCAGGAACGGAAAGGTTAAGAATATGTCTGCATGTCTACAACAGTAATGAGGAGATTGTAGCATTGGCGGGTGAGCTGAATAAGTTGGCAGTTGGCAATGAGCAGTAAGCGGTGTGAGCGTAGCGTGAGTGTGAGAGTGAAGAAGTAAAAAAGTAACAAGATGGACTTCTTTGTGACGGCAATAGACACAGATAGCGGCAAGACCCTTGTCTCCGCCATACTATGTGAGGCGTTGCACGCTGACTATTGGAAGCCGGTACAAGCGGGATTACCCCGTGATGCCGATGTCGTGAAAGACCTCGTGACCAACAAGACGACAACCATTCATCCTGAGCGATATATATTGCAACACGCAATGTCACCACACGCGGCGGCGCGACTTGAAAGTATCACAATACGTACTGCTGATTTCACGCGGCCGTCCACATCGCGGGATCTGATCATCGAAGGTGCCGGTGGTTGCCTGGTCCCTCTTAACGACACGGAGTTTGTTATCGATCTTGTTCCCAAGCTAAACGCTGAAATCATCCTGGTGGCCGATTTGTATCTCGGCAGCATTAACCACACGTTGCTTACCGTGGAGGCGCTTCGAACCCGAGGATTGAATCCCCTTGGCATTATCTTTAACGGCGAACCCAACACCGAAAGCGAACGCATCATCTGTCATCACAGCGGATTAAAGGTTTTGCTCCACATCGGGAAAGAGCCGGTGATAAACAGGCAAATGGTAAAGAAGTATGCAGAACAGTACAACAGGTTGCGGACCCAATGAGTGGCTGGACGTCGACCGTCGCATCATATGGCACCCATTCACGCCTCTGGGTAAAAAAGAACCTCCCCTCTTGGTTACCGCTGGTCGGGGTGCCTACTTGCACACCTATGATGGCCGCGCCATTCTCGACGCTGTGTCATCGTGGTGGGTAAACCTTCACGGCCACGGACATCCGGAAATTGCCAAGGCCCTTGCTGCGCAAGCGGAAACGCTTGAGCATGTAATCTTCGCGGGGTTTAGCCATAAGCCAGCCATTGAGCTTGCAGAACAACTCCAATCCGCGCTACCATTTCCGCAAGGACGAATCTTTTACTCCGATAACGGAAGCACCGCAGTGGAAGTCGCGCTCAAAATCGCCCTCCAATACTGGTACATTTTCGGACGCGAAAAACGTAAAGTGATTGCCTTGCGGGGAGCGTATCACGGAGACACATTCGGCTCTATGGCTGTTGGAGAACGCGGACTCTTTACGCGACCCTTTCACCCCTTGCTGTTCGAAGTCACTTTCATTGACTTTCCTTCACCCGATGCAGCAGAAAATGCATTGCAACAATTCAGGTCAGTCGTCGAAAATGATGATGTCGCTTGCTTCATCTACGAACCCCTGGTGCAGGCAGCGGGTGGCATGAGGATGTACTCCGCTGACGTGCTCGAAAGGATGCTCGGGTATGCGAAAGAAAAAGATGTGCTGTGTATTGCTGATGAAGTGTTCACGGGATTTGGGCGCACCGGAAAAATGTTCGCCAGCGAATACCTGAAGCAGCCCCCGGACCTCATCGCGCTTTCCAAGGGACTTACAGGAGGAACGCTGCCTTTGGGCGCAACGGCTGTGTCGCAGAAAGTATATGAAGCATTCGAAGACGTTGGACCGGAACGCACGTTTTATCACGGCCATTCATATACGGCAAACCCTATTGCCTGTGCCGCGGCTAACGCCAGTTACCGCCTTTTGCGGCAGCAGGAATGTCAGGCCGCGATTGCCCGCATCTCACGTTTGCATGCCGACTTCGTGATGAAGATTCACAGCCATCCCCGCGTGCGCGACGCGCGGTCGCTGGGCACAATCCTCGCAGTTGAAGTTGAAGCTGGAGAAACGCGGTATGACAACCAGATCGCAGCAGATATGTATCGCTTCTTTCTGGATCGCAACATTCTGTTACGACCACTGGGCAATGTTATTTATACCGTGCCACCCTATGTGGTCACGGATGAGGATTGCCAGCGTATCTATACCGCGATTGCGGATTTTCTTGACCGACTTTAGGATCGTCCATCGGCCCTGAGCGCAGTCGAAGGGTGGTCCCTGAGCCTGTCGAAGGGCTAATCATCTCCGGTATTTAAAGGATCGGGTAACTCCAAAAGTATAGTGCAGCCCCACCTGCAGGCCAACGATCATGCTCGCGCGGTGAGTAAACAGGTCCTGACCTTCGCCGTTAGTGAGGGCGTCGATCACATCGCCGGTGCGCATGTCCGTAAGGCTGTAGTTCGCGCGTATTTGTGTGCTCAGGTATAAGTGTCTGGAAAGGTCGATGTCGATACCAAACGCGGCCGCGATCTGAAACTCCATGTCCTTGAACTGGTTGGCCTTCTTTGTGAGGATTTCCGAAGGCGGCATAGCGGGTGCGGTATACGTTCCGTTGCCGTTGTCGACAGCACCTTCAGGCAGCACGAAGTTAGGATCGTCCGGTATTGAAAATGTTCCGGCATCGTATTGCATGCTCTCCACTGCTTCCGTGAGGAAGGAAAGTTGGGGACCCAAATTGAAATTTGTCCTGACCGGTGAATTGCCGCCGCTCATGAAGCGCATGAGAAGCGGAAGGTGAACATAGCTCAAGCTGATTTCGCGCTGACCTTTCACTTGCTGTGCGGCATCGATGATATCATAGATCTGTCCCTGCCTGGAAAGAATTGACTCAAGCGAGAGCCCAAAGGTTCTTCCAAGATCGACGCCAAAGGAGAACCCTATGGGGGCCACTTTGTAAGTGTACTGCGAGTTGTACCGCGGATCCTGGGATAGACCTTTATCCAGAACGAAGCTCGCGTTAACCGCCGTGGTAAGTCCCAGGTGAACCTGTTGCGCCCACACGGAGAAAGACGTGACAAAGGCCAACAGGAAGACAGCAGATAGTCGTATCGCCTTCATGGTAGAACGTGTTGGTGTTCAGGTAATTGAATACGGGACCGCGGAGAAAGTAACCGTCAGGGAAGCGGTTTGACCATGAGGGAACCCTTGTATGTAAGATATGCGGTCACTTTACCTGATTTCCCGGGCTGCAAGTCGCACGAACTGCTTTCCAGGGGCGGAGAAGTGAGCAAAGTTCCGGATTGGTCGTAGACGTAAGTAAGATTTTGGACCTGGTCTGTGATGGAGTAATAGATACTGCCCGCCCCAAAATCGTAGTACCTGACCACGACGGGATTCATGCCAATGTATGGGTTGGTGATGATATTTTTCGCGTCGACGTCGAGTATCGTCAGGCTGGTCGGATCTTGCCGCACCATGCAGTACGATTTTCCGTTGCGTTCCCTGACGAGGCTAAAGCGCGAATTTATTGACGCCTTGATGAGAGGTTCGCGCGACTGAATCTTGCCGGTGGGATTGAAACGAATCCGGAAACCGTCGTTGGATACTACGATGAAATCAGAATTTTCAATAGTACTTCCCACTTCGAGGAAGTAGTCGCCCGCGGGCCTTGCGTCGAGATTAAGCGGGAAGCCGCGTTGCATTTCACCTCTGCGATTCATCAGGTAAGCGCGACCGTCGCGACGGATGGCGACGAGGAAGTCGCGGCCCCGGATGCGGTGATGTCGCGCCGGCGTGAAGAGATCGTCTTCAACGTTACGCGGAGTCCATCCTTCGAGGTTTGTGCCTTGCTTGTCGTACATCCAGACCTTACCCGAACTATCGGTGATAAGGAAGCGGTAGTTCCTGCTGTGATCGTAGTCGACAAGGCTCAGGTATTCAATGTCCTTTGCAGCGACCGTTACAGGAAAGGGCGGAACATAGTTACCGAGACGGTCAATGATGTGAAGCTGCCCTTCCGTAGCAAAGAGGTATTGCAGTTTGCCGTTCTTGTAAAAGTCGACCTGGAACAAATCACCAATGATCGGTCCGTTCATTTGTTTTGACCAGAGCGCATTGCCGGTTGATGATACCAGGTGGATTTGGTTCAACGAATCCTGCACGAGAACTTCGAGCGACTTGTCGACGTGGCTTCGCACGACGAACGACTGTCCGCGAAGGCTGCCAGGAAATGTAGTCACCAGCATTTGATCCTGGCGTGGCGCAGGTGTGCGTGGTTCATACGATTCATACTGCCATGCGACATTCGTATAAAAACTTTCGTTCAGGTGACTGAACTGAATCGCGCCCATGCCGACTGACGAAAGGAGGCTGCGGTTGTCGCGTATGAAGTTCACCCATTTTTCGTTGAGCGATTCGCGGAGTATGTTCCAAATCCTGGGTGTGTTGATGTAAAGGCTAACGTTGGATTCAAGAAGAGTGGATTCGAGGAACCGGTTTTGCGCAACAGACTTGCCCCACGTTTCTTCCTGTTCAATGTCTTCGAGGAATGCTTTGAGTTCTTCCAGGTCTTCACCAATAATTACAGTGTTGCCAACTGTTGTGTAATACGTATGATCGAATCCGTTGACAAAAGGTGCGAAGAGTTTTTCGGGAAACCGATAGACCGGAAGCTGTCGGATTTCGTAATCGCCAAAAGGTTCGAAGAACACGGTGTCGACGCTGAAGCGCGACGCCATTCGGTTCAGTGTTGATAGCCACGTATCGGGTGATTCCGTTTCCACGATAAGGACTCGGGAAAGTTTATTCTGGTTGGACTCGACATAGCAGACGCCTACTTCGTTGTCAACAGCGGTGTAGAGGTCGCGTATGTTGACGTTCAGCGAACGTGCAATTTGAAGGAGTGTATCTTCCAGGACCTTTCGTCGTTCCGGGTAGCGGCTCAGGCGCACGCCAAAGTCGAGCCCCTCGCTTATTCCATAGGTTGCGAGGAATACGGTGCGGTTGGAGACATACTGTTTGATATCGAATGACGTAGGAAACTGATCCCGGAACACGGTCAGTACAGAACCTGCGCTACCTTCTTCCACGCTAAAGCCATTGAGGACAAGATTTTTTTCAGCGGCTTTGATATCGAGTACGGCTGCCCTTCCAAAGTGTCGGATAACGTCGGCGTTAATGACGGGTGAGAAGACCGAGAGCCAACGCGAAAAGTTTTGAAGGTGGATGTAGAGGTTGCCTGCGTCGTTCTTGAGTTTAGGCATTTGGTATATACTTCCGAGGCGTTGCCGGAACGTCGATCGTTCGTCGCTGCCGAAAACGCGGATGACGTCTTCGATGAGGAATGGTGTAAAGCTTCCGACCCACACATCGTCGAGGACTGTCCATGAGAAAGTAGTTCCGGCGGAGGACAGTTCGTTGATGGTGATGGAGTTGAACATTCGCTGTGCAGGTCGCACGCCCGGCTTTCGGATCCAGTCGGCCGCGGTAGCTTCGACGATTAGCCGTTCGTTTTTATCGGCGAGCGGGAGATAGAAGACGAAGTCGAAGTCGTCCTTCCGTGTGACGTGAAGTGATACGAGTGATCCCGGTTTTTGTTCGTTGAGGAGCGTGATGATGTTTTGGAGTGAGTCGCGGTTCTTGTTATACAGCGCGGCTTTCATGATGATTTGCCAGATTGATGTTGCCTTTACGGGCTCGATGCATTCCTGGCATGTGCTGGGTTCGTACACTGCGACGGCTCCCGAGGGTATGAGTTCCCACGGTGTGAGCTTTTGAGGTCGGAAGAATTTCTGATAAGCGAAAACTCCTCCTGCTATTAACGCGACAACTCCTATGGTAATGAGCAGGGGTGTTCTTTTCACAGCAAAAAATTCCGTTACAAAGGACGAAAGATAGAAGGGTTGGGGGATAATGACAAGAGTGAGTGTGAGTGTGAGTGTGGGGAGAGTTAGTAGAGTAAGAGGGTAATCAGTAATCGGTGAAAGGTGATTGGTGGTGAATCCGGGTAGAGACGCACGGCTGTGCGTCTCGCGTCAGGACCTGGCGTCGGGTATGATGTGTCCACTCTGGTACCGCCCTTCGGCAGGCTCAGGGCTTGGGTTGCAACGACCAGAGAGAAAACAAAAAAGCCCCGGATTGCTCCGGGGCTTTTGTAAAAGAAAGGCAACGACCTACTCTCCCAGGTTTTATCCCAGTACC
>QGUY01000427.1 GCA_003242315.1 Bacteroidota bacterium
GTTATGTCGGGAGCTCAGAACCAGAAGACAATACCTCGTTCCTGCAGAGGCGCTCGTGGCGGAAGCGCAGCTCTCGCTTTTGTGAAGTGCTTACGTGCTTATGTGTTTACGTGTTTACGTTCGCCATAGATTAAGATGCGCGGTACAGGAACGCCTACGGCTTGGCCAACACTGTACTATGCGCGGTATAATTGGCGAGTTGCACGCCCTCAACGTAAACACGTAAACACGCTTCACTCCAGTCTGCGCTGTATCAACCTCGCCGTCACCTCGCACAACGCCTGTGGTGTTAACGTTCTCCATCGGTCGATTTGGAGGGTGCCGCCCATGTTGATGTATCGGTCGATGTTGTACTTCATCAGTTCATCGCGAATGAAATCGGGGAAGGATACGGCTGCGATCCAGCCATCGCCAATGTCATCGAACCACTCTTCGTAGTAGGAGTCGTCCGACCCGTGAAAGTTCATAATATTTTCACCGATAAGGATGAAGCGTGTGATTCCGTTGGCGATCATGCTGTCGATGACGTTACGCTTCAGATGCATGATGTCGTTGTTGATGGCGTCGTTCCATTCGCCAATGAACTCGATTATCGCGTAGCCGTTGATATAGTCCGCGTAGAGAACTTTAATGTAGAGTGTCTCCGAGCCCATAAAATCCCAGGCAGGATCAATGTAGTAGCCATAGATGGTTTCGGAGTATACGTCGTAGTTGTACTCTTTGCCGTAGAAGGGCGATCGCTCGTCCCGGGCAGGATCGTAATAGCCTAGCCAGTTGTAATATGGCTCAATGTCGTGCATGGCCGAGCCTGCTCTCCACTGCGAGACGAACCGAGCCGTACTCCTTGAGCAGGCGTGCCGCTTCAAGTTGATCGACACCGAGTTCGTTCATGATCATGCGCGTGCCACGGTCGATAAGCTTGTTGTTGCTCAGCATCATGTCGACCATTTTATTGCCCTTGACTCTTCCCAGCTTTACCATTGTCGCTGTCGATATCATGTTAAGCACAAGTTTCTGTGCCGTGCCCGCTTTCATTCTTGTACTTCCCGTCACAAACTCGGGGCCAACAATCACCTCGATGGGGTAGTCGGCGTGACGAGCAAGTTCCGTGTTCTCGTTACAGGTAATACAACCTGTAGTGATGCCATGTTCCCGTGCCGTTCGGAGGCCTCCGATCACGTACGGCGTCCGCCCGGACGCTGCGATGCCGATCAAGACATCGCCCGGGCCGATATCGAAAGCCTGCAGATCAAGCCAGGCCTGGTGCTCGTCATCCTCGGCATGTTCCACCGCTTTGCGAATGGCGACGTCGCCCCCAGCCATGAGGCCGATTACGCGTCCATGCGGCATGCCATAGGTTGGAGGAATTTCGGAAGCGTCGACAATCCCGAGGCGCCCGCTTGTCCCGGCACCGATGTAGAACAATCTGCCTCCCTCCTTCATCTTCGACACAATCACCTCCACCAAAGGAGTGATTTGCGGAATCGCACGCTGCACCGCCGCAGGGACGGTCATGTCCTCCCGGTTAATGTTAACCAGCAGGTCATGAATGCTCATGTCCTCAAGATGATCGTAGTGCGACGAGGATTCAGTAGTTGATACCATACGTTTCGGGATTGGTTGCTGCCCCGGTGCAAATATACGGCGTACAGACCAAAGGGCCTGCTATCGCGAGCGCGTGGTGAGGTCGGGCTGATGATATAGCGTCAGGCCGGCAATCGGACCATCGAGGATGTTCCGGACAGTGATCCCCTTGTCGTTGGCCACCTGGCGCAGGATGTCGCTAAAGTAAAATGCAATGGACCCGGTAAAGTGCACGGGGTAGTCGCGGTAGTTTTCATACCGCATCACATTGTTCTCGTAAAACTCCTCAAAGCTGGAGTAAACGAGTTTATAGCAGTAGGGGTCGTCCAGATGTTGAAACACAAATCGGGTAAAGCTCGCCAGAAACGCGCTGGGCTTTTCGCGCTGGTACACATGCTCGAGGATTTCTTCGCGGTGGAAGGGATAGCGCTGCCTGAATTGTTCCGCCAGCGCCGTGGGCATGTTCTCGCGGAGGTAGTCGACTATAATACGCTTTCCGATATAGGCGCCCGATCCTTCGTCGGCCAGTATCCACCCAAGATTGGCCACGTTGTGGACAATTTTCTCCCCATCGTAGAGGCAGGAGTTTGAGCCTGTACCCATAATACACGCGATGCCCGGCTCATGGCCGCACAGGGCGCGGGCTGCCGCCAGAAGATCCCAGCCAATTTCGATTTCGGCATCCGGGAAGAATTCCCTGAACGCTTCCTGAACGGTATCCTGATTCTTTTGCGACGACACGCCGGCTCCGTAAAAGAAAATCTTCTCCACGCGGTCTGTAACGAACGGCAGCACCACGTCGGTGATAGTTTTTCTTAGGTCTTCGATCGGCTGGTAATATGGGTTGAAGCCGGGGCCGTTAGCCTGGCCGATTGCCCCGTCGTTATGCAAAAACCTCCAGTCGATTTTGGAGCCTCCGCTGTCAGCAATAATTATCATCAGGGTCCTAACTGGTAAACGCAGTACGATTTACTACATTCTCCCCAAGAAATCCAAAACACACACAACCCAAACGC
>QGUY01000428.1 GCA_003242315.1 Bacteroidota bacterium
TTAAGTATGCTGTGTCCCCCAATATTTCCTCTTTCTTTTTGTTCGCCAGGTCAGATGTTTATAAGAGACAAGGATAGTGTCGCATAATCAGGACCTGCTTCTGCTCGTCCGGAAGCTCCTTAATTAACGACCGCAAGCGCGATTTATTATCCCGCATGATCTGCTTGGATTCTATGGATTCCTCGCTAAATTCCACAGAGTTAAACACCGAACTGCCGTCCTCAAGAACGATTTCGGGGTAGCGTTTGCGCTTTCGGAAATAGTCTATGGCCAGATTATGGGCTATTCGACTCAGCCACGGTGAGAACTTGCCCTCCTCATTGTACCGACCGCTGCGGATAGTGCTCACCGCCTTTATGAAGGTCTCCTGCAGCAGATCCTCCGCGACGTACCGATCCTTCACGATAAGATAAATTGCGGTATAGATCCGCGATTTGTGCCTGTTCAGAAGAATTTCAAAAGCTTTTTCGTTACCATTTTGATAGAGCGACACCAGCTTGCTGTCGCCAAATCTGCTGTCTATCATTCTGTTCGTGCTTTAGGTAACGTAGAGCTATGTTTCGATAGTTTAGGGGTTAGGCCAAATAGAACAGGTTGGAAAAGATACTAACTTTCTTCCGGCCGGCAAAAAATTTTTTCAAAATTCTTGCCTGCAATCAATTTTCTTTGGGTATTTGTCCGAAAATCAGAGTGCTGGTTATCGTATGCCTGAAACTAAGAAGCGCGTCATAAAGAGCCTCGAAAACCTCACTGAGGATCTCCGGGAGCTCATCCGTCGCCAGTATCCCAACGGCTATGAGGCAAACATTACCAGGATTACAAACGCGAAAAAGGAACCAATTTTTGTCTTCCCTCTGGAGACGGACGACTCTGTTATTCTGGTGAAGGTGCCCGCCACTAAGAACAGTGACGGCGAATACGATGTGGAGGCGACCGCCGAAGAGGATTTTGACAACACCGAGTCGGATGACTACGGAACCGACGATTTCGGGGCGGACGACGATTACGACACGACCCCCGACAAGCGCAGTTCCGAGGCAAGTTACGACCCGGATTTCGACGGCTGACATTTTCCAAACTACCCTAATGCCGAAACACCACCGCTCGCGAGTGGTGTTTCGCTTTTATGGGTATACTGCGCCCGGAACTTTCACCCTCCCAAATGTCCTTTACAAAAGATGATCCTTCCGGATCATCGTGACACAAGTCGTCAGTTCCTGTTGTTGCCGGTACCGGGAACTTCAGCACTTTAATAGCTATTTTTGCGGTCCTATCGATGAGCAAGAGAGTAAACGCGGACGCCCACCTGGATACGCTTGACCCCAGGAAATACATCATCATAAAGCGCGCACGGGTCAACAACCTGAAGAACCTCAGTGTGGCCATTCCGCGCAATCAGCTTGTCGTCATCACCGGACTTTCAGGATCGGGCAAATCCTCCCTGGCCTTCGACACGCTATTCGCTGAAGGCCAGCGCATGTACGTAGAGAGCCTAAGCTCATACGCCCGGCAATTCCTGGGACGGATGGAAAAACCCGACGTCGACTATATCCGCGGCGTCTCACCCGCCATTGCCATCGAGCAAAAGGTCAACACGCGCAATCCACGGTCCACCGTAGGCACTACGACCGAGATTTACGATTACCTCAAACTTCTGTTCGCGCGCGTCGGAAAGACGATCTCGCCCATAAGCGGCCAGGAAGTAAAACGCGACACGGTAAGCGATGTAGTCGATGCGATCAACGCACTCGAACCCGGCACACGTGTGATGATCGCCTACAGCCTCAAAACCCCACGGGGAAGAAAGCTGGTCGACGACCTTACGCTGCTCCTCAGCAAGGGATTCGCACGCATCCTCATCAACGGCGAAGTGCACTACATTGAAGAATATCTCCAGGAACTTTCTAAAAAGAAGAAATCGAAGGATGGCATCGAAGTGCTCATCGACAGGGCCGTCGTAGCCCCCGATGATGAGGACACGACTTTCCGACTTGCCGATTCGGTACAGACCGCCTTCTATGAGGGTGATGGCGAATGCATCGTGTATGCGGAGGGCCGTGATCCCATGCGCTTTTCGGATCGCTTCGAACGCGATGGAATGAAGTTTACCGAGCCTTCCATCAACTTCTTTAGTTTCAACAATCCCTATGGCGCGTGCCGCACATGTGAAGGCTTTGGTAAGGTCCTCGGCATCGACGAAGACCTCGTAATCCCCGATAAGACACTTTCCGTATACGAAGGCGCCATCGCGCCCTGGCGATCCGAAGTGATGAGTGAATGGCTCACCCCTCTGATCAAGAACGGAATAAGATTCGGTTTTCCCATCCATCGCCCGTACAACGAACTCACTCCCGCAGAACGCGAATTGCTCTGGACCGGAAATGAATACTTCGACGGTATAAACGAGTTCTTCAAGTACCTCGAAAGAAAATCGCACAAGATCCAGTACCGCGTGATGCTTTCGCGGTATCGCGGAAGAACCGACTGCCCGGATTGCAGGGGAACGCGACTTCGCAAGGATGCACAGTACGTTAAGGTTGGCGGCTTGTCCATCACCGATATCGTTTTGTTTTTATTGAAAACCCCC
>QGUY01000429.1 GCA_003242315.1 Bacteroidota bacterium
TCCGTCTCGTTAATGTCGCCGTCCACACCCATTAACAGGTGTATCAGATACAGAAGTCCGGCGTGATAGGCATGGTCCATTAATCGAAGATAATGGAAAGGAGTATTTTTTGAAATGATCCCTGTCGGGATGCCGAAATCTGCTACGACAGCAACTGGTACACGATGAGTGAAGAGATATAGGCGAGACCCGACATGTAGAGAAGTTGGAGGAGGGGCCATTTCCAGCCACCAGTTTCCCGGTAGACGACGGCCAGGGTACTCATGCATTGCATGGCGAATGTGTAGAAGATGAGAAGTGAAAAGCCTACCGCCGGGGTGAAACGCGGGCCGCCGGTTTCCGGGTTAATCTCTGCCTGCATTCGACTTCGGATTGTCGCACTGCCCTCGTCAGCGGCACTTCCAATGGCGTAGATGGTGGCCATCGTCCCCACGAATACTTCACGTGCCGCAAATGAGGTGATAAGCGCAATTCCAATTTTCCAGTCGTAACCCAGAGGTCGAATGACCGGTTCGATGGCTTTTCCAATCACGCCTGCATAAGAGTTCTCCAGTTTGTACGCAGCTACGCGGTCTTCCATTTCTTCCTCGGTCAGCGTGCCGCTGGTCTCCTGGGCAACATACTCATGCGCGCGTGTGAGGCGATCGCCGGGCCCATAACTTGAAAGTACCCACAGCACGATGGATATCGCGAGAATGATCTTGCCCGCTTCGAAAACAAAGGATCGCGTCTTCTCAATCATCGTGAGTCCCACATTCTTCCATCGGGGCAGACGGTACGTGGGGAGTTCCATGATGAGATAGCTGCGCTCACGTACACGAATGATTTTCTTCATTACCCAGGCAGAGAGTATGGCCATGCTGAAACCGAGCAGGTATAAACCCATCAATGCAATTCCCTGCAGGTTCAAACCAAAAAACCGTTCGTCCGGTACGATGAGCGCGATGAGGATTGTGAACACGGGAAGTCGGGCGGAACAACTCATCAGTGGCGTGACGAAAATGGTGATCATGCGCTCCTTCCAGTTGTTAATGGTGCGCGTCGACATAATTGCCGGAATCGCGCAGGCTACACCCGAGATCAGCGGTACAACGCTCTTGCCGTTGAGTCCGAACTTCCGCATGATTTTGTCCATGAGGAATACGACGCGCGACATGTAGCCGGTCTCCTCCAGAATCGAAATGAGTCCAAACAGTATGGCTATTTGCGGAACGAAGATCACAATGCCACCAATACCGGGTATTATCCCCTGAGTTATCAGATTCGAGACGGGACCTTCCGGAAGAACCTGTTGAAGTGATGCACTGAATGACGCGAACAACTCATCAATAAAATCCATGGGCACTGTAGCCCACGCGAAAATCGATTGGAAGATCAGCGCCAGGATTGAGAAGAAAATGATGTATCCCCAGATCTTGTGCGTGAGAATCCTATCGATGGCCCGCGATTGACTTTTCCAGGCGTCATCGGCAGGTTTAAGTGTGATCTCATTGAGAAGATTCTGGATGTATCCAAAACGCTGAATCGTTTCGGCACCCTGAAATTTTCCGGGAAAGAAATTATGATGCGACCTGATGGACGCCACTGTATCACGATCTGCCTGGGAGAGAAATGCGAGTGAATCCGGCTGGTCGAGAAACAGGTAAGCTTCATAGTCGTTGTCGACGCCAAGGGTATCACGCAATTCTTTGACGGGCGCCATCACTTCCTCGCGAATGGGAAATATCGGCGACTCGTGCGCATGTATTTGTTGTGTAAACAATGCCTTGAGTTCCTCAATGCCGGTTCCGCGCCGCGCATTGACAGGAACCACCTTAACACCAAGCTTTGATGAAAGCTTTCCGATATCTATGCTGATCCCTGCTCGTGCTGCGAGGTCCATCATGTTCAGGACAAGAATGGTGGGGAGCCCCAGATCAATTACCTGGGTCATGAGGAGCAGGCTCCGTTTCAGGTTGGTCGCATCGGCGACGACAACGACGATGTCAGGCGTGCCGGGCGAGCGGTGGTCGAGAAGAACCTGTGAGACAATGCGTTCGTCGAGGCTTCGGGGATAGATGCTGTATACGCCAGGGAGGTCAACGATTTCGGCTGTTCGCCCATCCGGTAGGGTGCAGAAGCCCAGACGCTTTTCAACCGTGACGCCCGGGAAATTGCCCACCTTTTGATGGAGGCCGGTGAGACAATTGAACAGCGACGACTTTCCGGAGTTGGGATTGCCGACCAACGCGATTTTAAGCCTTTTCCGGGAGGACATTTGCTCAGCTTATAATGGAAATCGCGGCGGCTTCTTCAAGCCTGATCGAGAGATCATATCCCAGTACACTCACGCATATGGGGTCTCCCAATGGCGCCTTGAAGTTGAAACGAATAGTAGAACCGGGCAAACACCCCATTTCCATGAGTTTCACACCAATGTGCTGATCCTCGAAACCGGAGATGACCCCAACCTCTCCCGGCTCCATTTCCCCCACGCCCCGGAATTGGCCCTGCACGCTATTTTGGTTAAATTTTAAAAAGGCAAAAGAAATGGGGAACCCTCTGCTTTTCAATGTTTTCGGTAAAGTTTAGTTTTAAGGGAAAA
>QGUY01000139.1 GCA_003242315.1 Bacteroidota bacterium
AAACGTGGGTACGGGATTTACAACAAGGACGCTCGCCGAGATCTACAAGAAACTCGTTCCACTCAAACGCAAAACCTCCCCACTGAATATCCCCATTAGGGAAACACCCGATATCACCTGGGTAAATCCAGTTCTCGTATGCAATGTCAAATATTCTGAGATCACGGAAGACGGGATTGTGCGTCATCCGGTCTTTCAGGGCCTTCGTGTAGATAAATCTGCGGAAGAGGTTACGCGCGAGTTTTAATGGGAAGATGCAGAGGCAGTAGCAGTAGTGACTCCTGCAACTTCTTGCGTCTGCAACCGCATCCGAAGCTAACTAACGCAAAAAGCTATTTACCCATTCAATGAAATGCTTCACATTGGGTGCGTCCGTATGTCCTCCGTCGTGTTGACGCCATGCGAGTTTGCCGTCCAGTAGTCCGACGTTAACGGGTGGCATTTTCTCCGTTTTGTAATCATTGGAAACACCCAGGTCGCGCTCACCCAACAACTTGTAAACCGCGCCTGCGGCCACTGCCGCCATATAGCTTCCCTGGTGATCCAACCAGTGTGCATCGCCTGCTTCTGGAATGCCGTAGCTGATGAAGGTGAGTCGCGGTGCGCACAGCGCTATGAGATGATGCGAGTCGACAGGCAACTTGCTTGCGTTCATTTCACCGTACTTGCCCGCTGACGCTCCGTATTTAAGATAGTTGCCGGCCATCCAGTGGTACTCGCCGGGACCAGTAAGGTTTTCCACTCCTTCGCCAAAGACGCGACGGTGAAGTGTGGCGCCTCCTTTTCCGGAAGAGCCTATGAGCCCAAATGCGAAGCGCTGATCAAAAGCGAGCGTAACCAGCGCGGCTTTTCCGTAGCGTGACACCCCTTCAATACCGACTTGCTTTGCATTGACGGTGGAGTCCGTCTCGAGATAGTCCAATGCTCTGGATGCGCCCCATGCCCAGGCGCGGAGGGCGCCCCAATCGTCCGGCTTGCGTGGCTGTCCTTTGTTTACAAGTCCGATGATGCCTCGCGTTAGCCCTGCACCGTTGTCAGCCTGAATTGAAGATGGATCAAGCATAGCATAACCCCATCCTGCGCTGATCAGTTCTTGTTCCCGTGACAGCTCACTGCCGGCGGACTGGAATCCCCAGGGGCTATACCCCTCGGGTCGTACTAAAGGACTATAAGCAGGGTACTTGTCAAGAATAGCTTTGATTTCAGGATCCCGCGACAACAGCTCACGCATCGCGGTGTTGATCTTTTCGAAGTCTTCGCGGTTGGGCTGGACGGGAGCGGGAAGCGTTGCCGGGCCAAACATGATGAGTACGGGTACCGGGCCCCGGGCGTCGGCAGGAGTTACCAAAGTCATAGAGATGTTCACCTCAATGTGAGGATAGGCGCTGTTGTCCACCTTGCCAACGAGCTTGCGCGCAATGACAGGACGTCGTCCCATGAACTCGCGTTCAGAAATCTGCACCTCCCATTTTACGTCAGGGACATTGTCGGGAACACGACCATAAACCTCACGCTCAAAATCCTCGATGATTTCGGGACGCCGGTTCTTCCACCACATTTCCGGCGTCTTCACTTTCTTACCGTTCTTAAGGGTGAGGATGTCGGGTAAGTCCGGCCAGGGGTTAGCCTTCGCGGGATCGTAGTTTGGTGAGTTGGGACCATTCGGATTGTAACCCGGCCTTAAAGCTGTAATGCCGAGTTGCTCCATCATGTGCTTATGATCCTCGGCGGTGGTGAATGTAACAGGAGGGGGGAGCGTGTTCTGAGCAACGGCTGTTGAAGACAACACGACAAGCAGTATGAACAATCGGTTCATAGGGATGTTTTTTTATTAACTGTCAGTTACCGGTACAAATCAAATTCAGCGTAAAGCCCCGAAAGTTATTTCTTTTTTCGCGGCAACGGGAATGGCTGTGGTACCGCCTGAATATCGAATGCGGCCGCTAAAATTGTTGCGTAACGATTGCGTTGGGAAAGAGGTATTCAAAGCAGATTTCGAACCGACTTTCGATATTTTAATTCGGGTTTGAGCAGCACTTGCTTCTCGCCGATCTCCTTGTTTTCGAGCTTGAAGAAGAGGTGTTTGATAGCCATGCGACAGATGTCGCGCGTGGGTTGACTAATGCAGGTGAGCGGTGTCGCCAGGTAGTCGAGAAAAGGATGATCGTCGAATGTGATCAGTGAAATGTCGTCGGGGATGGCAACGTTTTCTTCTCTCATTGCTTTTATGCAGCCGAGTGCGATGGTGGTACTCAGCGCGAAAATGGCAGTGGGTCGTTGTCTTTTATGAAGGATAAGTTTTGTTTCCTTGTATCCGTTTTGTTCGCTGAAGTCGTTCCCGGTGATGGAGAAGGGTTCAATGCCGGCTTCTTTCATTGCGTCTTTGAAGCCTTCGATCCTCCGTTTGTTTGGTACGGAGTCTTGCTTACCCTGAATGCAGGCAATGCGTTTGTGGCCGTATTCGAGGAGGTGTTGCGTAGCCATTACAGCGCCCTGGTAGTTATCCGTTGATACATAGGGAATATCCAGTTCTTCAAAGTATCGGTCGATACACACCACCGGGAGTCCCTGGTCGTTCAGCTGTTTCAGAATGGATCCATTCTGTCCGGTAGGAGCGATAAGCAAACCTTCGATATTCCTTGAGCGCATCTGCAGCAGTTCCTCGTTTTCTATCTGCCTGTCTTCGTCGCTGTCGCCGATGATTGTGATATACCCCCGGTTCCTGACCTCTGCATTGATCTCGCTTGCGATCTCCGCGAAAAATGGGTTGCTGAGCGACGGGATAATCAGAGCAATGGTGTTGCTCTTGCCTGATTTAAGGCCTGCAGCAAACTGGTTGGGGATGTAGTTTAGCTTGCGGGCCGTTTCCCGGATTTTGTTTTGTGATTTTTTGCTGATCCTGTATTGTTCTGCCTTGCCGTTGAGCACGCGGGAAACAGTGGTTATTGAGACGCCTGCCTTCTTCGCGATATCAACGATACTCACTTTGTGACGGGCCATAGCGTGGTGGTAGAGTTAACGGCCTCAAAGATAGCCTTTGTCGCCAAGATTTTCAGAAAACAGCGCACGACCCAAAGGAAGTGGTGCCGTGTAGAACAAACGTTTATTTTAAATATTCGCATGTTGTTGATCCGTTCGTGTGACATACACTAGTACTAAATGGCTGATAATCAACACGAGCGGATAAAAATGAATTCAATTCACACAAAATTAGAACAAACGTTTGCGCTAAATATTCGGATTTTGTTAGTATTGTATCGAACATAACCGACTATGCTTATGAAAATAAGATTACCACGCAGGGCTGCTTCCGGTGTTCGTTTGCTGTTGCCGGTAGTTGTATGGGTAATGCTCTTCGACGCGCTGGCCGTCATGGCGTACGGCGCTTCTCCTTCGTCGTCTCCGGCATTTGTTGTCTCGGGAAGGATTACATCTTCGGTTGACAATCAGCCAATACCCGGGGTGAACATCATCATCAAAGGAACCAATACAGGCACTGTATCAGACGCGGACGGTCGCTATACTATAGACGTGCCGAGCCGCGAATCGGTCCTCGTGTTTACAGCAATTGGTTATGAAACGCAGGAGGTGGTTGTCGGTGAAAGGAGCGTGATCGACATCGCACTCGCCGAAAGCATCACTTCTCTTGGAGAAATCATCGTTACAGGGTACGGCACCCAGGAAAAGGTAAGCATGACGAGCGCCGTAGGCGTCGTGCAATCTGAAGAGCTCGTCCGGCGTCCCGTTACAACGCTGCAGCAGGCCATGCAGGGAACTGTAGCGGGTCTCACTATCCTGGACAATGGTGGAAGTCCGGCAACACCCAATCACCAAATTCTCATTCGCGGGGTGAACACGCTCTACTCTCCGCCAGGTCAGGCACCTACCGGAACATCTGACATCGGAAATAACCAGCCGCTCGTCATCGTGGATGGAATCGAACAACCGTTCCAGAACATAAATCCCGAGGACATTGAATCGGTTTCTGTTTTGAAGGATGCAAGCTCAACGGCAATCTATGGATCGCGAGCAAACAATGGCGTAATACTCATAACAACCAAACGCGGAAAGGAGGGGAAGGTAACAGTATCCTACAGCGGATTCTATGCCATTCAGCGGGCAATCAGCGTACCTGAGCACATGGACATCGAAAGCTATCTGCGACTGCAGAACGATGCGCGGATAAATGTGGGAAGCGCGCCGCTATACACCGAAGAATATATCCAAAATTACGTTGCCGGAACCCGCACCAATCCACTGAAGTATCCGCTTCCATTCGACTGGCACAATACGCTGTTCGACGAGGCTCCACAGATAAACCATTCCATCTCCATTAGTGGTGGCTCTGAAAACTTCAAAGCACGCGCCAGTGTACGCGTACAAGACCAGGATGGTATCATCGCTAATACCAACGCAAAGACCAACGATTTCCGACTTAATACCGATTTTAAGGTCTCATCGAGGATCAACATAGCCACCGATCTGAACTATCGCCACCAAAACACGCTTGAGCCTCATAACATCAACGAGATTTTCCGACAGTTGATGCAAAACTCCATCTGGGCAGTACCTCGTTATCCAAACGGACGAACCGAGTCATCAGCAACTACGTCACGGGAAGCATGACAGGTACGCTGCAAATCCTCGAAGGACTCAGCTTCTCTACCCAAGTCGCCTTCCGCACTAATGACGTTACCGGAAAGGACTTTGTGAACACGTGGCAAACGCGCGATTCGACAGTGGTGAAAAAGTCGAACCTGATTAATAGCTTGACAGAGACGCGCAATAACTTGCGTGAGATCACGGTCAACAGTCTCCTCAACTACCAGGTAGACTTCGGATCACACGGCATCAAGGTCCTTGCCGGATATTCTCAGATTCAAAACGACTTCTCTACGCTGAGGGCGTACCGGCAGAACTTTTACAACAACGACGTAACGTCCATCGCTGGGGGCGCCAATGACGCTACAAAGGATAACGGTGGCCGCGATTCTGAATGGGGATTGCGTTCATTCTTCGGCAGGATTAACTACTCATTTAAAGACAAATATCTGCTCGAAGTCAACGGACGCTATGATGGATCTTCACGATTCACAGGCGACAATCAATACAGTTTCTTCCCTTCATTCTCTGCGGGATGGCGTATATCTGAGGAAAGCTTCTGGGGCAACCTTGGAGAATATGTTTCGGATCTCAAGTTGCGCGCATCTTGGGGAAGAACGGGTAACAACACCAATGTGGGGCTGTATAGCTACTATGCGCAAATGAATCCCGTTACGTACAGCTTCGGCGGTAACGTGGTCCAGGGATATGAACAACAGCAGATCGCAGATCCGAATATTACCTGGGAAACAGCGACACAAACCGACATCGGTCTTGACATCGAACTCTTTGGTGGCAAGTATACGATCGCGATCGATAGGTATGAGAAGACCAATCGCGATATCCTGCTGGCGCTGCCCGTGCCGGGCGCACTGGGACTTCAGGCCGGAACCCAAAACGCCGGGGTAGTTGAAAACAAAGGCTGGGAGTTCCAGGCAGGCTCGAACCATCGCTTTGGAAATGTCAGCTTGCGCACCAACCTGAATTTTAGCGTCAACAATAATAAGGTAGTCGACCTCGCCGGGACGGGTCCTTTTATCACCGGAAACGACATCGATCCTCGCTTCATCATAGAGGAAGGATATCCTATGAATGCATTTTGGGGTTACAAGACTGACGGGTTGTTTCAGTCTGATGCCGAGGCGGCCGCCTATCCGCAATTCATGCGACCCGCCGTCGTAGGGGATGTCAAAGTCCTCGATCTGAACAACGATGGGGTGATCAATCCGAGGGATATGACGTATCTCGGAAACCCGATCCCCGGGAACAGGTACGGTGGCACGATCAACGTAGGCTACAAGGCCTTCAGCCTGAATATAACGCTCCAGGGAGCAGCTGACTTTGGAATGCGAATCGCCAGAGCACTAGGCGAAGCCGGCAATTACGAAGGATTTACGCCTTCTATATACACAAACAATTATTGGACGCCGGAAAGACCGAATGCCCGATTCCCCCGCCCGACAAAGCAAGATTTGCGCAACCAGGCATCAACAGACCGTATGATCATCGATGCATCCTACTTCCGCGTCAAGAACATACAGTTGATGTACGAACTTCCGGTGGACCTAACCCGCAGAATATTTGTCGATCGCGCCAGCGTGTTTGTCTCGGGAACCAATCTTATCACATTCTCCAAACTTAACGATTGGAACCTCGACCCGGAGTCCACGTCGGGATGGCAAAACTACTATCCACAGACGTCACTCTACACACTGGGTGTTAACCTTCAGTTTTGACAGATGCTTAGACTCAACTATAAATGCGAAATCATGAATAGTCTGAAAAAAATCACAGGCATATTGGTCATGGGATTTGTCGTGACCAGCTGCGATGATATACTGGACACCATTCCTACCGACAGGGTGTCAACCGAAATCTTCTGGAGGACGGACCAGGATGCCCAATTTGCGGCTAACGCGGTATACACGCACATCATCCAGTCGGCAAGTCACTACGCCAGCTGGGACGGCATGACCGACATCGGCTACACCAACCTTCCGCAATCACCGGAATCTTTTATCCTAAAAGGGGAATTCGACCAACTCAATAGCAGAGTGGCGAGCGACTGGCGTTCACTCTACGCCGGAATACGTTCGGCAAATGCTTTCCTCAATAACGTGGATAGAGTAAACACAAACAACGCGGCTCTTATCGAACGGCTCAAAGCGGAAGTGAAGGTTTTGCGCGCTTACTTTTATGCTCAGCTTGCCTTTCTCTATGGCGACGTGCCGCTTGTCACGACCGAGATCAGCCTTGAAGAAAGCAAGACGCTTACAAGAAATCCTGTGAGCCAGGTGTGGGACTTCGTTTCCAATGAGTTGACTGAAGCAGCGGCTGTACTACCTACGACACAGGCCGATAAAGGTCGTGTCACAAAAGGTACCGCCCTTGGGCTTAAAGCCCGATACATGCTGTACGCCGGTCGTTATCAGGAGGCCGCTGATGCAGCAGATGCCGTCATGGACCTGGGCGTGCACGACCTGTTTCCTTCCTATGAGAACCTCTTCAAATATGCCAACGAAAACAATGAAGAAGTACTCTTCGACATTCAATACGTCCAGGGTACTGTCTCCAATGACATATTCGGCGTATTCGCGCAGCGGAGCGTAAACGGCCGTAGTCTCTTTGTGCCGACGAAGAATCTGGTCGACGCTTACGAAATGACTAACGGACTGCCTATTGACGACCCCGGAAGCGGATACGATCCGGCTAACCCGTATGTCGATCGTGATCCTCGCCTCAGATACTCCGTCTATGTAGAAGGCGATATCCTGCCAAATGGTAACACTTTCGATCCAAAGCCTAACAGTGGCACTGGGGATGCTGTAGGATCAACTTTCCTTGTGTCGCCAACAGGGTTCAATGTCAAAAAGTATATCAACGTCGAGGATTTGGCTACACCAAATAACAGCGGCATTAACCTGATACTTCTTCGTTACGCTGAGGTATTGCTCACCTACGCTGAGGCAAAGATCGAATTGAATCAAATCGACAATACTGTCTACGACGCGATCAACGAGGTCCGTAGCAGACTGGACGTCAATATGCCGGCCATCGCCGATGGAAAGTCCCAGGAAGAACTTCGCGAGATCGTTCGTCGCGAACGACTTGTTGAGCTTGCCTTTGAAGGACAACGTTTTTACGACATCCGCAGATGGAGAATAGCAGGCGATGTTATGCCGGGAAAAGTGTACGGCATGACCTATACGGATACGGAAGGAGAGCTTCAGACGGTCGAGGTAACCGCATGGACCAACGTTTGGTCTGATCGCAACTATCTGTGGCCGATACCACAAGGGGAGCTCGACCTGAATGCATCCCTGGGCCAAAATCCGAATTGGTAGTCTCATGCAAAAGGTAATCATAGCGACCCTTGCCGGTATGAAGAGAAAGTACATCCTGCTCGTGCTGAGCGCATGCCTCTGTCAATACGTCTGTTCACAAACTCCCCAAGCAACGGTGAGGGTGCCGTCTCAGACTATTTATCTCGAACCGACAGCAGTGCGTGTAAACGGGCTGCTGGGAGACGTCCTGACATCGAGCAGAAATGGGCGAATAAAATTGCTCCCGACCTGGAATGATGGAGAGTTGATCAAGATGTTCAGCAATGAGGTGAAGAGCCATCACAACCGGATGGATTGGTATGGTGAGCATGGGGGCAAATGGCTCTATGCGGCATCGTTTGCTGCTCGTCAAAGTGGTGACAAGGAATTGGAAAGCCTGGTGGTCAAGACGGCAGACTACCTGGTAGCACAACAGGATGCCGACGGCTACCTGGGAAATTACGGGCCGACCGTCAGACTCACGAATGATCAGATATCACATAGAAGGTCGTGGGATGTTTGGAACCTAAGTTACATGACACTCGGATTGCTGCAAGTAAATCGTTACTATCCCAACGAGGCTTATCTCAAGGCAGCAAAATCGATCGGCGAATTGTTTATCAAGATGTTTGGTGACGGTTCGCGCAACATTGTTCAATACGGGACAAGGAGGGGGCTTTCGGCCACTGTTATTCTTGATCCCATCGTGGAGTTGTACAAGGTAACTGCTGATCCTCGTTACCTTGCGCTCGCTGAGACTGTTGTGAAGGAGTTGGAAGCCGAACCTGATCACCGCCTCATCACCGCTGGTCTGAATAATATAGACATGGAGTTTGTCGGGGACGGTAAGATATATCAGATCATATGGAATCTTGCGGGTATCGTTAAGCTATATGAAGTTACGGGCAACGAAGATTACCTTAAAGCGGCAGAGAGTGTCTGGCGCAACATCACCGAGTTTCATTTGAACGTTGCCGGCGGACCCTGGGGCGGTGTAGGCAAGCACATGGAATGTTTTAACCGAAAGAACTATTGGAGCCCGTATGGACTCGTGGAAACCTGCAGCACGATGTCGTGGATCCAATTAAACAAGGAGCTACTTCGCCTTACAGGTAATGGACAATACGCACAGGCTATCGAGCGCTCCGCCTATAACGCCCTGTTGGGAGCTCGTTTTCCGAACGGTGTCGACTGGTCCTACCATTCCTTTACCAATGGAACCTGGTCCGTGGCTAACTTCAATGACTGTTGTCCTTCCAGCGGAATGCTTGCCCTCGAGGAACTGCCGTCTATGATTTATTCCAGAAGAGGAAATGGAATTGCGGTTAACCTATATACTCAAAGTGAAGCTACTGTTTCATCCGGCAAAGCAAGCATTCACATAAAGCCGGCGACTGAATATCCATTCGACGGTAAGGTTATCTTAGAGCTGCGCCCCGCTAAGAATCGCCAGACGTTCCCGTTGTACCTCCGCATTCCGGACTGGGCCACTTCGGCGACCATAAAGAAGGTCAACGGAGAAATTATGAACGCACTACCTCAGACGGACGGATACTATGTTGTTGAACGGATGTGGAAGGCATCTGATAAGGTTGAAGTTGAGTTTCCAATGACCATTCGTGTTGATCAGCGAACGGAAAAACTCGATGGTCCTCAAAATGCGGATGAGATTTATAATATTACATGGCTGTCAGTCAGCCGGGGTCCATTGGTATACGCTGTTAACGGACTCATCGACGGACGGGATAGGGAACGAGCTTTGGAGTTGAATGAGAATGAGGTTGCCGGGTCGCTTGTTCCCGTTACCCCTCCCGAAGGAATGTTGGGGCCCGCGTACAAACTGTCCGTGCCGGGGGTACAGCCTTTGTTGCTTGTGCCTTACTTTGAGGCAGGCGGCATGAAAAAGGGTGGATGGCGCCTGACTTGGCTGCAGACAAGCCCAAACGATGAATAGACACACACGCTGTTGCTATGGGAAAAATACTGGTGATTGGGAGTTCGAACATTGACCTCATTACGCGGGTCGAGCGCTTCCCTGCTGCGGGAGAGACCGTCACAGGAAAGTTGTTTGTCCAGGCTATGGGCGGCAAGGGGGCCAACCAGGCCCTTGCGGCACATCGCGCCGGAGGCGATGTCAGCTTCGTTACATGCGTCGGCTCCGATGTCTACGGAGAATCGGCGCTGCGCTACTACTTCGGGAAAGTCTGCGAATTT
>QGUY01000140.1 GCA_003242315.1 Bacteroidota bacterium
CGCTTTTTCTCCTGGTTGATATCCGGGATATACCGCAACGCAGTATTCCCTACATTCTGTTCAAGCTCCAAGAGATTCTAAAGGGATGAGGCGGCTTCTATGTGAGAACATGCTTCAAGAGCTGTTTAGGCACTTATACCACTCTCACCCCTTTTCACTTTCCTGGTTAAATTTACGGGAACTGTTCACCTCCAGAAAAGAGGGACGTTCGACTACGACGCTAACATAGGAGGGCACATAGGATCAGCGCACATAGAGATACATCGGGATTAAAGCACCGGACCTCGACTTGCCGCCCTGGCCTTATCTAATTCTATCGCCTTTGGAAACAGGATGTTGTTCTCTAGGTGTACGTGAATATGAAGATCATCTTCAAAATCTTTCAGCATTTGGAACAACATCGCATAGGATACACATGAATCTGGCGGCAAGGTATAATTTTTAGACAGCGAACGGATTTCTTCCATGATCCCGCCTGCCTCATCGTGCTCATCCTCCATCATCGCAATTGGCGTCTCGATCGTGCTGAATTGCAAAGGGGCGTCGCCCTGCACCAAGCTCCGGATATAAGGAAACAGCACCTTTTCCTCTTTCGCGAGGTGGCTAAGCAGTTCATCGTCAAGGCGCAAAACCAGTTGACCTATCTGCGACAGTTCCGGATGCTGACTTCCATGCGCATTCACCACTTTCGCCGCAAGTTCTGTCAGCTGCGGCAGGGTCTTCCGGACATAGGCGTGGTGTGTGTTCACAATGTAATCTGCCAGGAATGCCGGCGACCACTCCTGAAAAGCAAGCGGTGCGGGGCCGGTCGTTGCGTTGAGTTCTCGTTCAATTTCCGATGGATTAAGCCCTTTCGATTCGCACGCTTCTTTCAGCGTCTTTTTGCCGCCGCAGCAAAAATCAATGCCGTACTTCTTAAACACCTGCGCCTTGCGAAGGTCGCTCGCAGCGATTTCGCCCACTGTCTTTCCACCTTCGGTTGACTCACTGAGTCGGGTAATTCTTACTTTCCACCAATCGGGCCCTTGTTCCAGGTATTCCCATCCGACGATGTTGCCAAGTTCGCCGATCATCTGGTAATACAATGGCTTTGGATCATGGTCGTTGCGTAAAATGAACGACTGTCCCGGAAGGAGGCGTTCGAAGAACTCGAAAATCACGGGGTGCTTTAGTCGCGGTTCGAGTAGGGTCGCGTCCAGCGTCTGAGTTTCGGTTTTCATTTGATTAGTATTAGTCCCACATTCAATCCGAAACCAAAGCTAGAACGATGCGGGCGCACATACTTATGACCCGAATCATACGATGCGGGTTCAGAACTTGATTTTGTGACCTTCGAGAACGAGCTTACCTTCTTTTTCCATTTTCTTGACGGTGCGTATGACCGTTTCAACCCTGAGGCCGGTCATATCGGCGAGTTGTTGTCGCGTGAACGGGACGATGACTTTTTCGCGCGAAGGATGCTTGGCAATTTTCGATTTGAAGTATTTTATGATCGTAAGGAGGCGATGCTCCGGGTCGTATGAAGAGACCTCGGTTAGAATCATTGACTTGTACTGAAGCCGGCGACAGAGCACCTGGTCAAGTTTCATGTGAATGTCGAAGTTCTCCTTCAACAATCTCATAAAATCGGATTTGGCCATTCGCCAAATCTTCCCCGCTTCTAACGTGATGGCACTGCTTGGGTAGGGAAAATCGCCCAGCAGGGGAGGTTCCCCAAAACTTTCGCCGGGCGAAAATATACCTTGAGTGAATTCCTGTCCGTCCGGATTGAGAACGTACATCTTCACCTTGCCCTCTTCCACCTGGAAGTAATCAACAGCCTGACGTCCTTCTTCGAAAAGAATCTGATCCTTTTCAACTTTTACAAGTCGCGCATTGTATGCGTTAAGGACTGACGCCGGTATCACCCGTTTTCTTTTTTCCGGAAAGATAGGAAAATATTGAATTACGGGTGAGGAACGCATGGCCGTAGATGTAGATCATACGATCGTACAGCTTCCACCGGCACATGCTGCCTCAGCAGTATGTTCGGTTTCGTCGTCCGACTCGTAAACGTTGGTGAGGTCGATGGCCCTGAGACTTTTCTCAAGCTCCTCGAATTGCTCTCTGGTAATGTCTTCGAACGGCGGCTGGGTATAATTGCCATAGTCGAACGGAAGGACGCTAAGTCCGTTGTAAGAAGCCTTGTTTTCCCACATCCATTCGCCTACTCGCTTCCATTCGCCCTTCCGAATTGACACAGTCGCTGAAACGTTGTTGGCGTTGCTTCCCCTGCGGAATCCCGTCCGCACCCAGTTTTCATTGAAATATTTGATGCGTTCGAGCAGGTCCATTACGTCTTCGTTCCGCAATATGCTGCCTTCCGGAGCTTTTTGTGGAATGCGAATGATGGCTTGCTTGCTGTTCAGCAAATCGTCTTCCAACAGTTCAGGATGATTGATGCTGAGGTAAGTATACAAGGCTTCGTTCTTGCCGATGCGTATTCTTCTCAGGTAGTAGTCGTTATGCCAGGCATGGATACCGGAGGATGTTCCGAGCACCAGCGATGTTGTTCCGGACGGTTTGATCGTTGTGCAGCGGGCAGCGAACTGAATGCCGATCTGGGCTGACGCGCGGAGGTTCATTTGTTTAACTACATCCGCGGCTTCTCTCAGGTCATATGCCATTATTTTTCCACTGGCTATTCCTGTCATGCCGACGCCGATCAGTGCATCGTGTTCCGTAGTTGTTTTCCAGGCTTCTCTCAGGTAATGGAAGTTTGTGAATCCTGCCTGCAGCGTTCCGAAAAATGAAGCCGCCCGACAGCGCTCGTTGAGGTCTTCCTGTGATGCGATGTCAGACACATTCACTTCGCAGAGATTGCAGAACTGGAAAGGCCGCAGTGCGATTTCGCAGCAGGGGTTAGTTCCCCAGTCGAAATCGTTCGTGAAATAGAATCCCGGTTCTCCGGAGCCTGACGCTTCAATCTTTTTCCACAGCCTGTCAAATTCTTCCTTGGTTGTGGTATCCCGATGAAGTACAACTGAATTGTTGGCACGGCCCCGCTGTTCATTGAGTTCCCACCATGAGCCAAACTTGCAGGTGAGCATTTCCTCATCTTCCGCGGAGAAAAGCGCAATCATTGCAGAACGTCTGATACCGCCGGCAAGCACCGCATTGGCGAGGTGACACATGATGTCGTGACATTCCAGCGGTGTGAGGCGTTCGCCGTTCTTTTTGCGGTCGAGAATTGCCTGAATATGTGCGATACAGATTTTCAGAGGTTCAGGTCCCGGAGCTTTTCCCCCGGCCGTGACCAGGCGTGCTCCTTTGGGACGAATATCTGAGAAGTCGAAATCAGGCATGTAGTTGCTCTTTCCAAAGTAGGCCTTCATGAGGACCTTGATGGCGTCCGCCCACCCTTCGAGGCTATCGCCCACGAGGAAGCGACGACGTTTCTCAGCCTTTTGTATCGGAGGAAGTTTTTCAACGTGATGGTATTGTACAGAATACCCTACGCCTGTGCCGCCAAGCAGCAGGAACAGAGTTTCAGGGAAGGCGCGAATGTCGTCGACAGGAAGGTACGCACAGTTGTAAATGCGGCTGTTGTTGCGTGCTATGGCCGGTCCGGCAAACTGCATGGCCCGCATTGAGGGAAGCACCTTGCGGTCGCGCACAAACTGCATCCAATGATCGATTTCTTTTTCCAGCGCCGGATACTTTTCCGTCATCATGTCCTGGTAACGCTGGCAGATTTCGCCCCATGTCTCCCGCCTTTGCAGGTCGGGGAGGTACCGGGCGTACTTCATGTGTACAATGATGTCGCTGAGAATTTGTTGATTCAGTTCCACGATACTTTCCGGGTTTAATTCACAATAAGTCTCTGATACGCTGAAACAGTATGTTGTTCTCGATGTGTATGTGCTGTACGAGTTCATGATCGAACTCTCCGAGCAGCTTGTATCCGAGGCGAAACGTCGGACAGGCGTAGTCCGGCGGTGTGTAGTGGTCTGTCATAATGCGCAAGGATCGCACCAGTTCTCCTGCAGCACGATGCTCGCGCACAAGCGACTCCATCATGCCCAGGATCGCCTCGGCTTCCTGCCGGTTACGGTTCCTGCTCTCTGCAAAACTTCGTACCGCCGGAAAAAATTCCTCCTCTTCGCGACGAATATGATCGGTAAGATCATCCACAAGATCTTCGAAGTCGTCGCGGATGGCTAGCACTGTGATATTGCCTTCTCCATGTACAGAGCAGATCGTGTCCAGAAGGCCCTGGATTTGGGGAATGTTTTTTCGTATGTATGAATGGTGGTGCTGACGAATAAAGTCTATGAGTTGCAGCAGCGACCATGACGAGAAATCTATCATTTGTCGCGGAGCATCCGGCCAGTTCACAATTTCATCCCACACATTTTCAGCGATAACGTTGCGTTGCGCGCAAGCCTCAGTGAAGGGCATGCTTCCGTTGCAGCAATAATCGAGGTTGTACCGGTCAAGTACCTCTACGGCATTGGGATATTGCAGCGCGACGTCAGCTACGGACGCCTCTGTCAGGGTCAGTGGCCGATGTGGGGTTTTCATAGCGATGGTGTTTGCCTGATCAAATCTAAAAGCCGTGTTCGTAACGTCTTATGACTTGAGTCATAGAAGCGCCATTACGACATGGTTGTCTTGTTAAACGTCAGAAGTGGTACACTTCCGTGAAAGGCCAGGCGGCGTGTTACGCTGCGGCCCAACAGTTTTTCGTAGAAGTCGAGGTGATGTGTGAACATGGCTAGTATGTCGGCACCGTTTTGCGTTACGTATTGGTCGACACCCGTTGCCACGTCATCATGATGAGTTACCTCAAATGATATCTTGTTGTATTCTGTGAGTTTCTTGAGGTCAGCTTCTATCGCTTTCGTGTCGCGATCGTCCTTGCGATGCAGCGGGAGGACGTGCAGAAGGTGCACATGAGCGTCGAACAGTCGCGCAAACGCAACGACTGTGCGCGTCTCATCGCGATAGCTGAAAAGATCCGTAGCATATACGATATGCTCCGGCTTCTTGTATGTAACTCCTTCAGGGATGATCATGACCGGAACCGAGCTGTTGTTCATGACGGTAACTGCGTTGCTTCCGATCAACAACCGCCTCAGCCCGGAGGCGCCTCTGCTTCCCATGACAATGAGGTCAGCGTTGACCCGTTTTACCAGGAGTTCGACCTGTTCATCGAGCGGAAAGCCGGTCGCGGTTTCAAAGGAAACGTCGATGGGCTCGGCGGCCTTTTCGCGAATTTCTGCAAGCAGGGTATCCGCTTCCTGTTGCACGGAAGCAAGCAACTCCTGCTCGAGACGTTTCGAGCGCAGAAGCGTTTCCGTGCTCGGGTTCACGTTCACTACCGCGGCAATGACGAGGTTAGCGTTGAGGGGACGAGCGAGTTCTGCTGCATAGAATACCGCTATCCTGGACAGCGGCGAGAAGTCGGTAGGAACAAGTATAGTCATGGGATGGATTTATGCGTAGTTAAGAACCTGGGAACCGGGGCCTCGGCCTGAAACCACTGGAGGATCGTCCTGTGCCGGACCGAAGTAATACTGAGGAAGGCTCACTTCGTCGTCTTCCACAAGGTATATCAATTCATCCGCAAGTTCGCGCAGGGGAAAGATCGCCTGAGGAGATACTACGGCCGTTGCAATGACAATCCGTGCGGGCCCTTCTTCGCGGATATGACCGAGACATGCCAAAACACGGTCGGCCGTTTTAAGCCATTCACTCACAACCAGGAGCGTCTTGCCCCGATAACCTCCGCGCACGAGATCCTTTCCGCCGCTCGCCATGTCGCGACGCAACTTGGCGCGTAGTCGTGCTATGGCGTACTGAATGTACTCCTGCGGAATATCGCGCCCTTCATCGTGCAAGACTACGTTGTTGAGGCATACCGATCCGATGCTCTGGTTCCGGTGAGCCGGGTGGCGTATTTCCAGACAGGGCATGGGTTGGGAGCGAAGTCCCAGGTACTCGGCGACAAGATTGCCGATCTTCACATCCGGTGGTACGGTTAGCACCAATGCGTCCGAGTTGCGATATGCTTCAAGTTCACGAGCAAGCAACATGGCAGCTTCTTCGCGATTGGCGAATGGCGCAATTCTGTCCGGTTGTGGTATTGGTCTCATTATACCCAAATGTACTTTTAAATACGCGCAATCGGGCTGATGATATTCACGGGTGAGACTGATTATTGTCAGCTTCAGCCGATGGGAAAGGGCAAAAAAAAGTGCCCCGATGAACCACCCAGATCATACGGGGCACAGCTGCGCGTCCTACTAACCCCCTCTTGCAGTCTTGGACAACGCAGCAAGATCACTGCCGGCTGCTACAGGTGGAAGTCACCTGCCGCTTCTGGCTGATATAGGAGTTTTTCAATGCGGAATTTTCCGATTCCACCAGGGACCTTCCATGATACGATGTCGCCTACCTGCCTACCCAAGAGGGCCCGGCCGATTGGCGTGAAGACGGAGATCTTCCGATTGATGTTGTCGGCATCCTGAGGATACGTAATTGTAATATCAACGCTCTTTCCGCTCGACAGGTCTCTGAGCAGAACTTTTGAGTTCATAGTGACAATATCCCGGGAGATATTCTCCTGGGAGAGCATTCTCGCTACCTTTAAGTCGTGAAGCAGTTGGTTCACCGTTTCCGGCGTCTTGTTTCTCAATGACGCAAATTCAATCAACCCCAGTATACGCTGGTAGTCGTTAAATGTGATGAACATCTGCTTTTGTGTGGTTTCCATAGTCGCCCGTTTATGTACAGTATCCGTGCCAAATAAAACGCCTCAGGAGCCGCGTGTGACGGTAGTCCAAAGGCTATCTATGAGTAAAAACACCCCAGTGGGTAAAAAATTCCCACTTTCCATGAACTTTTCCTGCGCAGCGGGTTCATAATGTCCGTGGGCTTGTTTACATTTGGAATTGCTACGCCCCCCCTTTTTATGTCGTCAACGGAACACGCTTTGCGAGAACGCATCAAGGAACTGAAGTGCATTTACGAGCTTTCCCGGATAGGGGCTTCCGCGCCTGACCTGGCAACGGTCTTGAAAAAAACGCTGAAAATACTGCCGGCATCCATGCAGTTTCCCCGTAGGGCTGTAGCGCGCATAAAGGCTGGCGATGAGGAATATGGGTCAGCGGATTTCAATCGAACGGACGCGCGCATTTCATCACCGATTGTGATCGGAAAGAAAAAGTACGGCAGCGTGTCCGTTGGTTACGTGAAGCAAGGCAAAGCGCCGACACCGGCGTTCCTTACCGAAGAACGTAAACTTCTCCAGGTTGTCTCCCGCGAACTGTCGTTCATCATCCAGCGACACCAGGCCGAAGAGGAGAAGCAGCGGTTGAAACTGCAGCTACAGCACGTTGAACGCCTGGCATTCGTCGGCGAACTTACCGCGGGTATAGCGCACGAACTTAACGAGCCACTGGGCCGAATCCTGGGGTTTGCCCAGCTGATCAGAAAGGGTGGACCGCTTAACGCGCAGCAGGAGGCCGACATGGAACGTATTCTCAAGGCGTCATTGTATACGAGAGAAATCATCAAGAAGCTGATGATCTTCTCGCGACAAATGCCCCCTCAGATATCGGCGGTTAACCTGAACGAAACCGTATCCAACATCCTCTACTTTATGGACGCGCCTTACTTCAGTGGCAATATCCGGATCACCAAGAAGCTCGATCCCGATCTTCCGGTAATTCGGGCGGACGCGGTGCAGATCAGTCAGGTGCTCGTCAACTTGCTAACGAACGCCATCCACGCTATGCCCGATGGCGGCGATGTGCTTATCTCGACGTCACATCGAAATGGGTTCGTGACACTCACCGTGAAGGACAACGGTGTTGGCATGACACCTGAAGTGAAGGAAAAGATTTTTGAACCCTTTTTCACGACAAAGCCTGTGGGTCAGGGAACGGGGTTAGGGCTGTCAGTGGTTGACGGTATCGTATCGGCGCATGGCGGACGCATTAATGTGACCAGTGCCCCGGGCAAGGGTTCGCGTTTTGAGGTGATGATTCCCGTACGCACGTACAACAGAAAATCGAAGACATCATGAGCAGAAAGCCTGAAGAATACAGCGTATTGGTTGTCGACGACTCCGAGGAAACCGTGGAATTGATCAAACGCAACCTTGAAGGCGCGGGATATCAGGTATATGCTGCCCATAACGTACCCGATGGCCTGGCCATACTGGAGTCGGTTGATGTCGACCTGGTCATCACGGATCTCAAGATGCCGGGACAAAGCGGCATTCACCTGATCCGACATGTCTCTGACAATTATCACGGAGTAGGTGTTCTGGTGATCACAGGTTTCCCGTCCATACAGGGCGCGGTAGAGTCGATAAAAATTGGTGCGGAAGAATACCTTGTAAAGCCGTTCACCGATGAGGAACTGTTTAAGGCCGTCGATCGCGTCGTCGCGCGATCCCGGGTACACAAAAGAAAAGACGGAGGAAGACTGCGACCTCAGAATTTTGGAATCATCGGCGAGTCGGAGGGAATGCTTAAGGTATTCCGCACGATTGAAAAAATAAGGTCGACAAACGCGACGGTATTGATCTCAGGTGAAAGCGGCACGGGCAAGGAGCTGGTTGCACGGGCCGTTCACTACGGAGGAAAGGGATCAAAAGCTCCGTTCGTTCCCGTGAACTGCGGCGGTATACCGGACACCCTGCTGGAAAGTGAGTTGTTTGGACATGTGAAAGGCGCCTTTACCGGTGCAACGGAAACGCGCACGGGTTTTTTCCAGACTGCGGAGGGAGGTACCATTTTTCTGGACGAAATCAGCAACACGAGTCTGGCAATGCAGGCAAAGCTGCTGCGCGTCCTGCAGGAAAAGGAGTACTATATGGTCGGGTCAAAGAAGCCCCTCAAGGCCAACGTGCGTGTTATCGCGGCTACCAACGTCGACCTGATGCAATTAGTAAAGAAAGGACTCTTCCGGGAAGACCTTTATTATCGCTTATACATCTTATATATAGAGCTGCCACCACTGCGTGAAAGGGGCAATGACATTGATCTGCTTATCGACTTCTTCAAGACAAAATATTCCGGCGAACTCAATCGCGGGAACATCACGTTCACGCCCAGGGCATTAAATGCGCTCCGAAATTATTCCTGGCCCGGGAACGTGCGTGAATTGCAAAACCTCGTACATCGCCTTGTGATCCTGGCTGAAGACGATGTCATCGACGTACCGGATCTTCCTGAATCCTTCCGGTACTCTGCGGCGCGGTCGAAAGGGCTCGATCGTACGCTCGAAGAAGTGGAACAGGAATACATACAGGCTGTGCTTGCCGCCAATCAGAACAACATATCGCGTACCGCCGCTATCCTCGGCATTGACAGGAAGACACTTCGTGAAAAGATCAAACGCTATCAGCCTCAGCGGTAGCGTATTTTCGATCTCGCGGCACAATTGAGGCATGATTTGTGTTTTTACGGTAACGCCCGGCTACGAAAATTTGGCGGTTGGGCGCGGTACGATGATTGAAGAAACTTTCCTTAAATTCACCCCTCAAAAAGAAAGGATGGCGTCGGATATATTGGAAGAAGCGACCGCCGAACTTGAACGGAAGGGGTTTCTCGACATCCCCGTCGAACAGGACGTCGATCTCGTCGCTGAGATCAATCGAATGCGGAAGGAAAAGAATGCGGTAATACTCGCACACTACTATCAGGAACCCGCCATTCAGGATACTGCTGATTATGTAGGCGACAGCCTGGGACTTTCGCAGCAAGCCGAAAAAACCACCGCCGACATGATCGTGTTCGCCGGTGTGCATTTCATGGGCGAAACCGCCAAGATCCTCAATCCTGACAAAAAAGTGGTCTTGCCCGATCTGAAGGCAGGTTGTTCGCTGGCAGACTCCGCCGAACCCGGGGCCTTCCGAAAGTTTCGTGAGGCCCATCCCGATCACGTCGTAGTAACGTACATCAACTGCTCCGCGGCGATCAAAGCGCTAAGCGATATTATCTGTACTTCGGCCAATGCCGAAAAGATCATTCGCTCCATTCCACCTGATAAACCGTCCTCTTATACACACCCCCGACCCCAAGACGCGACCTCATATTGCATCT
>QGUY01000430.1 GCA_003242315.1 Bacteroidota bacterium
TGGATTCGAAATGTTTATAAAAGACATATTATGAACCCATGAAATGATACATAGGCGAGATTTTTCCTTGCCTCGGAGGTAAAAAACACCGTATACCATTTCTATATTGGCTATACCTTCTAGCCGGAGAACCCCAAATGCGCGCCTTTTTTTTCCTACTCCTGATGCTTGGCATAATGTCGTGTACAAGAGACGACGCAGACATTATCCTGACAAACGGAAAAATCTTTACAGCAGACACGGCTCAATTGTACGCTCAGGCCGTTGCCATCAAAGGCAACCGAATTCTTACCGTCGGCAGCAACGATGCGGTTGCTAAGCTAGCGCGCGGCAAGACCGTTGTCATCGATCTTCAGGGCAAAACGGTAATTCCAGGCTTTAATGATGCTCATGACCACCTGGGATGGTCGTCTCCCCCCGGAGTTGGCTTTTCAAGTCCTTTTGGTGATTTACAGGGACCCGACAAAGCCACGGTCCTGGATTCAATTGCGAAGTGGCTGGCCATTGCCGAACCTGGACAATGGGTGGGCGACTGGATTGGAACGCGCGTGTTGTTTGACATGTCCATGCGGGCAGCATTGGACAGCCTTGCGCCGGAGAATCCCGTCGTCCTTCAGGCATGGTGGGGGCACGGTCAGGTTATTAATCAGAAGGCACTTGATGTTTCAGGAATAGCAGATACTCACACCGATCCGTTGGGAGGCAGGTATATAAGGAATCCAAAGTCCAACAAGATCAATACGATATTTGAAAATGCACAGGTCCCCGTGTGGAACGCGTGGATGAAATCTGACCCCATAGGCCAGAAAACGAAAATGAGAGCGTACGCAGACAAATTACTGCAGGTTGGCGTGACCACCGTTCAGCAAATGAGCAGCACCTTTTCCCGCGCGGAAAGCGAGCAGATTTTTTTCGGTGCGGCCCTACCTCAGCGCATACGCGTTATTGCCTGGCCATCGACTTCACCAAGGGGCCGGGAAATGGACCGATGGAAAGCGAGTGGTGATTCGGTTTCCCCGATGGTTTACTTCTCTGGCATCAAATACATGGTAGATGGTACGCCGACGGAAGGCAACTCGTTCAACAAAACACCTTATCCCGACGGGTCGTACGGTGTTCTGAATTTTCCTGTTGACACACTTCGCCAAATTCTCACAGAAGCCCTTCACGGCGATCAGGTTATGCTTCACATCACGGGTGACAGCAGTCTGTCGCTGGTTCTTTCTCTAATGAAGGAACTGGCCGATAGCGAGACATGGAAGGCAAAAAGAGTGCGCATCGAACATAATCCAACAAGTCGGGCAACGGAGGAAGAGATCGATGCGATACGCGACATGGGTTTGATCATGATGCATACCCCAGTGTACAACAGAACAAGCAGGATTCGTTCGCTTCTGGGAAGAGGGATACCTGTTGGTGTTGCGTCCGATGGGATTGATAATCCCTTTTGGGAAATCATGGTCATCACCACCCAGCAATCCGATCCGAATGAAAACATAACACGCGAGGAAGCGGTGATTGCGTATACCCGTACGAACGCGTACGCGGAGTTCATGGAAAAGGATAAGGGTACGTTGTCAGCGGATATGCTGGCCGATCTCGCGGTGTTATCGCAGGATATTTTCACAGTAGACGCCAACAAATTACCGGCTACTACGAGTTTGTTGACGATCGTCGATGGACAGATTGTCTTTCGTTCAAAAACCCTTCCCTAGATTCAATTTTTTGTTGAATCTCTAACGTGCGTATCTTGTTCATGCGAAGGGCTAACTGGATTGGCGTGACATTCTATTGGGAAAACCACCGCGCTTTATACACTTTCATGTCAGGGAACGCAAACCGTCGTGCAGGATTAAAAAACTCGACATGAAAGGTCCACCAACTTTCTTCAGGTACGGTGAAGATGTACTGCCCATTCTTGTTCTGCCCCAGGCTCTTGATGTTCTCCGAGTCAGGAAAGCCCTCGATCTTGCTGAACCGATGGGTATCGATGTCGAATTTCCAGGTGCCCTCATGTTCCGTGACCAGCAGATTCTTTCCGTCCGGCGTTGGCTGCAGGTCGTGTCCACCGATACCCGGAATCTTCCAGTATTGTTCGAGTTGTAATTGTCCGCCAGCTAAAAGTTTGTACTCCCGCAACACGTCGTATCCCAGAGCGAACAGGCTTTTTCGGCGGTCATCCCAAACAACGCCATGTGCGGAGTAGAGGCTGTCGGTGTACACGGGTTTGCTTCCGTCTTTCAAATCAAAGATCATGATGCGATTCCCTTTATCTGCCGTGGACGCGGCGGCAGCGAGGTAGTTTCCAGGGAGGAGCTCTATTGAGTGGGCATTGGGGACCGACGCATAGAATTTCACTGTGTTGGTTTTTCGTTCGACTACTGCGACAGCTCCAGATGAAGAAGAGACAAGAATCTCCTTACCATTCCTGATGGCTTTGCAATCGTCAACAGAATTGAATCTTTTCAAGCGATATTCTTCCGGCAGGTCATTGGCCTTGTGCGCGTCCCATGTCCAAACGACGTTTGGTATTGTGTCGTTAGACTGCTCATAAACACATCTAACC
>QGUY01000431.1 GCA_003242315.1 Bacteroidota bacterium
TCGTGCCCTGCCCCCTATGCCCAACGCGACGAGGTCGTTGACAAACAGATCCTGATCGACTGCATTGCGATGTACAAGGATGGGTGCGAGTTGTAATGAGAAACCGGATGAAATTTTTCGTGCCAGGAGCGCCTGGACTGCATAAGACAGCCTGTCGCGGGAACTCAAGGCTTCGTCCGCTCCGCTCTTATTCGTCTTGTATTGGGCGCTGGCCAGTAGCGTCATCGTGAAGGGAAACGGCTGTGCTCCGGATGCCTGGTGCAAAAGTTTGTACTTGAGATATCCGTCGAAACTCTTGTCCAGGCTGCTGCGTCCGACGCCGACTCCGAATCGGTCGGTGATACCATATTCCAGACCGAGGCGGATGGTTGAGGCGTCCAAACCCCAGAGGTTGTAAGAGCCGCTATTCAGCGTACCGAAGCGGTGTGAAATGATAAATTCCAGCGCCCCGCCGGGTTTTGTTTCGACGGAATGACCATTGATGAGACGTGTGCCTTTGAATGTCTGAAGAGTGAGGTCGGTTTGTTCGCCTTGCTGTTTCTCCAGTTCTTCCAACAAATCTTCCTGCGCATACACCAGGGATGTCACGAAGAGAAACAATACCGTAGTAAGAAGTCGCATAGTTCTATTTTGGATTGTAAGTTAGGTCTACTGAAATCTGAATTTCTTCCGAGATGTTTTCCCAGAGCAGCTGTGGAATCTTTATGCCGTAGTCAGCCAGGAGTACCGTGAAGCGGGTCTTCATGTGAATGGCGTGGTCTTTCACTTCGAAACTGCCGGGCACATCAATTTCCTTGACGATTCCGTGGATGGTGAGTTTACCCTTTGCCCTTACACGCTGGGGACCGGTGGCCGTCATCGAATAACCGGTTATGGTCCCCGAAAAGGTTGAACGGGGAAACCGGTCAGACTCCATGTACTTATCGTTGAAGTGCTCCTTCATGAGCTTCTTTTCGAATTCGAAATGGCGTATCGGTACCGAGAACGCGATGGCGCCGGTAGACGCGGTAAATATACTGGTTACGTTCCTGTTCGTGGCGGTTATGTCTTCGACGGGAGCATCGGAGAAGAAAGATATAACGCCATCTTCGGCTATGTAGCGTTGCGAAAAAGTGTGGCTGACTGCCGGCAGCAACAGCAGCGCAGAAAAAACAATGCGCATGGGAATAGTCCTTATGTTAATGGCCGTGATCCTTTTGTCGACCATACAGTGGAGGGCCGGCTTCAGTTGCCTTGCCGGTAGCCGGGACGGGTGCAGAAGCAGACCGAAATTGCCAGGAAATTGCCAGGACAGCCGGGGAAAAGTGGGGAAATCTGGGGAATTTTGACCTTGCCGGAATGTACAATTTGACCGGCGGTGTGGCGAATCGTGCGGAAAAATTGTCAGAAAGAGAATGTTCGGGTCGCGCAGGCGACCCGAACATCTGAAGGATTGTGTTTGTCAGACGGCCGCTGACGACAGCCGTGCATGCTTCCGGTTGTAATAGTTGTCAAGAATAAAAGAAACCTGGGTTCGCTTGTCCAACTCGCTCTCTCTCAGGCGATGACGCAGAACCCCTCTGTCGTACAGGAGTATATACCTCACTCCGTTCTCCTCGGACACCCTGTACTCGTAGGACTGTCCATTGTAAAATACCTGTTTCATCTGGTCTACTACGTTTTCGTTGTGTGGATAATGAAAAACCATGCCAGATGCACACGGTACGTTTGCCCTGGCCAACTATAGCGCATTTTAAGCCGTCCGGTTTATGACGAAGGGGGCCAAAAGGTAACCCCCGTTCCCCTTAAAAAATGACATTTTTGCCGCCCCGAATGGCCGCCGGCCGGGCGCGGTGTTCTGTCTGCCAGTTAACCAATGTTAATAACTCGCCGCCTATGCGTTAAAATAACGTATAGGCTATTGCCTTTCTATCTCAGATGGAATTATATTCGCCCATGCCCTCTCAAGTTATCACGTCATGGCTGCGGGTTGCAGCTCTTTTGTTAGCGTCTTGCCTGACCGTCGTTGCGCAACCTGGGGATCCCAACCAGGGACGGAGGCCGGAACGCCGTGTACCGCTTACCGGCGTAGGATGGTTGATCGCTGCCGGGGCTTTTGCCGGGAGTGTCGCGTTGCGATGGATGAAGCGAGGGCGCAATTCGACGCCTTTTGCTATAAGCTTGATGGCCGTGGCATGGATCGCCGGGAATGAAGCAGTCGCTCAGGAGCGCGCAAGTGTTGCCGATGGGGATTGGGAGTCGCCGTCAACGTGGACCGACGGTATAGTGCCTACAGCGACCAATAGCACATCCGTTCTTGTTAAGCATACTGTGACGTTGTCTGCGGGAAGCGAGGTATCGATCGACAACCTCGTTGTAGCCGGGGGCAGGCTCGTCGTGGCTGCCGGTGCGACGCTCCGTATCGTAGACGGAGAGTCGACAGACATCGGATTTGCCGACGGAGGAACACTCGATGTCTGGGGTACGGTGATCGGTGAGGACGGCATAACGTTCAAGGGAATGAGTGCGGTCAAACCCGCCTCCCACAAGGGCAGGCCCAATGTGACCAGTGAA
>QGUY01000432.1 GCA_003242315.1 Bacteroidota bacterium
GAGAATGCGCTTCAGTCACATTCTTGGACTGGCGTATATTTCGGCGGTGGCCTCGGTTATCAGATCGGCACTACCGATCTCGACTATCATCGTACTTCCAAGTATAATCCTGATGTGAGGGATGCCAGCAGTTACGGCCTCTCTTCCGACGATTGGCGTTATGGCCTCCGCCTAGGTTTTGACTATCAGCCATCGGGCTCGCCTTTTGTGATCGGAGTCTTTGGTGGTCATGATTGGGGCGAGTCCGATTTTTCGGCTGCTACGCATTTTGACAAGTCTGGTGACAGAAGCGACGAGCTCTTTGTTAACGGCAGGCTAGAGCCAACTTGGTATGTTGGCGGGCGTGTCGGCATTACTCCAACCAGTCGCTCGCTTGTGTATGTTGGCTATGCGTACTCCAAGGCTAAGCTTGACTTCCCATATATCGGAGTCAATCATGGCTGGTCTAATGATTTATATGAAAAGGACAACAAGAATACTGGCGTTGAAGGTCATACGTTCCTCGCTGGTGTCGAGTTGGCCTTGTCTGAAAATCTTAGTGCCGGTTTGGAGTACAACTATACCAAGTACGATAGCCTCAATTTTGCGGTTCGACCGCAGGAAGACCCGGAGAAGTTTGCGTCTCACTTTTCGGTCGATCCCGAAGTACACTCAGTAATGTTGCGTCTTAACTGGCGTATCAAAGGAGTGTTTCAGTGAGTTTCCTAACAGGCTAGCTCAACTCTCCGTCTCCGACTCGGGGCTAGCCCTGTTAGGAAAAACCCGGTGCCCTTTGGTATTCCCCCTGCTAAGGGCATCGGGTTCTTCCCCCTGAGGCACATCAGGGATCTAGGGATATTGAAAATGAACATTCGATCTTTCCTGCGCAGTCTTTTCGACAGCTCCCCAAAGCAAGGGAGCGCATCGAGCGATGAGAAGTCCTTCAACGTGGACGGAGAGCCAGGTTGCGGAGGCTCAGCTTACGCGGGCGCCGCAGGCGGCGGCGGAAGCATCGTTACAGTGCAAACAATTGGCGCCTTCAAAGATGCAAAGATGATCGGAGCCGGAGGCAGCAAGGAGTGCCGCGTCATACACATAGAAGATGAGCAGTACACAGGAGGCCGCGGCGGAACTTGCCACCAGGGTTAGGGATGCCATCAGAATTGTGCGTGGCGTGACAGTGCTGGGAGAGCGGACGTGAGCAAAGAAGACGAAAAGCTAGCGCCGTATCTTTGCGAGTCAATACCTACGGGTATTCGGCTTGGCGATGGAATCGTCGGCGTGAGAGAATTGCCCAACTCTAGTGTCCACCTTATCGCTAGCGACATACCTTATGGAATCGGAACTGACGATTGGGACGTATTGCACAGGAATACCAACTCAGCACTGCTAGGCAGCAGCCCTGCACAGAAGCGCGCCGGTGCAATATTTAAGAAGCGGGGCAAGCCAATCAACGGTTGGTCAAATGCAGATAGACTTATACCCAAGCAATATTACGAATGGTGCGCCACATGGGCAAAAGATTGGTTTCGAGTGCTTAAGCCCGGTGGCACGGTTTTCATTTTTGCCGGTAGAAGGTATGCGCATCGCTGTATTTGTGCGCTCGAAGATGCTGGCTTCTCTTTCAAAGACATGCTCGCATGGCTGCGTGATCGCGCTCCACATCGGGCACAGCGCCTTAGCGTAGTCTTCGAAAGACGCGGAGATATTGAAGCAGCCGAAAGGTGGCAAGGTTGGCGTGTTGGCAATCTTAGACCCGCCTTTGAGCCAATACTGTGGTTTATTAAGCCTTATAGAATTGGTACCACAATCGCCGATAATGCTTTGATCCACGGCGTCGGACCGTATAATGAGGCAGCTCTCAGGCGCTATGTAAAGAGACCGGATAATATTCTCGACATCGGCTTTATGCCTTCAGAGGTAGGCTTTCACCCCACACAGAAACCCGTTCGCTTAATGCAAGCACTTATCGAAATTGCGACGCAGCCCAAGCAACTTGTGCTCGATCCTTTCGCGGGAAGTGGGACGACTCTTGTTGCCGCAAAGAATACTGATCGACGCGCTCTTGGGTTTGAAATAAATCCTGATTATGTACGAATAGCAGAGCAGCGTCTGAGTTCCTGCCGAAAGGCAGGGGGGAAGCCCAAGGTATTAGCTGAAACCATCCCGAGGTTAAGCTAATAGGGAACTCCCTTGGGCTTCCCAATAAATTCTCGGGGGATTTCAAGGCAGTTGAAGCCGAACAGGATGCCCATGCAGTCATGGTTCGTATTAACTGGTGTCCTGGTTTCAAGTTCTAAGTTTTCGCATCGTGGCAATCTCCTGATTACATGATGCGGAAGGCTCAGCAAAGTAACCTCTGGACATTCCCGAGGAGAGTAATGCGTAATCTCATACCTTGCTGAGCCTACTTCTCCGCGAAGGGCGAGCCCTTCAACCGGTTAGGTGTATAGGGCAAAGCTCAGCAGCGGGGGGAGCACGGCAAACACACTGGCCTCTGTGAGTGTCGTGCTCCCTAAATTTTCACCGGTGAAAATTCAGGGAGTAACAATCATGAAACTCATTGCTACTTTC
>QGUY01000433.1 GCA_003242315.1 Bacteroidota bacterium
TCTTCACCATTCAGCGCATTGTAACGAGCGCCTACATAGAACCGATCGCGTGCAAAGCGGTAGATGCCGTCAATAGCGTATTGACTGTATTCGCGTTCAACAGTTTCGTTGGATGATTTACCCTTTGCCACTTCGTAGTTACCGAAGAATTCGAGTCCCTTGTATTGGACGAAGGGGTTGATGACGAAGCTCCGGACTTCATCCCTGAAATTAGGATTGATCCGGCCGGAGGTAAACCTGTTGGATACCGAGGTTGCAGTCTTCGCGCCGGAGGCGATGTAGTATTCAGGTTCAGTAACCATGTAGTAGTGCGAACCTGTACGGTCGCCGCTGTACAGCGTGTTGCTGATCGAGGATCGGGTATCGTAGATTGATCCGGTTATTCTTACGCGCAGGTCTTCATTGATATTCCGGTCGAAGCCAAGCTTTCCGTATACAGAGGGCTTGCGTTCGTCGGGCTTTGTGACGTTGCCCTGGATTTCGCCGTCGGTGATGCCCACCATGGCGATCCATCCATTCTTTTGCCAGTAGAGTTCTGCGCCGATTTCAGTGGCAAAGGCGTCCATGAGGTAGTTTTCCACGAAGGGGTTGAACATTCCGTTACCGCCGTCGCTTCTGCGGAAGTGGCTGTCGCCGTAGTTGATTTCCATGTGTCCAACTTTAAGGGTCAGGTTTTTCCAGAGGTTGTCGAGGAATTCACTGTTTAAGAAGGACACCTTATCGATTTGGAAGTAACCCGACTTAACCCAGGTTTCAGGGTGGTGTCTGGAAGACAGGTAAGTGACGAGGTTTACGCGAACACCGTCGACGAGTTGTATATCGAGATTAAGGTTAGCCATGGCCAGGTTAAAGCCACCACCGATCTCGATCAATTTGTTTTGATTAAACTCATTCGCTGTTCCTTCGAACGCCAGCACTTCCTGAGCTTTGTTGCTGTGACTGATGTTTTGATACTGTTGTTTGAAGCTGGCCCCGATACGAACCTTTAAGCCTTCAAAGATTACAGTGTCTTCCTTTGGCGTTTCAAAAACGTTCACGCCGCGTTGGTCATAAGGGCGGAAGTATTGTATAGCGGGCATTTGCGCCAGCGTAACTCCTGCCATGAGCAAGATCAGCATCGCACTGAGGCTGGTCCTGGTTAAAATCTTTGTTTTCATGATTAGTTTTATTAGCGTTGATGTATAAGGGGCGGTCATTATGACCCGGTGAACACGACATTAAATTTGATGCGCAGGTCGTCTCCTGTCTTGACAGAACCGAACATGAAGGACGGAGGCTCAACCTTGTAGTCAGTCATCTTCAATGCATACTCACCAGTGCACTCAATTTTTCCATTACCCTTCACTACCGCCTTTGCAGTAAGCTGAACAGGTTTTGTAGTGCCAGCGATGGTGAGCTTACCCTGAGCTGTTATTGTATAGGCTCCACCTGACTTTTCTATCCGCGTTACATCGGTAAGCACGAAGGCGATGTCTTTGTGGCTGTCGGTCTTGAGCGACTTATAAGCATTCTTGTCCATCGCCGCTTTTCCACTCTTAAGACTTTCAGCCGGGATGGTGACTGAGAGCGAGTTGATGTCGGTAATGGCATTTCCATTCAGGACAAAGGCAGCCGTGCCGGAGATGGATCCGGTTGTCATGTCCCAATCGTGCATTGTGGATGTTCCCTCTATCTTGATGGACCCCTCCTCGCAGGTTGTGAAAACCTTTTGAGCGCCTGCCACGATGGGACAAACAAGCGTAAGGAAGAGAATGATTGGCGTTTTCATGGCTCAGTTATTTGATGGCTCTAAGGTCCATCGCAACGAGCACAACAAGAATGATCAAATGCCAGCAGGCCGTGCGATCTTCATCAGCACGAAAACATGACAATAGTCATAGTTTGCCCCAATCCAGATTCATCTCCGAAATCCAGAATTCCCCCTCGACGGCTACTCCCGAAGATGTATTGACATACACTGTATGGTGATCATGAATCGGTCCCGGGTATCGCAGAATGCCTGCTCTGCCGAGAGTTCAGCTGCACGAAGGTGTTTAGGCCTGTACCCTTGATGGCATAGCCATGAGGAGCACAACGGGCTATGAGCGAAAAACACAACTTGCACAAACATGGCTAGAGGTATGTGAAGTGATCTTATGCAAGTTCAGCAAGAAGCGGTGCAATGCGCTCGGCTCCTATCCGCTTCATTATGATGCCTGCGTCGCGAAATGGGTCGTTCGTGCCAGCGGCATCTGTAATGGAAAACACCGCCTTCAAATGAAGATCTTCCAATTCAGGGGATGACAACTCGTTTACTCCAGCCACTCCGATCAGCAATTTGCCATAACCCTTCGCCAGCCGCGCTACCCCGGCTACAACCTTTCCTGAAAGCGTCTGATGATCAATTTTTCCCTCGCCTGTAATGACGACATCAGCGGCTCGCAATTGTCCTTTGAAATTTGTTTGTTCAAAAACAACATCAACACCGGGTCGGAGAACGGCTCGGAAGAACGCTACCGCACCTCCACCAAAGCCTCCCCCACCGCCTGCGCCGGGCATGTCGGCCCAACCCC
>QGUY01000141.1 GCA_003242315.1 Bacteroidota bacterium
TTCCGCAAAAGGCAGTCGGGGGAATTCACCGCGAAGAAGTTGCAAAGACGCCCCGCTTCCGGCGATTACCACTTCGCAGCCTTTTGCGATAAGCTGTCTTATCAGTGGTATACAGCGTGTAGCATGACCCAGACCCCAGTCCAGTGGGGCAATCAATACCCGCCGCGTCACACCGGAATGGTTTTAAACGTGTACCCCTGGTTCAGGCATTCGTCGATCAATCTCGGAAGCCCATACATCAGATTTCGTTCCGCCTTGTAGCTGTCGTGATACACAATGATCGAACCGGGCCGGATGGCGCGTAGTGTATTCCGCAGACAGCGGTCCGGTGCAAGGCGACGATCATAGTCGAGCGACAATACATCCCACATGATAACAGGTCGGGATCCAAGCGCACGGATTTGCGCACGTGTTATGCGTCCGTATGGCGGACGGAATGGCGCCTCCCTTTTCATCGATGAGGCCAGACGTAAGGCGAGGTCACATCTTCGGATGTCATCAAGATAGGCATTGCTTTCTGTCCGCCACCCGTTACGATGATGGTGCGTGTGGTTGCCGGCAACGTGACCCTCACCTACTACTCTGCGAAAAAGGTCCGTATGACGTTCAATATTTTCGCCGATGCAGAAAAACGTCGCTATTACATCATTTCGGGCAAGGGTTTCCAGAACAAATTCTGTAGGTCCCGGAACCGGCCCATCGTCGAACGTAAGGTAGAGGTGCTTGCCCTCAGCGGGTAAGCGCCATTGAAGGGTTGGGTACAGCAGGGGCAGGATGAAAGGCGTTCTGTGCGGTATCATTCCACCCGGCACGAAAGCATGGTAATGTCGTCGTGATAGCTGTTGCGTCCCTTGAAGCAGTCGAGCGCAACGATAAGATCCTGGTGGATCGTCTTCAGGTCACGATCAAGAACGTCTTTCTGCTGGAAGTACCGGACCAAAGAATCCTGTCCGTATTCTGCGCCGGCTTCATTAAGCGTTTCGGTAAGACCGTCCGTATAGCAGAAGAGGAGAAAGTCGTCAAGATCGGTAATAAACCCTTCGTTAATAAACGGAAGCGGGTGCAATGCTCCCAGTACGGTGGACCCTTCTTCGAGGAACCTCAGACCGTTCTTTCTGTCAATGAGGAATGGCGGATTGTGCCCGGCGTTGACATAGACCATGGTCTTGAGGTGGAGATCGTATATCGCAGCGAAGAAGGTGATAAACTTCTCACCTTTCGCGTTCTCAAGTACCTGGTAGTTTAACGCCTCTATGATGTCAGTAAGGTTGGGCGTTTGTCGAAGCAATGTCCGAAGAGACGCCTGAAAGTTCGACATCATCAGCGCAGCGGGTATTCCTTTACCACTTACGTCGGCAACGCAAATGAGAAACTGGTTTTTGTTGATAGGGACATAGTCATAGTAGTCCCCTCCTATCCGGTCGTGAGGCAGGTAACTAGCCTCCAGTTTCAATCTGTCGGTATACGGCAGCCGTTCCGGGAAGAGGAACTGTTGGACGTCGCTGGCAATCTCAAGCTCTTTGCGAAGGGCTTCCTGTTCGAGTTGCTTTCTGGCCAGCTTCTTGTTTTCTATAGCAACGATGATAATGTTGCTGAGCGCCTGAATAAAACGCAGCGCATCTTCGCTTTCATATCGCGATTCATCAGCATAAATGCCTCCCACAAAAGCAATTGCCAGATTATTTCGCTTATGCGCTACAGGTATAACAATATCAAATTCTGAAAACTCGGAATTTTCGTTTGGTTTAAGGCTCGAGATGCCGTTTAATGTTTTGAAGTAGTCGGGTAGCTCTACGGCAAAGAAATTGGTTGTGGTGCCAAAATTTACCTTACAGTTCCACTTCTCATCCAGAACGAAGAGGGCCAGCTTCCGAATGCTCAGGTTCGACCTCAGCGTGAAGTTGTATATTTTATAGAGTGATTCCTCGGGCACATTGCTGTTGATCGCCTCCGTCACTTCCAGCAAGGCGTTTAGCTCGAGTTCCTTGATTTCGTATTTATTCTTAAGGGTCAGTTCTGACATGCGGTAAATTTAACGGTTATCCGCCAATCAGGAGTGTATTTCCACAACCGCACGACCGATTTTTCGTCCCTTCCATGCCGGCGTTTTAAAATTGGCCAGACCGCCCACAACGACTATGTATGCTGAATAGATGATCTGAAGAAGGAAAAAGATTTGCCACCGCCATTTGACACCGGTAAAACGATGCACTTTCCGCAAATACACCATTTCAAGCAATGCTTTAATGAACAGGAGGATGACCGGCTCGACTACGGTGCCGGTGCCGACCAAGGTGGGTACCAGCAAAATCCATGACAAGTGTACGCAGCCGACGAACAACGCCATCGCCCGAGTGAAAAATGACGTTGCGTATTTCCATTTTGCCCCCCATCGAATACGCTGATTGACAAATTGTCGCCACGGCACTGCCGACGTTTCGACAACTGCATCAGGGTACGGGCAGAAGACTACCGATCCCGGATAACGGTGATGGATTTTTTGCAGCAGAAAGACATCATCGCCGGAGGCGATGTGATCGTTTCCGGAATAGCCTCCAACTTCCAGGAAGGCATCGCGACGAAAAGCCATGTTCGCGCCGTTGCACATGACAGGATGGCCAAGCCCGATGGTCGACGCACCCACACCGATGAGGCTGGCAAACTCCGCTGCCTGGAGTTGTGCAGTGACCGATATAGCGGGACCTAGCCGCACGCCACCCGATACAAGCTTCACGTGTGGTTCAAACGAGGCTGTCATGCTTTCGATCCAATGTGGTCCTACCCTGCAATCAGCGTCGGTGGTGACGATTATCTCCCCCCTTGCGCGGTGAACGCCGGCCGTGATAGCTCCTTTTTTACCGGATGTTGATTCCAGGGACACTACTTCGAGATCGTACGTAGTGTTTTCAGAAAACCTTCGAGCAATGACCATGGTGTCGTCATCAGAGTGATCGTCGACCACTATAACCTGAAAGTTCTGTACGCTCTGTCGTTCAAGGTCGCCGAGGATGGACGCCATGTTTGAAGCTTCGTTGCGTGCGGCGATGACAACCGTGACGGTTTGAGGATCGATCGTGCGGAGGACGTCGCGTTGCCGCAAAGCCATCTTCCATCCTTTTCTCAGCAGGAAAAGGAAAATGAAGTATAAAATGGCTACGGATGTGAGCACTGCAAGCATCCGAGTGACAATTTCGGAAATTTGGTCGTACTGACTTAACTTGACGCCGTGAGCCGCGTTGTTAAGGAGAAAATAATCCTGGGATTGGACCCTGGTACCAACATTATGGGCTATGGGATTATCCGCGTCCGCTCCACCGAAGTGAAGGTCCTTCAGTTCGGTGTATTCCGCCTGAGCAGGTTAGCCAATCACGAGCTCAAGTTAAAGGAGATATTCGATAGAGTACTGGGTCTGCTGGATGAATACCATCCTGATGAAGTAGCTTTGGAGGCCCCGTTTCACGGAAAAAATGTTCAGTCGATGCTAAAGCTGGGCAGAGCCCAGGGTGTTGCAATGTCAGCTGCGTTGTTCCGAGAAGTACCCATCACCGAATATGCACCGCGCAAAGTGAAGCAATCCGTAACGGGCAATGGCAATGCTTCCAAGGAACAGGTGGCAAAAATGCTTATGAGCCTTTTCAGAATCAGTGAAGTTCCCAGGTTGCTTGACGCCACCGATGCGCTGGCGGTAGCTGTGTGCCATCACTTTCAAAATGGACAGTCGAAGTCACGTCCACGAAGCTGGGAAGCGTTTGTGCGCGAGAACCAGTCGAGGGTGAAAGGATTGTGAATCATCGTATCACGTGGATCCATCCCTTTACTTCCTCACCGCAGGAATCTGAAAACACCCGATGATAGTATTCTCCGGACGAAAGACCCTCGCCACTCCAGTTGTTCTCATAGTTTGAGGTGGTGTAAACAGGCGTTCCCCAACGGTTGAAAGTGTACAGGGCGCCATACATAAACCCACCGTCATGATCATACAGAGCGCCGACGGCAAGATCCCCCACGCCATCGCCCTCAAGGTCGCCAATGGCTCATGTTTATTGAAAAATTACTTTTCTTTACTGCACTGATCGTATGAAACCATTGGCAGTCGGCATGCTCCTCAACGCACCCTACCCCGCAGACATGCGGGTGAGGAAAGAAGCCCTCGCTCTTTTGAGTGCAGGCTTCCGTGTGCATCTGCTATGCCTGCGACGACAGGGAGAAGGTGAGCACGAAATGGTCGATGGTATTTCCGTGACGAGGATATTCGCAGGTACAAATGACGTTGAACTCGCCTTCTGGGACGTTATCATGTCAATGCAACGACCTCATCCGCGATTTAGAAAGGCAATCAGCGCGTGGGTCAGGCAAAATGAAATAGGCGTTCTGCACGTCCATGATCTTCCTCTTGTGGGTACCGCGTTACACGCGCGAAATACTCAGAAGATTCCAGTGATATGCGACTTTCACGAAAACTATCCCGAGGCACTTCGCGCCTGGTTTGCGTGGAAGAAAAATCCCATCGCCCAAATCAAGAATGCATTGTTCATGAACCCGGGTCGCTGGGTCAATATTGAGCGCAAGGCCGTGAAAGAATGCGATCACGTTATCGCAGTCGTGGAGGAGATGAAAAACCGACTTGTCGAAGAGTATGGCGTCACTCCAGAAAAGATCACGGTGGTGACGAACACGGAAGAACTCGACTTTCTGAAACAGCCTGTGTTTGAGGATGTCTATGCTCCTTTATCCGGCAAGTTTGTGGTTACCTACTCCGGAAACATTGGCCCACATCGCGGTGTCGACACAGTGATCGAGGCGATGCGATATCTCAGGGAGTATCCCATAGCGTTGGCCATCGTTGGAAGTGGCCGTGATACTGTCATGAACAGACTCAGGCAGCAGGTTAAAGAACTGAACCTTGATGAAAAGGTGCATTTCTTTGGCAGGCAGCCTTTCGAGAAGTTCTATTCGTTCATGAGCCTAACGGACGTGAACGTTATCCCCCACAAATCGAATCCCCACACCGACAATACTGTACCGCACAAGTTGTTCGAAGCGATGATGGTAGGTCGCCCCGTGCTCGTCAGTTCGAGTGCACCATTAAAACGAATAGTAGAACAAACAAAGTCGGGCCTGGTTTTCGAGGCCGACAATGCCAAAGACTGCAGCGAGAAGATTCTACAGCTATTCGCCAACACTGACTTACGAAAGCAGTTGGGATTCAATGGCGTACAGGCCACGGTTCACGGACCTTTAAAATGGGAAGCATCGCAGGAAAATCTCATTGCGCTATATCGGAACCTCTTACCTGACGATGGCCAGCGTTGACGGACTCGAAATAGCAAAAAGAATCGCTGAATCTCCACGATTCATTAAGCGCAATTACCTTGCATCGAAATCATTCTCATTTCAGTATCTGTGGTATCGCTTTTTGCGGCCGCTGTTGAAGGTCAACTACAAAATATTCAGATGGCGCAAGGGCGAGACGCCATGGATTACCCAGGCAGCCATCGTGACGCTGGAACAACTGTTGACCCCCGAGATGGTGGGACTTGAATACGGCAGCGGAAACAGCACGCTTTTCATCGCATCGCGTGTCAAACAGCTGACGAGCGTGGAGCACAATGACCACTGGTACCAGATCGTTGCCAAGAAGCTGAAGGAGCGTGGCATAACCAACGTCGATTATCGTTGCATTCCGCCGCACAATGGCCGTTCCGTTGGTTCAGAAGACGAATTTCCGACGCTGTCGGCGATGCATCCACAATTCCAAATCAGATCCGAGTATCGGGACTATTACTCTTTCGTGAAGACATTTCCTGACAATCACTTCGATTTCATACTCATTGACGGGAGGGCGCGCGTGGAGTGCACGCTCAACGCCATACCAAAACTAAAAGATGGCGGCATTCTGGTATTGGATAACTCGGACCGGCGTCGCTACGCGCCGATCTTTGACGCACTGCGAGACTGGCCATGCGTGACAACGACGACAGGATTGTTTGACACTACTATTTGTTTTAAACCTGAACGGTCGTGAAGCAGCTTCTGTACGCCATAATCTATCATCCGTTCATCAACCGCGTTGTCAGGAATATAAACAAGGCGCTGATGCCGTTGTTACCCTCAGGCGTTAGAATCCCACCATCAGGTACGCTTACGATCGGACTTAAAGAGGGAAGTTTCAAATTCAAGACCAACCAAACCAACTACACTACACAGATGGTATTCTGGAAGGGGCCGTACGCAATGGAGTACACGGCCATCTTCGAGCAACTCATCCGGCATTGTACATGCTTTTGCGACATCGGCGCCCATGCCGGATATTACTCGTTGATTGCAGCAACTGTAAATCCCAACATTCGCGTTGTGTCATTTGAACCTGCCAGCGGCCCATTTCACTACCTGGAAGAAAACATCAGGATTAACCATTTAGAGGATAGGGTTCATCCATACAAGGTCGCGCTAAGTAATGCCAATGGCACAACTGAGTTCCTGGAAGCAACCCATCACAAGTATAGGTACCTCGAGCACAACCTGCTGGCGATAAGCAATCTGAAGGAGTACAAGGAAGGAAGGACGATGAAGAAAGTAGAGGTGCCCGTTGTCACGCTTGACAAATTCCTCCATGAAACCGGCGAACCCTTCCCTGATATCATCAAAATAGATACCGAAGGCACTGAGAATTTAATCCTGGCCGAAAGCAAAGAAGTGTTAGACCGCAAGCCCATAGTCATCTGCGAAACGCTTTATGACAAGATCGAATCCGAATTAGAGGAAATTATGGGAGCTCGCGGCTATCACTTTTACAATCACGTGAACGGTAAACTGCTACAAGTGAAATCCATCCAACGTCAAAAGGACGATGGTGTCAGGGATTGCTTCTTTGTACACCCGGCAAGGGAGCCATTGATCCTACCTTTCGTCGCCTAGGAATTGAAGACGGCTTCGTTTATCATCTTTCCCACCCCTTCAATACACACCTTGCCTCTTTCATCGGTGACTCTGGCTTCAATAATGAGCGTACCTTTCGCCGCGTCAGTCTCCCGATGGTAAACGTCGCCGTATAGCGCTCACCCGGATACATAGGACGCTTGAAAGACATTTCCTGCGACACGTAGATCGTGCCGTGTCCGGGAAATATGGTACCAAAAACTTTGGAAAAAACGCTGGCAGAAAGGAAGCCGTGCAGTATCGGTTTACGAAAGGGTGTTGTCGCTGCGTAAGCCGGGTCGAGATGCACTGGATTCACATCGCCCGTTACTTCCGCAAATCGCGACATCTGCCTGGCTGAACGAAAACACGTGTGTAAAAGTTTCACCTGCCTCCGGTCGTATCCGGGGTTGATCCATAGAGCCATCTGTTGTCATTTTACGAGCCCTTTTGTAAACGCAAACTTCACCAGTCCGGCGGTATTCTTAACAGCCATCTTATCCATGATTGCCGCGCGTTGATTTTGCACGGTACTCTCACTGAGATCAAGGCGACCCGCGATCTCCTTCATTGTGTATTCTTCACAGATGAGCCGAATGATATCGAGTTCACGTTTTGTGAATTGAGGGGCATCACGCCGAACGCGGTTTACCTGTATCGTAAAGTTGCGCAAAGCGCGCATAACAAGTTCGTTGTGATAGAAGTCTTTGTCGACAACCGCATAGATCGCCTTCTCCACTTCTTCCGGGGGCGCACCCTTTGAAAGATACGCGTGGGCGCCCAGGCTGATGAGTTGCTGGATATATTCTTCGGCGTCTTCCATGGTGAGCATCACCACCTTGACTTCGGGCCTGTTCTTTTCTATCCACTCACAAACTTCCTCTCCACCCATCACGGGCATGTGCAGATCGACAAGTGCGACGTCGGGTGGCGATTCCTGGATCATTCGGATAAGTTCTTTGCCGTTCGATGCCTCACGTATTTCCCCGATGCGCCTGAAAGATTGAATCAGGCGAATGAGTCCCTTGCGGAAGAGCATGTGATCATCCGCCAGGTAAACCCGGATTTTCGAAGAACGCTTCATGTGACGTCAGTTCGGCAGACTTATTGCACCTCGTCGCTGCTCATTGATACCTCCAGTGGCAGACGCAATCGCGCCATGTTGCCTTCCGGAAGTCCTTCATTGGTGAACTCCGCACCGATCATTTCAGCGCGGCTCAGGATGTTGTTGAGGCCAAGTCCGGCCGATTGATACTTTTCTGAAAAACGGTAATTGTAGCCATCATCCTTAATCTCTACCGTCAGGCCATCATCCTGCCAGTTCAATATCACGTGAATGCGCCACGGTGACGCGTAGCGCAGAGAGTTATTGATCACCTCCTGGATAATGCGGAAAATGTGCAACTGCTTGTCCTTCCCCAGGGTAAATGGGTTGCCATTCTCGGTGAACTCAACCCGCGCTACACACGAGGAATTGATGCGTTTCACCATCTGCGTTACGGCACGGCTGAGCCCGAAATTTTCGAGGAACGACGGCGATGTAATGCGCGATACACTCTTAACGTATTCGATTGCACTGTCCAGCGCATACTTCAGCTCTTTGAGCGCATCGTTGGATTCAAATATGAAGAGACCCTGTTTTTCAATCAGACCGAGATTCATCTTCATGGTCAGCAACAACGATCCCAGTTCATCGTGCATATCCTGACCGATGTCACGCCTTTCTTTCTCCTGTGCTTCAATACCGATGGTGATGTTCTCGTTGCGCAGGCGTTGGTTTTCCTGCTCGAGTTCGCGTATATGATTCATCACTTTACGCCGGGAATGGAACGCCCAGGCAGCCAGACCGACGGCGCAAAGGCTCAATATCCCAGTAATCCAAATCATATCAAGAAGGTCTCAGGGTTAGCAGGGACTGCTCGTCAAAATTACTTAATAAATAAACTTAAAATAGCCACCCGATTAATACTTTTGACCTGAAAAAAATGATTTTTTCATGGTCAGAAAAATCTCCCGGGATTCATCGTGGTTGAACACACAGTACATACACACGGCACTGTGTCCGCACAAATCCATATTTTTTTCACTAATCTTGTTCATATCACCCACTCCCCAGTAAATCCCATTTTCTGCAGTAACATAACCCATGGGACAAGCAATCAGGCAAAGTATTTTCACCTCGGTCGTTTCCTACGCCGGGGTTGTCATCGGTTATGTGAACTTGCTTTACCTCTATCCCCGGTTCCTTGAACCGGAACAGATCGGGCTGCTTCGCACCATCGTGGACGCGGCGCTGCTTCTGGCACCTTTCGCCCAGGGCGGCCTGGCCCAGACGATCCTGCGATTCCTCCCGCATTTCACAACATACCAGGACAAGGGCCATGGATTCGTCAACCTCATTCTGCTTCTCTCCCTGTGTGGATATGGCATCTTTCTCCTGCTCATCCTCGCCTTCCGCGAACCGCTGATGAGCTTTTATTCCGACAACGCGGCAACCATCGCCAATTACACCACGTTGATCCTGGTCCTGACGTTCATCGTCATGGTAATGACGCTGCTGGAATACTACTCCCGCGCGCTGATGAAGCTTGTGTTCCCCAGCCTCGTTCGTGAAGTATGCCTTCGCCTGCTGCAAGCCCTGCTCGTCACGTTGTATTTCCTCGGCACGATCAACTTTGAACAGGTGCTAACCGGCACCGTCGTCATCTACCTGGTGGCACTTGCTTCACTGATTATCTACCTTGCCGCCGGGGGCCATCTCGGCTCCGGCCTCACGTTTCGCTCGCTGACGGCGCCACGGAAAAGAGAAATCTTTTCTTACAGCGCTTTAAGTCTAGTCACAAGCGGATCCATGATACTCATAGGAAAACTCGACAGCCAGATGGTGGCGGCGCTCGCAGGGTATGCCGCCAACGCGATATACACAACGGCGTTCTACATGGCCACCGTCATTGAGATTCCCAAGCGGGCGATATCCCAAACATCGGCCACGCTCATAGCGCGCGCA
>QGUY01000142.1 GCA_003242315.1 Bacteroidota bacterium
TTTTGGTATTAGCCCTGGTTTCATTCTGGTTTGTATTTGTCAAGTCGCCCTCGACTATGCTACTGGTAAACTTTCCGGATTTGAATGGATCAATCTCGACAGCTACACCGTGTACCTGTTGCTGATACTACGGTTTGTCGTCATCTTTATCGTGTTCTTCATTGCAATCGCCCTGATCTATTATTTCGGACCAGCTATTCACTACAACTGGCGCTTCTTTTCCGCAGGCTCCTCCGTTGCGACCGTACTATGCATTGCGGTGACATACGGCTTTTCATTTTACATCACCAACTTCGGTACATACAATAAGCTGTATGGATCCATCGGTGTCCTGATCGCACTCATGGTGTGGATGCAACTCATCACGATCGTCCTGATGGTCGGTTATGAAATCAATGCAAGCATACACCAGGCCGTTCGTACACAGGTACTCCTAAACGCGAAGAAGGAGTGGAAGCGGTAACCGAGGGCCATTAAGGGGTGTTTTGATAGTCTCTGCTTTTCGCTAACTTTCTCTTACTTACCCTTTCGCGCGACTACACACAAACCCCTCACTATGAATAATTTCAGAATCAATCACCTTGCCGTTTGGGTGTCCATCATCGTGATGCACGCCATTGGCTTTCTTTGGTAAGGAATTCTGTTTGCCAAACAATGGATGGCGATGGTTGGGTTGGACGATGCGTCCATGCAGGAGGATTCGGGCGACTTGGGTCCCTGGATCATGAACGCGGTGGCCATTATTGCTTCGGTTTACTTTCTGGCATGGTTGCTCGCAAGACTCGGAGCCACCGGAATTCACGCTGCTGGAATAGGATTTCTTACGGCCTTTACGATCCATCACTTGCACACCATGAACAGCAACATGTTTGCAGGTGAACCCTACGGTCTGGCGTGGATTACAGGAGGATATGTTGTAGCGTCACTGACAATCGCCGGGTTTATCCTTGGATCGTGGGTAAAGAAGAGCGGTCAAGGTAGCCGGACCGCGAGTTTGCCGTAAACGTTGCGTTGAATATTAATGCTCCGATTGCTTCCGGAGATCGGATATTCTTCATGCTCGTCATGCAGTAGATTTTGCCCCGCGACGGACAGGCGCAAGGCAGGTGAGAGTCGCCAATTCAGGCAGACTTCAAGTTCGTGATAGCTCGGGAATGTTTCTGCCACGCTTGATCTGTTGTATGTAAACTCGTCGATCCATCGATATCCTGCGTCGAGCTCGACTTTCTGGCCCAGCTCCATCGACGACCGTACTGAGAAACGATGCTTGGGATCGGCCGTTTCATTGAGCGCGTTGTTGAAGTCTTCCTTGCCTGATTTCACGCGGATGTCGCTTTCAAAGTAGTTGTATGATGTCTGCAGCTTCCACCAATCCAGCGCCTGCCACGTGAGCGTGAGTTCAATTCCGTAGGATGCGCCTTCAAGGTTGTTGTCGTAGTAAAATGGGAACGGCAATTGGAAGATGGGGTCCGGGGGACTCAGTGATGTACTTCTCAGGTGATCATAGTCATTGTAGAACAGTGAAAAAGAACCAAAGAGCGTTGAAGCAATTTGGGCACGATAACCCGCTTCATAGGCGATAACCACTTCTGAACGGAAATCTTCGCCACCAATGAGCAGGTTTTCTACAAAGGGAGCCAGGTTGGGTGCGGGGAGCCTGATATGCCTGTCGACGCGCGAAGGCATTCTAACCGCACGAGATACGGCTGCCCACAGCATTTGGCTATGCTTGAGATTGTACTGAAAGCGCGCACTGGGTTCGAACTCGAAACCGGTGTAGTCGTTGTGTTCCACCTTGGTCCCGATAGTAAAGGAGGCGGCGTCTGTTAAGGAAATCTTGTCCTGAAAGAATGCGCTGTACAGGTCGCGGTCAAGTTCTTCAGGAACAAAAGCGAGGGCTGGTGAATTCGTGATATCATTGTGAGTGTGGCGTAATCCGAATCCCCAGACTACCTGATGACGTTCGCCAGCGTCGAGTGTGTGGTGGAAGTCGATATCGTACGTGTTGAGGTTATCTTTAAGTGTGCCACCAGGCGCGACTTGTATATCCCCTTCACCAACGGTGGGCGGGACCGCCTGATCCAGCCATGTATGGTCAAAATAGACACGCAAGCGTATCGCTGACCGGTCGGAGATGCGCTTGTTCCAGAGGGCCAGGAAATTTCCACCGCTGGCTTTCAGATCGTCACCTGTCGTCAGCCCAAGGTCACCTTGATAGTAGTCTCCCTGAAATGTGAACAAATTTGATGAAGGCCCCACTTCGATCTTAAAGCCTGCTTGCCCGAAATTCCAGCTGTCCGACGCGCCGCCACCCTCTGGAAGCATGGCATCGTCGCGGTCAAAAAATTTACCATACACGCGGTAGGCGACATTGTCACCAGCCATTCCACCATATCGTGCTCCGACGAAACTACGCAACTCCGTACCTCCGCCTGCCTCGGCATACAGGCCCTGGGTCTGGCTGGCGCCTCGGGTAATAATGTTGATAACACCATTGACTGCATTGGCGCCCCAAAGGGTTCCACCGGGACCGCTGATGACTTCAATTCGTTCTATATCTTCCAGCAGGTAATCCTGTCGGTCCCACTGCACACCGGAAAACAACGGTGTATAAACCGTTCGGCCATCAATCAGTACGAGCAACTTGTTCGCGAGATCCGTGTTAAAGCCGCGCGTGCTAATGGCCCAACTATGGGCACTCTTTTGAGCAATCTGGATATTGCCGGCGAGTCGAAGCGCTTCGGGAATGCTCGTAGCTCCGGATCGACGGATGTCCTCATGGGTTATAACCTGAATGGCGGCAGGAGCAGACGACAACGGTTCCGCCCGACGTGACACGGAAGTGACCTCCATTTGCAACAGATCCTCGATGCTGAGTTTCTTCAGCGTGTCAACCGTAAATACCTCCTGAGCATTGGTGAACACAACGGGAAACAGGGGACACAGTACGATCGTTGCGATCCTGGCCAGAGAAAAAAATGCGTCCGATATGACGTCTGATCTTCTGTTCTTCATCGAGAGGGACCCTGCCACAGAGAGTTTCAGATGCCATTAAGATACACAATCGCACACTACATCCCTCTCCCTTCGTGTATTTTGTGCGTTTTTTTCGGGAATTTCCTGGCAACTGTCGGCTACCGGCTAGCCCAATAGTCCTCACGTTGGAAAAGAGACCGCTAGATGTCCTCCACCTTTTCCAGTATTACCTGTTGTTTCGGTCGGTACCTTTCAGTCTTGGGCTCTGAATTTCGGAGTGTTTCGGGGGAACGCTTCTTTTTGTTTTTTCGTCCCCACCAAATCATGAAACCGGTTATGGGAAGGCTGGCACAGAGCAAACTAGCGAAGAACACTAAAAATTTCCCCGGCAGACCGAGAATAGCACCCGTGTGTATGTCGTAGTTCATACGAAGGAGTTTGTCTGCGACGGATGCCTCATCGTATCTTCCATAAATGTGATCCACTGGCAATTCTTGAAGGGTATACTGATCATAGTAACGATAGTCCAGTTGCCAGTACGTTTCATCGTCTGGATTGGCGTTGGCGCTAACGGGTGATGCAGCGGTCACAGGGATGTGGACTTCGATAGTCCGCGCGTTGGGATACTCCTGCTGCATTATCGCGAACACCTTGTCGATGGCGGGCGCATTAGCCGGATATACTTGTGTTGTGTCAGATGCGGGTTCTGAATAGATCAACGACTTCTCTCCGCCGGCAGCCTGATACAAGCCATTTGCCCACCATTGAAAGCCCCACACCAGACCAGTACAAGCCAGCAGGATCGCCACCGCCCAGGCGTAAAACCCAAGGACGTTGTGGAGGTCGTAGTTTATGCGTTTCCATTTTGCACTCCAGCGGATGGAGAAGCGCTGGCGCATGTGTTTCTTTTTACGCGGCCACCACATCACGATACCTGAAATCAGCATGACGACAAACACCAGAGTGGCGCTTGCAATGAGCGGTTGGCCGATATGGGGTGGAAGCCAAAGGTAAAAGTGGCCATCAAGAACGATCGCGAAGAAATCGCGCGCCATATCCTTTACGGCAAGCACTTCTGCAGTGTAAGGATTAACGTAGACGAGATAGTAATACTCGGGATCGGGATTGTAGAAGATTACCTGTGCGGCGCGATCCGGTCCGAGATATTGAACTGCGTGAATGTGTCGGTTGGGAAGTTCTTTTTCCGCTACGTCCTTTAATACAGAGGGAGGTAAAAACGGGGCAGATTGCCTTTCAACAAACCTGAACGGCTGTGTCCAATCTTGTATTTCCTTTTGAAAGGCATACAAACACCCCGTGATCGCTACCACAAACACCACCGGCCCGGACGCCAGTCCGAGCCAGAGGTGTATTTTTCCTATCGCTTTTCGCAACGACATTCGTCAGAATTTGTACGCCAGGCTTACAACCGCATTTCTCGGCTTTTGCGGGTTAATCGTTGAATAGCCGGTGTAATATTCTTTATCGGTTATGTTGTTGACATTGATCGCCGCCCGGAAGCGTGGCGTGTCATAGAATAGCGTCGCGTTCAGAATGGTGTAGGATGGCAGCGTGAACGTGCCAGTCACCTTGCTGTCCAGGATATTCAACTCTCCAACGTAGTTCCCACCGATCCCAAATCCAAGGCCACGCAGAGGTCCCAGACCAAAGGAGTACGTAGCCCATACGTTAAACAAGTCGCTCGGTCCGGAGTAGATAGGTCTGCGACCAGTTTCCAGCCAGACATTGCCTTCGTCGCCTTCGAGCACTTCACTTTCGTTGTGGCTGTAACCCGCGATGAGGCTTAGCCCATCCAAGGGACGCGCCTGAAGGTCGATTTCAAAGCCCCTGCTCATCACTTCGCCGCCTTGCAAGCTGTTGTTGATGTTATCAGGGTCACCTGTAACCAGGTTTGATACTTTGATATCGTAGTAGCTTACCGTGGCGTTGAGACGCTCGGAGAACAGGTTCGTTTTAATACCTATTTCAACCTGGTTGGCATGCTCCGGTTCAAAGGTTTTGATCCTGGGGTTCTGACCGTCCGGATCTGCAACTGTCTGCGGTCCGACGTTCTTGAAGCCGTTCATGTAGTTCGCGAAAAGCGACAGACGGTCGGGCAGGATTTGATACAGGAGCCCGAACTTAGGTGATAACGCGGTCTGGTCGTAGTCGTCATCTTCCGTTAGGATGTCACCTTCCGTGTCGAAGTAATCGACGCGCAGACTTGCCATTACCAGCAGGTTCGGTGTCACATTAAGTATGTCAGACACATACGCGCTGTACGCTGCGTCTTTTGAATTGCTGCTGCTCCTCCCTGTCGAGGCGAGAAGATTGTCGATCGATGCACGCGTCAGATAGTTGGGGCCGACTTCCTCGCCTGAGTAGGGATAGATGTAGTTTACTTCACCCTGAGGCGTTACGTTGTGCACCCATGCATAACCTGTGCTGTTGTCGATGATGTTGCGGCTGAAGTAGTCGAGTCCCGCTACGACGCGGTTTCGCATGTTGCCTATGACAAAGTCGCCGATGAAGTTTTGCTGAATGTGCGATGTAACAATCTGACCTTGCTGATCGCTGATCCATAGGCTGAACTCGCCTAAGCCATTCTCATTGTCATAGAGATAGGAGTAGTACCCGTCAGCTTTCGTAAGTCCTCTTGAAAGGACTGTCTGAGAAGTCCACTTGTCAGAGAGTTTGTAGTTCACTTGTCCCTGCAGGTAGTATCTGGGATTTTTCAGCGATAGGTCGTTGCTGGTAAGCGACAACTTAGGATTGTAGTTCAACTCCTGAAGGTTGGCAAATTGCAGGGGTGTGCTGCGACCAAGAAACAACATGGTGGGGTTGGTTCTTTCTTCCTGCATGAACTCCGTAACGAAAAGGAATGACAACCTTTCACTAGCCTTGTAAGCAAGTGTTGGAGCGATGAAGAACGAATTGCGGAAACCTGCGTCCTGGAAGCTGTTCTCGGATTGATAAGCAGTGTTGACGCGAAGAAGCAAGTCGTCGTCTTTCAAAGGAGTGTTGATATCGGCTGCAACGCGATTCAGGCCGAAGCTACCGGCGGTATAAGCAATCTCGCCACCGAATCCGGAGTACGGTTTTTTGGTGACGGTGTTTACCAGGCCACCATAGGAAACCAGGCTTCCGCCGAACAGCGTGCCGCTGGGACCTTTGATTACTTCAATTCTTTCAATGTTGGCAGGATCGAGGCTTCCGCTGGTGAGGCCGGCGAGGCCGTTGATCATCGTAGCCTGTGCTTCAAAACCTCGTAGCGCGTAGTACGAGGCACCATCGCCATAGGCGCGGCCGGTGGACTCCCAAAGTTTGTGGATGCCCGGCACGTTTTTCAACGCATCGTCAAAGTTGGTGATGGCTTGCTCCTTCAGGAGATCCGCGGTAACTGTATTATAGGCCTGGGGGTTTTCCAGATTTTTGAGCGGTACCCTGGCGACGTAGGCGCTTTCGATGTTAGCGCGGCCGCTGGAGACGACAACTTCCTGCAGGCGTTCCGAACTTTCGGCCAGTATAAAGTCGACAGTAGTTGTCTCACCTGCTCTTACGCTAACTGTTTGCCGCTGGGTTTCCAGTCCCACATAGGAGGCTACCACGGTATAGTTCCCCGGTGTGAGATTCCTGATCTCAAAGCTCCCCCGGCGGTCCGCCACGCTTCCCTTCGACGTCCCTTCGATGCTGATGTTCACGTATTCTGCCGGTGTTCCATCCGAAGTTCGCACTGTTCCGGCCACCGTTCCCGTCGTTTGCGCCCAGGCAGTCCCCTGCCAGGCCAGAAGTAAGAGTATAGTAACTCGTTTCATTAGACTAATTCTAAATAGCGGTGCAAGTCTAATGTTCAAACTCCAATCTGACAAATTATTTAGAACATTTCTAAATAATTAGCGGCAAGGGGCAGGTCAGCAGTGTGCTATACGCAATGGTACGCAGTAGGGCAGCGGGCAGTGTTGGTATTAAATCCCTAAATCGGGTATAGAAAGCTTGGCTACGGGCATCAATCTTTCCTGTCCGAGTGTAAAAGACATCAGCGGAGCACTGTTGGAGGTAACGATCCAGGTCCGTGTCGTGCCCGACCTGACCTCGCCTATCGCTTTGGCGTCGGTTCTTACGCAGAAGCCACTCCTGGCTGGTGGGATTAGAGTGAATGTGCCATCGCCATTGCCGAGGGCGCATACACCGATTCCCGCATCAAAGAATCCCCAGAGGGTTTCCTCGGAAAAAGAGTTACCGACGGCGAGGAAGTCGAGGTTGCCGTCGTTGTTAAGATCAGTAACTGATATGCTGTTGATGGGGCTGACTTGTATTTCTGATGGCAGGGGATGTAATTCAAATTCACCGTTGCCAAGGTTCTCTATGTAACTTGATTCAAAGCAGTCTGCTCGTATGACGATCATTCCATCCCTTCCCAGGAAGTCGAGTATCTGACCCATCTCCAGCCTTCCGTACTGTTCGTACGTTCGGAGGAGTTTCCGCAGGCTGGCAATTTGGCTGGTCATGGTTTCCCGGTAATGAACCGGGTACTCTTTTCCATTGATGTATTTTGAAATGAAAGGATCCACCGACCCGTTAGCATCAAAGTCCTTCGCATAAATCGACACCGGTTCGTTTTCACGAATCTGCAGAAAGGAGTTTAGCCCCATGTTACCCGCAAGGAAATCGATATCCCCATCGTTATCAAAGTCGCCTGACGCAAGACTGTACCACCAGCCTGTCTTAAGTGTTTTTGATTTTGTGAAATGACCATTGTCATTCTTGAAAATGGTGATGGGCATCCATTCGCCTGCGACGATGAGCTCGGCCCATCCATCGTTGTCCGTATCGGTGAACAGTGCGCTCGTCACCATGCCCACTGAATCCAGTCCAACACTTACGGACCGCGTCACATCTTCAAAGTTGCCGTGTCCGTCGTTTCTTAAAAGGTAGCTACGGGGTGAAAAAGGATAGGACATCGGCACTACACGCCCTCCCACAAAAAGATCCAAATCGCCATCGTTGTCGAAATCGCCGGCAATGGCGCAGCTTCCGCTGCTTTCAATTTTCGGCAATGCTTCCTGATGCAGCGTGAACTTTCCCTTGCCGTCGTTCTTGTACAGTCGATCCTGATAGTGCTCCACATTGGTACCGAACTCGCTGCTTCCGCTAACGCAATAGAGGTCAAGGTCTCCATCGTTATCCGCATCGAACAGAAGGACGCCCACATCTTCCGACGTCTTGCTTTCCAGAGAATCGATCCGGTATCCGCCCCCGGGCATGCTGAAGAATAACTTTGCGCTCTGGTTCGCCGGTCCCCCGATAACGAAATCATCCAGTCCATCGCCGTTCATGTCGCCAACCGACAGACATGGTCCGAGTCTGGAGAACTTATGTGGAAGCGTGGCCTGTCCGTGTTTGTAGTCCACAAAATCGCGCTCTGGTTGAATCAGTCCTGGCGCCGGTGACCCCACGGTAAAGAGTGGGGTTGGACGGGGGGCAGGTTGATATCTATTCTTTGCGTTTTTGTGATCGGCAGTAATGATCTTATTGACTTCGACAGGACCGATAACTTCCTTCAAGCCATTCGGCCATACGATGACGACGGAGTCTATGCTTCTCGCCGTGCCGAGTCCGAAATGCATGATCGGCTCAACACTCGAAAGATAACCGCGTTGAATGTATTGCTCCCCGTAGCAGGATTGACCATTGGCATGTACCCACACCTTTGAACCAATACCGTGTGGGTTGCCTGACGGTCCATTGAATTGTATACGGAGGAAAGCAGCTCCTTTCCCGGCGGAAGGATTGATTGTGTTCTCGTAAATACGCGCCGGTTCATTGAGGTTGTTCGTGATGAGATCGAGGTCACCATCGTTGTCAAGGTCTGCGTATGCCGCACCGGTTGCATATGATGGTTTGTCAAGTCCCCACTTTGCGGATACGTTTTCGAATTGAAAGTTGCCCTTGTTGTGAAAGAGGAAGTCTGGTTTAAACACGCCCGTCAGGTCGCGGATAGCCTTAATGGCGTTTTTCTTTTTAAGTTCGTCTGTTCCGAACATGGAAGCGTCTTTGCTGTATGAGACGAAGTCCATGTTCGTGACATCTTTGGGATAACCGTTTGTGATAAAGATGTCGCGGAGTCCGTCGTTGTCAAAATCGGCCAGCAACGTGGCCCAGCTCCAGTCGGTAGCGTAGATTCCACTCTGGTAGCCAATGTCGCTGAATGTGAAGTTGCCGTTGTTTCGTTGCAGCACGTTGCGTATGTACTGCGGCTGATAGTTCATCGCGAGGCTTTTCATGAATCGGTCATAACCTGTTCCAGAGAACATCGTCTTCTGACGGAGGTTATCATCCGGCATCATGTCGAGCACGACAAGATCGTTGAATCCGTCGTTGTTAAGGTCGGCCATATCTGCTCCCATCCCATTAAATTCCTGGTGGTTCATGTAGGCGCTGATTTCGTCGCGGAAGGTGCCGTCGCCCTGGTTAATGTATAGATGGTCAGATGACAGGAAGTCGTTAGCGCAGTATACATCAGGCCATCCGTCTTCGTTGAAATCGTTGATTACAATTCCGAGGCCCCATCCTTCTGCAAGGATGCCGGCTTCGGCTGAAACGTCGGTAAATCTCATCGATCCACCTTCCCGTGTTTCGTTGCGGTATAGTCTGTCAACGCTCTTTCCGGTTCCGTCTGTGCGTTGGCCAATCGGTGCGTTGCGTGTGTAGTTTTCTATGGCGTTGGTGAGGAGGTACAGGTCGAGGTCGCCATCCAGGTCGTAATCAAAAAATGCTGCCAGTGTTGAGTAACTTGAGTCGGCCACTCCAAGTTCTCTTGCCCGGTCTTCAAATCGGGGAATTCCATTTTCGTCAGGACCGAGATTAATGAGGAACATGTCGGTACGCGTTTGTCGGGATCGTGATGAATCG
>QGUY01000143.1 GCA_003242315.1 Bacteroidota bacterium
GATATTTCCCCGGCGCACGCCCCTAATTCCCTAAAGGGGCCCGGCGCGGCACGAACCCATCGATTACTAATTATCGGCTCCTGAGCCTGTCGAAGGGCCACCCACTTCTCACTACTTACTTCTTGCTTCTTGCAACTCCCTCCTTCCCCCTAAGTTCTCTCCTCATATACTTCGAACAAACCGGACACTTCTTCCAATCGTGGCTTCGCGCCGGACAATACTTTCGGCCGAAGTAGATCATCTGCAGGTGAAAGGTCTTCCATTTCTCTTCCGGAATCAGCCGTTTGAGGTCGCGTTCTGTTTGGGCAACGCTCTTACCATCCGACAGTCCCCATCGATACGCAAGTCGATGTATGTGGGTGTCGACGGGAAAGGCGGGCTTTCCGAACCACTGGGTCATGACTACCGAAGCAGTTTTGTGACCTACCCCAGGTAGTGCCTCCAGTTCTTCAAAGGTGTCCGGAATTTGACCACCATACTTTTCCACCAGAATCTTCGAGAGGCCGTAAATGCCCTTCGATTTCATCGGGGACAGTCCACAAGGCTTTATGATTTCGCGAATTTCATCCACAGACATTTTGATCATGTCGTAAGGATTGTCAGCGCGGTTGAATAGGATGGGCGTTGTCTTGTTCACGCGCTCATCGGTGCACTGTGCGGATAACAGTACCGCTATGAGCAAGGTATAGCCGTCCTTGTGATCCAGGGGGATAGGTGGATCGGGAATCAGCTTTTCCAGGATTCGGATGATGTCGTCGACTTTCTCTTTTTTGGTCATCTCATTTGGCTACGCCTAACCTCTTTCACCGCAAAGACGCGAGGGCGCAAAGTTCGCAAAGAACCAAACCTTTGCGCTCGGTTGCGCCCTTGCGCCTTGGCGGTGAACGTCGTTACTCGTAATTTCTGAATCGACAAACATTTCGTCCCTCACGGGACGACCACTGCCTACTGATAAATCAGATACTTCTCCCGCATCTCCACATACCTCTCCAACCCCTCCTTCCAACTCTCTCTGATCTCTGCCTCTGAAAGACCATCTTCGATTTGCTTGCGAAGCTGATCCGTTCCCGCCAGGGTATTGAAATATCTTGTGAAAAAATTCTCCTTATCGGGATACGCCTTGTACATGTCAATGACATACTGAAGGTTCAATCGCCGCTCAACGGGTACATTTCGAAGGTCTAATCCGTAGCAAACCTGGTTTTCGAATGGTGGGTTCTTCATCATGCCTTCTATGCTCACGGGCGTGAAATGATATTCCATACCGACGAGCAGCGGATTTCCGATAACCTGGAACGGTGTCTGCGTACCGCGTCCCACACTGATGACAGTGCCTTCAAAGAAGCACAACGAAGGATAAAGCCTGATGGCCTGATCGTTGGGGAGATTAGGAGAGGGGCGGACGGGACACGAATAAAAATCGTTACGTGACCAACCATTGACGGGAATAACTTCAAGTTCACACGTGCGTCCACCTGCAAGCCATCCTTCACCATTGATCATCCTGGCAAGTTCTCCCACCGTGAGCCCATGCACCACCGGAATGGGATGCATGCCTACAAACGATCGGAACGCCGTGTCGAGTACCGGACCGTCGACGTAGGAATTCGGATTTGGCCGGTCAAGCACGATAACCTTTTTGCCGTTTTCAGCACACGCTTCCATAACGTAGTGCAGCGTGCTGATGTATGTATAAAATCGCGTGCCGACATCCTGGATGTCAAATACAGCAACGTCGACATCAGTCAGTTGCTCGGATGTTGGCTTGCGGTTGTTTCCGTAGAGCGACACGACGGGCAATCCAAGCTTGCGGTCGACACCGTCTTCGATATGTTCGCCCGGATCGGCTGTCCCACGAAATCCATGTTCAGGTGCGAAGATCTTTACGAGATTGACACCCCGGGATTTCAGGGTATCTGCAAGGTGCACGTCACCTGCTAATGACGTGTGGTTCACAACAAGTGCCACACGTTTTCCCTCAAGCAACGGCAGATAGCGATCGAATTGCACAGCGCCAACCTCCAGCTTCGGCGGCTCTTCCGGTGTGGTTACCGGGCGGCGGTCAGCGCACTGAACAAGCCAAGACAGACAGATTGCGATCAAAATAAGCCGGCTCATCGGGGAACGTTTGTAGTTAGAGGATGTGTTGGTCGTTCAGTTTCCAAATCCTATTTTGCATAGTCCGACGGAAAGATAACAATTAATTGAACCTATCGTATTTCATTGCGCGGAGAATAAGCCGCGAACAGCGCCGCGGTTTTTCATCGGCCATTCACAAGATCGCTGTGTTCAGCATCGGCATTGGTCTTGCCGCGCTCATCGTGTCTTTCCTCATCCTGAAAGGATTTCAGGAAACCGTACAGAACAAGATATATGGTTTCAGCGGGCATCTCCTCGTTACACGGTTTACCACCAACAACTCGCCGGAAGGCGCACCCATGGATTACAACATCCCGCTGTTCACGAAGCCTGACGAATTCCCTTATGTGCGACACGTGCAGGAGTTCGCTGTCAAGGCGGGACTCATAAAAACCAAAGAGGAGGTGCTCGGTGTATTGCTGAAAGGTGTGGGTAAGCGTTTCGACCAGAAACTCTTTCAGGAAAACATGGTAGAAGGCTCGTTTATCCATCTTCCGGATTCCGGATACGCCAATGAAATCGTCATCAGCAAGATCATTGCAAACAAACTGAACGCTGGTGTTGGCGACGACCTCATTGTCCACTTCTTTCAGGATCCTCCCCGCTTCCGTCGGCTGAAAGTAACAGGCATCTATGAAACGAATCTGTCAGAATACTTCGACGCACATCATATTATCGGAGATATCCGCCTCATCCAACGGCTTAACAATTGGGCTGACAGCATTTGCGGTGGACTTGAAGTCTTTGCTTCGAATGCACAGCTGATCGATCCCGCCGGGTATGCCATCGCCGAGCGGCTCGACTACGACCTAAACATTGAACGCGTACGCGACCGTTTCATCCAGGTGTTCGAATGGCTGGACCTCGTCAGCCGTCAGGTAAACATTCTCCTCGTCATCATCCTCACCGTGGTGTGCGTGAACATGATCTCCATCATCCTTATCCTCGTGATGGAGCGAACGCAAATGATCGGATTGCTGAAAGCTGTCGGCGCGTCGGATCGCTTTATCCGATCGGTATTTGTGTACGGTGGAATAAGCCTGTTGTTAAAAGGTCTCATGCTCGGCAACCTCGTTGGTCTCGGTTTGTGTTACATCCAGGATCGTTTCCGGATCATCACGCTCAACGCTGCCGACTACTACATGAGTGAAGTTCCGATCTCCTGGCATTGGGAAATTGTACTGGCTTTGAACGCCATCACCTTCGTTGTTGTCGCCACGGTGCTGCTGCTCCCGACGATGATTATTTCCAGGATCAATCCGATTAAGGCGATACGTTTTGATTGACCCTTTCGACAGGCTCAGGGTCCGGTAGCGGTTGATGGGATCTTTGGCAAGTGCCTTGGTGCCTTCGACAAGCTCAGGCGCCGTTATTCGAATCACTCGTTGGTTTTGGAGATGTCCGGCCCCTGAGCCTGCCGAAGGGTGGTTCCTGAGCCTGTCGAAGGGTGATTCCTGAGCTTGTCGAAGGGTGGTCCCTGAGCCTGTCGAAGGGTTACTCCACAGCTGGAATATATTTCTTAAACCAGCTCTTGATCGTCATCTGCAGCACACCAAAAAACGCTTCCTTGAAGATCCCGGCAGACATTTTAGACACGCCGCGGACGCGTTCGGTGAAGATGATGGGTACTTCGCAGAGGCGGAAGCCGTATTTCCAGGCGAGGAATTTCATTTCGATCTGGAATGCATAGCCTACGAAACGCACACGGTCGAGGGGAATGGTCTGCAAAACTTCCCTGCGGTAGCAAACAAAACCCGCAGTCGTATCCCGTATCGGCATGCCGGTGATAAGCCTTACGTAGGTACTTGCGAAATATGACAGCAACACTCTGCCAATAGGCCAGTTGACCACGTTCACTCCGGTCGCGTATCGCGAGCCGATAGCAACATCATATCCAAACTCAGCGCATTGGAGGTACAGGGCGGGGAGGTCTTTCGGATCGTGAGAGAAGTCGGCGTCCATTTCGAGGATATACTCGTATCCCCGTTCGATCGCATACTGGAATCCGGTGAGGTATGCCGTGCCGAGTCCCATTTTTCCCTTGCGTTCGATGAGATGAAGTCGCATTTGCGTTGGCGTGTTGTAGTCGCCCTGCATTTTCTTCACCAGCTCTCCTGTGCCGTCCGGTGAGCCATCGTCGATGACCAGGATGTCGAAGTCCTTGGGCTGGGCAAAGACGGCGTCGACAATGGCAACAATATTGTCACGCTCGTTGAAGGTAGGGATTATGACGATAGCGTTGCTCATACGGCCGGGGCGGACGACAAATCTATGAAATGTCCCGATTTTAGCAATCGATTACGCCGCCCTGACGATACGGAATTTCAGAGCGTATCTATCCCCCGGTGTGTTGATACACACCGCGTTCCATGTGCCAAAAAAACGCTTCCTAAGCCATTTCGACCTCGTGGAACTCCCTAGCAAGTTTTTGCTGAAGGTCGAACGATATAGGAGCAAACTCAGCAAACTTTTGCCGGAACGATGCCCTTCCCTGTGTGAGCGAACGCAATGTCGTGGTATAGCGATCCAGTTCCGCAAGAGGTGTTCGCGCTTTGATGACTTGTACCGTTCCGCGCGAATCCATTCCCAGGATAATTGACCTTCGCGTTTGCAGGTCTGCCATGACGTCGCCGAGCATTTCTTCGGGTACGTTGATCTCGACATCGTAAATAGGCTCCAGTAGCTGCGGTTCTGCTTTCAAGAAGGCTTCGCGGAATGCCATCATGCCGGCTATCTTGAAGGAAATGTCGTTGGAGTCGACGGGGTGCATCTTGCCATCGAAGACAATAACCCGCACGTCCCGCACGAATGAACCCGTGATCGGGCCTTCTTCCATCTTCTCCATCACACCCTTCAGGATGGAGGGGATGAACCGCTGATCGATGACACCGCCAACGATGCAATTGTAAAACACCAGCTTCCCACCCCAGTCGAGGTCAATTTCTTCCTTGCCGCGAATGCTCACCCCTGTAGGTTCGGGCATTCCCTCCACGTAAGGCTCTACTCTCAAGTGAACCTCAGCAAACTGTCCCGCGCCGCCGGATTGTTTCTTGTGCCGATACGATGCGGTGGCCGACTTCCGGATTGTTTCCCTGTACGAAATGCGAGGCGACACAAAGTCTGCCCCGATTTTGTACACATTGTCCAGATACCATTTGCAAACGGAAAGGTGCTGTTCGCCCTGACCGCTTAAGATCAGCTGCTTGAGCTCGCGGGCATACTCGACATTCAACGTCGGATCTTCCTGGTGAATCTTGCTGAGAACCTCACCGATTTTCTCATCGTCGTTCTTGCTGTGTGCGATGATCGCCGTCCGGATTCTTGGTTCTGGGAACTCGATCGGCGCAACGGCAACGTCAAAGCCTCTGGCGTGCAGGGTTTGATTGGTGTACGTATCCTTCAGTTTGACAGTCGCTCCAATATCTCCAGCCACAAGCTTGTCTACCGGATTGCGATTCTTGCCATCCATTATGAACAGCTGGTGAAAGCGTTCCACAGCGCCGGTCTGACTATTGATGAGTTCGGAATTCGTCGTGACTTCACCAGAAATGACCTTGAAGTATGACAGTTTGCCCAGGTTGGGTTCGAGATGCGACTTGAACACAAACAACACTGTTGGCTTTTCCGGGTCGAATGGGATTTCCTTACCGTCTACCGTAATCTCCGGACGCGCCTCGCGCGGCGACGGCGCTACGTTGTCGATGAAACCCATCATTCGGCCGCTGCCCATATTCTTCTTCGCCGACATGCAGAAGACAGGGAAGACGTCCCGGTTGATCATTCCAAGCTTCAATCCTTCCCGCATTTCATCCTCGTCCAGGGTTCCCTTCTCAAAATATTTCTCCATCAGCTGCTCATCGTTTTCCGCTGCTTTTTCGACGAGTTCGTTGTGCAGCATGGTGGCCTCTTCGATTTCCGACTGCGGAATGGGCAGTTTTTGCGGCTTGCCGCCTTCCGGCGGGAATTTGTACATGACCATTTTCAGCAGGTCGATGATGCAGTCGAAGCCTTCACCCTGGTTTACCGGGTACTGCATCTGTGTAATGGCGTTACCAAAACGCTCCCGCAGAGAGCTTAGCGCACTGTCGTAAGATGACTTTGGGTGATCGAGTTGGTTTATGGCGAAGATGACAGGCTTGTCGAAGTTTTCAATGTAGTTCCAGATCAGTTCGGTGCCGACTTCCACGCCGTGTTGTGCATTGATGACCATAACACAGGTGTCGGCCACGCGGATGGAGGAGATCATTTCTCCCGCGAAGTCGTCAAAACCTGGTGTATCGATAATGTTGATCTTGTAATCGCGCCACTCCGTGTGCAGCGGGGTGGCGAAAACTGAGTTTCCCCGTTCCTGTTCAATTTCGTGGTAATCCGAAACGGTATTCCTGCCTTCGATGGTACCTCTGCGGTGTATGATCCCGGCTTCGTAAATCATGTCCTCGGCAAGAAGGGTTTTGCCGGTTTTGGGCGCCCCCAGCAGGACAATGTTTTTAATGTGTTTATCATCATAGACTTTCATGGTGGTATGTTTTAGGTTGACAATACCGTCCGTAGCATGGGCTCTGGTTGGTGGGCGGACATGCAATACGGACACTTCATAAGTGGTCTCGTTTGGTGCAGTCAGGCGGGTATGAGAATGAATTTAGCGCAATTCGCCCGAAACGTGAAGGGATTTCGCACAAAATCCCGCCCTGTTGCGCATGCCCTGCGGTACGTTCTAAAATGGGGTGTTTTTCAGGCTCCGCCGCAGCCGTCCCGGTCTATATAACCGAGCACTTTCAGCATGCTTTCGGCGGTTTGTTCAGGAGCAAAAAGTTCAGTGACGACCTCGCCGTCTTCATTGCGGTTGATCAGGACGTGCTTGGGAGCCGGAATGAGGCAGTGCTGGATACCGCCATAGCCGCCGAGCGACTCCTGGTATGCTCCGGTGTGGAAAAAGCCTATGTAAAGGGGCTCGTCGTCGTTGATCATGGGCAGGAACACCTCGCCGGTGTGGGCCTCTGAGTTGTAGTAATCCATGCTGTCGCAGGTGAGGCCGCCCATGTTGACCTTGTGATAAGGATCGTCCCACTTGTTTATTGCGAGCAACACGTACTTCTGGTTAAGACCCCAGGCATCCGGCAGGTGGGTAATAAACGAGCCATCGATCATGTACCACAACTCCTTATCGTTTTGCAGCTTCTGGTCAATGACCTGGTAGAGAAGAGCGCCGCTTTCGCCAACGGTATAGCTGCCGAACTCGGTGAAGATGTTTGGTACGGGTACGTTGCTCTTATCGCAGATCCACTTGATGTTCTCAACGATCTGCTCAATCATGTATTTGTAGTCGTATTGGAACGTCAAGGATGTCTTAATGGGGAATCCGCCGCCGATGTCAATCGAATCCAGCGTGTCGCAGATCTTTCGCAGTTCGCAATACTTGAAGATAAAGCGGCTTAGTTCGCTCCAATAATAGGCGGTGTCTTTGATGCCGGTGTTGATGAAGAAATGCAGCATTTTGAGTTCCGCCTTCTGGCTGGGCGCGATGCGTTCCTTGTAAAAAGGCGTGATGTCGCTGTATCGGATGCCGAGTCGCGAGGTGTAAAACTCGAACTTCGGCTCTTCGTCGGCCGCTACGCGGATGCCGACTTTGTAATTTCCCTTCACGTCGCGCTCATAGACGTCGAACTCACCCATCTTATCGAGGATGGGTATGCAGTTGTGAAATCCTTCGTTGAGAAGCTCGGTGATATACTGGGTGTACAGCGGCATCTTGAAGCCGTTGCAGAGAATGTACGTGTCTTTAGTGACGCGACCCTTCTTCACCAGGCTTCGGATAATAGGAATATCGAACGCCGATGATGTCTCGATATGGACGTCGTTGCGAAGCGCCTCTTCGAGAACGAAGGAAAAGTGCGACGACTTCGTACAGTAGGCGTATGTATAGGTTCCGTTGTAACGGAAGCGTTCAAGCGCGTTGTTGAAGGTAGCCTGAACAAACCGAATGTTTTCGCTGATGCGTGGAAGGTAAGTAAGCTTCAGCGGCGTGCCGTACTGACGGATGATATCCATGAGGGGCACGTCATTGAACAACAACTCGTGATCCCGAACCTTGAATTCCTTCTGCGGAAACTCAAAGGTCTGCTCAATCAGCTCCCGATAACTCTTCATGTGATGCCAGGAATTCGTTTAAGTCGATCAGGTAACAACGCCCCGGCCGGTTGAGTTGCTGAACCATCGTACAAACGCCCCTCCAAAGGGAGTGCAATATTGTGATAAATTTGCCATCTTTGCAATACTCCCAAAAGGCGTTGGTACAAATGGCATTGAACCTTTCACGGGCCGATTCTTGACCTCTTGCCCCCGGAGGCCGGGCTGTCTTTCAGTCCGTAACTGAAGCCATTGTCCTTTCGTTTTTGACCTTGGAATTTTTTATGAAAGAAATAAAGATCATATCCGTTAAGTCCGAGATCGGTGCAGGTACGCGCGGCGCCAGCCTGGGGGTGGAAGCGCTGAAGATTGCCAGCCTGGACCTGAACTCCGACTTCTTCAAACAATACGAACTGGTAGAGGTTGAAGACGTAAATGAACTGCTTTACGACGGCGCCCGACATGCTTACGCCAAATTCATTGACGGCGTGCTTATCATGGAAGAACGGGTTTGCCTTGAAGTGTACGAGACTATACTGGATGAATACTTCCCACTGGTGATCGCGGGCGATCACAGCACGGCATACGGCACCATCTGCGGTATCCGAAAGGCGTATCCCAAGAAACGTCTGGGCGTGATCTGGATCGACGCCCATGCCGATATCCATACGCCATACACCACACAGACGGGCAACATGCACGGTATGCCGCTTGCCATGGCCTGCGGCATCGACAACCTTGAATGTAAGGTGAACGACCCACGCGGTGAGACAGTTGAGTATTGGGAACAGATCAAGAACGTGGGAACCCCGGGTCCAAAGATTTTGCCCGAAGACATCGTGTATATCGCGGTCCGCGACCTGGAAAAACCGGAAAACTACCTCGTCAACAAGTACAACATAAACTTTATCGAGACCGAAGAGGTTAAGAAACTGGGACCTGTTGTGATGGCCCAGCGTGCGCTGGAAATGTTGTCGCACTGCGACCTCATCTACATCTCGCTCGATGTCGACAGTATCGACAGCCGTGTCTCTTCGGGAACGGGAACGCCAGTTCCGAATGGGCTGACGGTAGACGAGGCGAAGGCGCTCAGCGCCGCGTTGGCTCGCGATCCCCGGGTTTGTGCCTGGGAAATTGTCGAAATCAACCCAACGCTCGATACGGAAAACCGAATGGCGGAAAGCGCCTTCGTGATCATGGAAGCAACCGCACACTCCATCGTCAACAGGCCCGTAATAGCGGAATGACCCCTGACGATTATGAGATGGAGCGATGTTTTGCGATACGCAAAAGAAGGAAATCCTGAGCCAGACAAGAAAGTGATCAAAACGGACGACGAGTGGCGAAGCCTCCTCCCGCCGGATGTCTATCACATCACACGAAGAAAGGGTACCGAACGCCCCTTTACGGGCGAATACTGCGAAGCGCATGAGCCGGGACGATACGCCTGTGTATGTTGCGGTACCCTGCTGTTCGACTCTGAAACGAAATTTGAATCCGGCACCGGATGGCCAAGCTTCACGCAGCCTGTCACCGAAAACGCGATTCGCTACGACGAAGATCTAAGC
>QGUY01000434.1 GCA_003242315.1 Bacteroidota bacterium
TCAGGGGCGTCTGGCACGAAAAATTTCATCCGGTTTCTCATTACAACTCGCACCCATCCTTGTACATCGCAATGCAGTCGATCAGGATCTGTTTGTCAACGACCTCGTCGCGTTGGGCATAGGGGGCAGGGCACGATTGACACGCAGTGTGTCCCTGCACCTCGAATACTACGCGCGCCTGAATGAGAAGGAAGGCAATCCTAATCACGATGCCATCGGTGTCGGAATCGACATCGAGACGGGCGGCCACGTATTCCAGCTGGTGTTCACAAACACACTGGGAATGATGGAACGGATTTTTGTCGCGGAAACAAACGAGGACTTCTTCGACGGCGACATCCACTTCGGATTCAACATCACCCGCACGTTCCAACTTTCAAAGAAAGCACGGCAATCGGGTCGAGACTGGTAGCTAGTTACCCTTAGCTTCCGCAAGCTTTCTTTCGGCTTCGGCAAGGCGGGCCTCCAGTTCGCTGATGCGGGCACGACTTTTCTCCTGCATTTCCCGCAATTCCATTTCCGCCCGTTTGAGGGTTGTGACGTCGCGGGATATGCCAAAGGTTCCGACTACTTCGCCATGGGCGTCAACAAGTGGCATCTTGGTGGTTGACACATAGAATTCAGAGCCGTCTTTCAGGATTTCACGCTCTACAAAGTCGACCTTGGGCAAGCGGGTTCGCATGATCTGCTGCTCGTCTTCGAGCGCTTCGCGTGCGTGCACTTCATCCTGGAAGTCGAAGTCCGACTTGCCGAGCAAATCCTCCGGTTCTTTCCCGAAGTGTGTGGCAAGGTGCTTGCTCACGCGAATGAAACGGCTATCGCGATCCTTGAAGTATATCGCTTCCGGAATGTTGTTCATAAGTGCACTGAACAGGTACTTCTCCACCTCAAGTTCATGCCGAAGCTGATTCAGTTCGTTTACTTGTCGGTGCATTTGTTCCTGTGTGGCTTCAAGTTCCTCCATGTTCTGTCGCATCTCCTCCTCCTGTGCGCGAACTTCCTCGGCCTGTTGCTGAGCGTTTTGGAGCAGAATACGCATCCGTTCCGAGGAACGCACTGAAATCAATGACGCGGCGAGGCTCTCACCCACCTTCTCCAGGAATTCGATGTGATGGGGTTTGAAGTCGTTAAGTGAGGCCAATTCCAGGATGCCTTCGATCTTGTCGTTGGCGATCAACGGTACGAGTACAAGCGATCTCGGGTCCGCTTCTCCGAGCGTGGAAGAAATTGTCGCGTATCCGGCCGGAACTTCGCGGAGGTGTACGGTCTGGCGTTCGAGGAAAGTCTGCCCAACCAGCCCCTGCCCAATTCCCACCTTTTGCGTAATGAACTTCTTGCGTTCATAAGCATAACATGCCTTAAGCTCGAGGTATGGTTCTTCTTCCTCTTCTTCGATGATGAACAGTCCACCGATCTTGGCATCGAGATATTTCACGACCGAAGAAAGGAAAGCGTCACCCAGCGATTGCATGTCGTGCTGGTTCTTCTGGATAATCGCCCCGAACTTTGACAACCCTTCGGTCATCCACATGCGGATGTCGTCTTCCTCCTTCACCTTTTTCATCAACTCCCGCATCTGGATCAACTCACCGGCAATGTTGTCGCGGTTCACATCGCGATTGGTATCGTTCATGCCCTCCCAACGGACATCGTAGTTTTTCCTGGCCACTTCCTGAATGAAGGTGGCTGCCTGCCTGAGGTTATTCAGGAGCCGCGTGCGAACGGCTTCTTCATCTTCTAGATTCACCTCTTCCAGCGAATCGAAGACATACTTCCGGTTGCTTTCGTCAATGGCGCGATTGAGATTCACGAGACGACGCCTCAATCTTAATACACTCCGAGGCAACCCAAAGGCCACGGGTACACAAAGAAGCAAAACGAGCTGCAGAAGAACGGCGAGCCACAGCCAGCCGCTTCCGGATTTGTCCGACTTAATTTGATTGATGTAGGCTTCAATCAATGAGAAGTCGCGCTGCACAGCATCAAAGGCTGATGTAAACGTGGCAAGACTTGGACGGGCTGCTGCAGAGTCAGGATACAGGAACGAATCCAGGAATTGCCGGTGGTTTTTGAGCGCATCGCTTACGGAAATCTCCAATCTTCCCAGCAGTGTCTCGTTAAAGCCGTACTTCCTGAGGTTGTAGGTCAGACTGTCGAATGCTTTTGAAACATCCCCGACGGTCTCCTCATAACGATTGATGGTGCGATCGTCGTTAAAGATCATCGCTTCCCTTGCGATGAAGTCGGCATACACAGCGTTTGTACGCAGCGTTTGGATGTATCGCTCGGCAATTTCCGCACGATTCCGGTCTTCGTCTGACATTCTCTGGAGATAGTACAGGTAGATCACCAACGCCGAATTGGCGAGGAGGGCAATGCCAAGGACATACCCCATTGTTGTCAGGATGTACGCCCTCAGCCGATCTTTGTTAACCATGCTGCCCGGTTGTTTGACATGCCCAATAAATCAAGTATCAATAGAGGGCATTTTCAGGCACAATAACAAAATAAGATTGAC
>QGUY01000144.1 GCA_003242315.1 Bacteroidota bacterium
CCGTTACTCCACACAAGTGTCTGTCACGCACAAGTTCGGTGGTCTCACATCGCTTAACTTTAAGAATAGTATTAACCACTTCGACAGGGTGATAACAACGCCGGGGTATCGGTTTGATGGTACTCAGAACAGCTCTTTTTCGGAACTCAACATCGTACATACCGGCGACCGGATCGAATGGATCGCCGGTTTCAATTTGTGGACAGATGACTTTTCCGAAAATCCTTTCGGCACTACGCCGCTCAGGGATTACGACCAAACGATAATCGGTGCTTTTGTGCAAAGTACCTTTTCCCTCAGCGACGCGTGGATATTGGAGGCGGGACTTCGGGGCGACCACGTGGTCGACTACGGTTTTGCATTCTTGCCACGTGTCTCGCTGCTCTATCGTGCAGGTCCCGCGTTTAGTTCCCGCATAGGTGGCGGCTTCGGCTACAAGGCTCCAACTTTCTTCACTGAAGAGAGCGAGCGCCTGCAGTACGAAAATGTCCTTCCAATTTCACCGGATAGCCATGAGCTTGAAAGGAGCTACGGGGCCAACTGGGACCTTAACTACCGGACCGAGCTCGGCGAGGTGGCGCTGAGTATCAACCACCTGTTTTTTTACACGTACCTGGACGATCCGCTCGTCCTTACTGAGTCTGGCGAGTCCCACGAGTTCGTGAACATTGATGGGTTTATTGACAGCAGGGGAACGGAGACGAATGTAAAGCTCGAGCATGGCGACTTCAAATTGTTCGTTGGGTACACCTATACTGATACAAGAATTCATGACGGCGTATCAACTTTTCAGAATCCCTTGACCGCCAGGCACCGGATCAATAATGTACTGATGTACGAAGTTGAAGAGCGCTGGAAGGTTGGCCTTGAGGCATACTACTTTGGCCGTCAGCGATTGACAGACGAGATGTACGGCAAGGACTACTGGATTTGCGGATTCATGCTCGAACGCATGTGGGAAAAATTTTCGCTGTTCATCAACTTCGAAAACTTTCTCGATGCGCGACAAACACGGTTCGACACTATTTATACCGGTACGGTAACGAATCCCGAGTTCCGCGATATTTATGCTCCCGTCGATGGTTTTGTCATCAATGGGGGATTAAAGGTTAACCTTTGATTTCAATCATCTCGCCGCTGCCGGCTTATCCTGATATACTATGAGTTGCGTCATTCTTACTCGGAACTCCGGATTTGCTCCTATCTGTTTAATTCGAACGGTGTGCTTACCCGGTGACAGCTGGTACTTCCAGAAGAGTTCATGGCGTCGCTTGATATAACTTGCGGGGAGCTTCACGGTTTCTGCTTTCTGCCCGTCGATGTACAATTCCGCCGTGGCAGCATATTCGCCCCTGTAGTCCCGGCTCGACTGTTTGACAGGCTCCGATGATCCCATGAGAACAAATCCGATCCCCTCAAACTCAAATGTATACTCATCCTTCAGCTCCTCATGTATCGGTCTTTTTTCAACCGGGAAATGACCTTCAAAACTTTGCTCCAACCGGACGGGTTCAGGCCGCTGTACCTTGATCGTTACGGAATCATCCGAAACCGTTCCGCCATTGCGCTCAATCACCTGAAGGGCATGCTTGAATCCCATCGCATAAACATCGTTCAGCGACATTGTGGTGTACTTGAAGTCGATATCCTCAGCATCTGCCAGACCCATTTTCCAGTACTCGGGAATCTTGCTGTATCCGATCATAGTGCCCAATATGCCACCGGCGGACGAAGGGTTGCAGTCCGAGTCCTGTCCAGCCCTGGTAGAAATCTCCATGGTTTGCGTAAAGTCGCCGTTTCCGTAAAGCAGGCCCAATGCGATGTATGCGGCGTTTAGTTTTGCGTCAATATTGAATGCGGCAAATACACCATCGGGACAACCGACCTCATCAGACCATTTTTTCTGAATTTCAAACCACGTTTGTTTCCAGTCGTTGGGATATTGCCTGTGCCACTGAATCACATCGTTGATGCATTGATAAAAAGTGCTCTGCTCAGGAATGGCTTTCAGCGCTTCAGTGACGACAAAGCGGATATCGTCCGACACAAATGCGAGGGCATACATGGCTCCAACATACACACCTCCATACCATCCGTCGCCATAATTCATGATGTGACCAATCCCGTCGCCAATAGCGGCTGCGGTGTTCGGCATTCCCGGCGACATCAATCCTGAAAAATCAGCCTCGATCTGGAAGTCGATATCATCAGCATGCGGGTTGTTTAACCAATGACCTGATTCGGGAGGCATAATACCGTTAAGGATGTTATACCGACCTGCCTGATTGGCATGCCACAATATGTATTCTGCGTTAGCGTAAGCCCTGGCGTGTGATTCAATGGGTGCATCAAGACCTTCCCGTTCAAAGACATCGACAAACGTCAGGTCCATATAAAGGTCATCGTACAGCCCTGGGTTTTCCTCCATGGTCTTACGAATGTATCCGTCATACCAGCTAATAGGCTGGTAGTCGTTGATCATCGTTCCGTTAAATCGGAATTCGGTGGGACCGCCGAACGTCACACCGATCACCTGACCAGCCCAACCACCTTTGATCTTGTCCTGCAGCACGGCTTTGGACATACTCACCTCTTCGGGCAGCGCGGTTGAAATCTCAGTCTCCGGTGCAGTTTGCTGACAGGCGCAAAGACAAGCCAGAAGCAGGATAAGGACTCTTCTCGTCATACGGGAATGTAGGTTTAGGGAAATGCAAAGCATCCGGTCTAAGATACCCCAAATCCTTTTTACTGCAAAGGACCCAAGACACATTAGAGGCGCCCTTGCGCCTTCGCGCTTTTGCGGTAGCGTTCAACGCCCAGCCAACGTAACACGTAAGCACGTAAACACGTACACACACCGCGCGCCCTTTGTTTCCCTAAAGGGACCCACCCGCGGAATTCCCCACATCCAGAGCACTTCCTAAACTATGGGCAGTATCGTTTAGCCGCACCAACGTAAACACGTAAACACGTAAGCACCTAAACACGTAAACACCTAAACACGTTTACTGCCTCACATCATTGCCGGCGACACGGCAATGTGCTTTGCGAACGGCTGTTCATAGTATCGCTTCCCGGTCGCCCGATATAGCGCGTTCGCCACGGCTGCGAAGATGGGAGGGAAGAGCGGTTCGCCGAGGCCGGTAGGATCGTGCTCATTTTGTACGAAGTGTATTTCGACGTTGCGCGGTGTCTCCTTCTGGCGGATCATGCGATATTGATGGAAGTTGTTCTTTTCGGGTACGCCATCTTTGAACGTGAGTTCTCCGAACAACGCATTGCCAATTCCGTCGATGATACCACCTTCGCCCATGTTCCGCGCTGCGTCGGGATTCACTACAATCCCGCAGTCGACCGCCGCGACGACATTTTCAATCACGGGATTAGTGCCTTCCATGCGCATATCAACAACTTCCGCTACATAGGTATTGTGACAGAAGTAAGCTGCTACGCCGCGGCCAACGCCGGAGGGTGGTTGATCCCAGTTTGATTTTTCGCGGACGAGCTTGAGCACACTAGCATAGCGATCCGGATCATAGTCGTTGTCTTTGCCGACGGGATTCTTTTTCGCCCGCTCCAGCAACTCCAGGCGGAAGTCGATGGGATCCTTTCCGGCAAGTTCTGCCAACTCGTCGAGGAAGGATTGTTCAGCACCCGCGATGAAGTTCGACCGCGGTGCGCGGAATGCGCCAATAGTAATGTTTGATGGCAACGACCACCCTTCGGCCAGGTAATTGTCGACTGCCCCTGCCGGAAAGCGGTTTGCGTGTACGGCGTGTTCCGGAATACCACCGCCGCGTACATGAAACGCGATTAGGTTGCCGTCCTTATCGAGGGCAGCTCTGTACGTTGCCGTGTAAGTCGGGCGATAAATTCCGTATGTCATGTCATCCTCGCGGGTGTACACGAGCTTAACCGGCGCTTTGACCTTTTGAGAAATGACAGCAGCTTCCACCAGGTGGTGGCCATATGCCCTTTGACCAAAGCCGCCCCCCATACGCGCTAACCTGATATGAATGTTCTCCTGCGGCATACCCAGGCGTGCTGCAAGCGTACGTCGTATAAATTCGGGAGCTTGTATCGGAGCATAAAGTTCGGCCTTGTCTTCAGTAACATGAGCAAAGCAGTTCACAGGCTCCATGGTGTTATGTGCGAGGTGCGGTGCCGTGTACGTCCGCTCGAGAACCTTAGCGGCGCTTTTGAATGCCGCTTCAGGATTACCGTCTCGCCGTAAGACTTGTGCCTTTCCGCGCGCTGCCTCCGCCATCCATGCACGATGGGCGGATGTGCTTTCGAGACCTTTCGGCATGACAACCTTTTGCTTGCCACCCCACGACTGCACATCAAAGGCGCGCTCGTCCAGCAATTGCCATTCTACCTTGACAGCCTTCTTTGCATTCATTACTTCCCACGTAGTATTACCAACCACCACAACCATTTCAGGGAAGCTGATCGTATCGAACGCATTTTGTTCGTAACCGTCGGGGAGAACTTTTATGGTAAATACATCCTTCACTCCGGGCATGGCACGAGCCGCCGAATCGTCGACGGATTTCACCGTCATGCCAAAAGGCGGAAGGATCGGCATGGCAATCAACATGCCTTCGGTCTTGTAGTCAAGCGTGAACAGCGGCTGACCAGTTACTATCTTCTTACCATCAACATTTTTTCTTGACGTACCAATGATTTTGAAATCGCTGAGCTGCTTCATCGCAACCTCTTCCGGAACAGGAAGTTCGGCAGCAAGCGACGCCATTTCTCCGTATCCCGCGCTCTTACCGCTTGTTTTGTGATAAAGGACGCCTGCTTCAGTTGTTATTTCGCTTGCCGGTACATTCCATTTTTGCGCTGCAGCGTTGACGAGCATCTGACGCGCCGTTGCTCCTGCTGTTCGTAGGGGCTTCCATCCCAGGAGAATACCCATGCTTCCGCCGGTGAACTGCCTGTCGAAACGCTCAGGGTAGAAGTCTGCTTGTTCGACGATAACCTTCTTCCAGTCGACATCCAGTTCGTCGGCAAGGATCATAGGCATCGACGTCTTCACATTCGAGCCAAATTCAGGGTTAGGCGACATCAGCGTCACCACGCCGTTATTGCCGATCTTGATGTAGCTGTTCAGGTCGAACCATTCATCCGGCATATCCAGCATCTCATCACCCGATGGTGCCTTGCACGCCGCGAGCCAATTGAAGCTGAGCATGAGGCCGCCTCCGGCCATGGCAGTAGCCTTGAGGAAAGACCTTCTATTGATTGTCGTTTTTGCGCGTGTCATGAGAAAGAGGGTTAGATGGTTGAATTGGCGGCGGTGCGTACCGCTGCCCGGATTCTCAGGTAGGTGGCACACCGGCAGATATTTCCATGCATGGCGTCTTCAATATCTGCGTCGGTGGGGTTGGGATTGCGCTTCAGTAACGCTGCAGCCGTCATGATCTGTCCGGCTTGGCAATAGCCGCATTGGGCGACGTCGTGTTCCAACCAGGCCTTCTGAACGGGATGATCGCCGTTTTGTGAAAGGCCCTCTATCGTTGTTACTTCCTTGTCGCCGATTTGCGACACGGGAAGTGAGCACGAGCGTGTCGCCACGCCGTCAACATGTACGGTACATGCACCGCATTGCGCTATGCCGCAACCGTACTTTGTTCCCACCAGGTCGAGGTGGTCGCGCAGAATCCACAATAAGGGCGTCTGCGGATCTGCTTCCACGACCCGCTTTTTTCCGTTGACGTTGAGGGTTATCGTTGCCATGATAATCAGGTTAGCTGACCGAAGTTAAAAAAATTATCGGGCAGCGTACACCTGATTTTCATGGGATTTTATGAAAGGTTGATGAGATCGTTCCCCTCGGTCACCCATTCACGCACTCCTCCCGAAAAACTCTTGACATTCTGGAATCCATGCCGCACCAGAAGTGAGTGTCCGATCGTCGTACGATCACCCGATAGACAAAGGAGGATCACCTGTTGATCCTTGCGTATTTTATCGAGGTTGTCGGTCAATGTGCCGATAAATAGGTTTTCTGTGCCCTTAATGTGTCCGGCAGTGTATTCTGTCGCACCGCGAAGGTCAATGATTTGGGTGTGATTGGTGCTGAGAATTTTCTTGAATTCGTCTATTGAGATAGTTTTACTTTTCGAGAGTTTTCCACCTTCGGCCACCCAGTCCTGAACCCCATCGACATATCCCATAATATTATCGAGGCCGATGCGCATGAGTTTTCGCGTGAGGTCGTCGAGCTGTGATTCTTCAGCGATCAGGATGAACGGCTTCTCGTAGGAAACAAACCATCCCATCCAGGTTGAAAAGGAATTGTTTCCCTGAATATTGATCGTTCCGGGTATGAAACCATCAGCGAATTCTGTCTTTGACCTGGTGTCGACAACCGTAATGCCTTTCTTCAATGCATCCTTCAGCTGGGGGATAGAAAGCTTTTCTGGTTTCGGAACTTCGGTCAACAGCGGCCTGTCGAGTTTGTTCAGTTTCTTCATCATAGCAAAGTACTTCGGTGGCTCGGGTTGGCCTTCCAGCAGGTAGCGGACGAAGCCGTCTTCGTCATTCTCGTATTGAAATGCCCAGTTGCGTATTTTCTCGTAACCGACCGTTGAGCTGGGTACTGCACCGAGCGCCTTGCCGCAGGCCGAGCCCGCACCGTGACCAGGCCACACCTGCACGTGATCCGGGAGTTGGGCAAACCGTTTCAGTGACTGATACATTTGCCTTGCCCCGACTTCCTGAGTGCCCACCATGCCGGCAGCTTTTTCAAGGAGATCCGGTCTGCCAATGTCGCCAACAAATACAAAGTCACCGGTAAAGATCATGACAGGCTCCTCGGAAGCCGGGAGATCGGTTAGTAAGAAGCTGATGCTTTCCGGCGTATGACCCGGCGTATGCATAACTTCGATTTTCAGGTTTCCAACCCGAAATTCATCTCCATCTTTCAATCCAACGTGATCAAATTCGTACTGCCAATCAGGTCCGCCTTCATCTGAAAGATATAGTTTGGCACCCGTCAGTGCGGTGAGCTCTCTCGCTCCCGACAGGAAGTCGGCATGAATATGCGTTTCAGCAACATGCGTGATCTGCATGCTATTCTGCCTGGCGATTTCCAGGTAAGTATCCACATCACGCTTGGGATCAATCACGAGCGCGACACCCAATTGCTGACATCCGATGAAGTAGCTGGCCTGTGCGAGGCCTTGATCGTATACACGTTGAAAGTACATATCGGTTAATGCGTTTAGTATCTGAGTAAAGATTATTAATTGAGAAGTACTGTTCAGTGACTGTTGTTACACGGCTGCGATCTTACCGCGGCCATCCACGAACACCCTCTCTGAGGTTATAAGTATTGAGCCCCAGTTCGGCCATCATGCGACATGCCACGGCACTGCGGCTGCCGCTGCGGCAGAAAATGAAGTATTCTTTATTCTTATCGAGAGCCGCAATTTTCTCTTGAAAGTCAGGCGCCATGATGTCGAGATTTTTTGCGCCCGGTATGGAACCAGAGGCAAATTCACCGGCCGTGCGAACATCAACCAGCACCGCATTAGTACAGTTGTTGAATGCCTCCTTGAATTCCGCACCATTCAAATCCTTATAGGCCTTGGGTTTCGATGAAAATAGTTTGAACATATTGTTCCGTTAGTTTTAGTTACTGTAGCACTATGCTTGTATCATTGCCAAGCCGATATTAAAAACACCAATTTGCCTCGATCAATTCTGTGATAAAGGTCACAGAACGGTTAATGGGGTAGCCTCTCTCTCAAAAGTCCGTAAGTCCACGTTCCAGCTATCGCGGCAAGAAGCGTAACCGTGACGGCGAAGAAGCCGCTCCCGATTTGTGCGTAGATTGGACCGGGACATGCGCCTGTCAGGGCCCAGCCTAATCCGAAGAGTAGGGCGCCAAAAACATTTCCCCAGTGAAACTTTTTTTCGTGAAATACCACCGTTTCTTTCTGCAGCGTCTTGATCCGGAACTTTTTGATCAGCCAGACGGACACCGCGCCGACTACAACAGCCGTTCCGATCACTCCATACATGTGGAAGGAGTGCAGTCGGAACATTTCCTGTATCCGATACCACGAAATAACTTCGGCCTTCACGAGCACAATGCCGAACAATGTGCCGAGCGCGAGGTATTTCAAGTTTGATACGATCAGGTTTTCAGCCTTTATCTGATCATTTGGCGCTTCACATTCCACCGGATGAGGTGGATGAAGCGGCGCAACAAGGATTTCTTCTTCTTGATTTTTCATTTTGTCTGTGCGTTAACTTACGAATGACATAATCCACGGAAGGAGTAGGTGTACCATCGCAAACCCGCCGAGCATGAAGCAGCATGTAGCGACCAGGGACGGCCATTGCAACGTAGAGAGCCCCATGATCGAATGCCCTGAGGTGCAGCCTCCGGCATAGCGCGTTCCAAAGCCAACGAGGAAGCCTCCCACGATGAAAAACATCAGACCCTTCAGGCTCAACACGTTGTTGACACTAAAAAGCGATGCCGGCAGCAGGTTATGGTCTACCTGAATGTTTAGCGCTTCCAGGTCTTTCACCGTTGCGGGTGCAACGACTATGGGATCCGGATTGCTGAGAAACCTCGTGCCGACGATGCCACCTATGAGAATGCCGGCCACGAAAAACAGATTCCAGGCCTCTCTTTTCCAGTCGTATTTAAAGAACGGGATCTTCGACGGGACGCAGGCAGAGCAAATGTGTCTGAGCGAGGAAGAGATCCCCAGGTGCTTGTTCCCAAGCAATAACAAGGCGGGAACGGTAAGACCGATCACTGCCCCGGCCACATACCATGGCCAGGGCTGGCGAATAATTTCCAGCATGGTGTTTTACTAATGTTTAGGATTGTTTAAAAGATTGCCCTAATTGAGGATCACTCCTCGTCCTTCCTCTCCGTATCGGGTGTACCGCGTCGGAACGAACTGACAAAGAGGATTCCCATCAGGGCTCCATACAAGGTGCTGTTGAGCGGCGAAGACGTGATAGGGCATCCGCCCGAATTGCATCCAATGAAGTGCCAATACGCAAATCCAATCGCCGATCCTGCAAAGATTCCTATAAACCATTTGAGATATTTCATATTGAATCAATCAACTTAAGCTGTCAAAAGCATTTCTTCGCTGATGATAAAGACTCCCATCACCAACACGAACCAACCAAACGCCGGTTTTAGTTTCTCGTTAGAAATGTATTTGGAAATGAGTGTTCCAAGGACAATGCCAAGCGTTGCGAAGCCGGCAAAGAGGAGCATGAAGGGAATGTCCAACTGAAGGCCTGCGCCCAAATCGCCCGTAAAGCCAATGAGTGATTTCAAAGCGATGATGAGCAGGGAAGTGCCTACTGCCTTTTTCATGCACAATCCTCCAAGGACGACCAGCGCGGGTATGATGAGAAATCCTCCACCAGCACCGACGAGCCCGGTAACCGCACCGACCAAAACGCCTTCCCCTATGATCAGGGGAATATTGTAGCGGATTTGTTTGCAGTCCGTTACTTCTTTCTTGCCTTTCCTGATCATGGAAAGTGCCGCCATAAGCATCAGCATGGCGAAGACGATGAGTATGAAGGTATCCTTCGTGACCGTCACACCGCCGAGCAAAAACACAGGATCAGGGATCATTGGAACACCAAATTTTCTAGTGAGGTAGACGGAGATGATGGACGGCAGTCCAAAGATCACCGCAGTCTTGCCATCAACATTGCCCTGTCTGAAGTGAGTGTATGAGCCAAACAGGCTTGTCAGACCAACGACGAAAAGGGAGTAGGAGGTGGAGAGTACTGGATTCACCCCAAACAGATAGACCAGTATAGGTAC
>QGUY01000145.1 GCA_003242315.1 Bacteroidota bacterium
GATCTCCGGGATAAATTTCACGGCAGGTCCAAACACGCCGCCACCGAGAATAATCTTTTCGGGATTGAAAATGCTGATGAGGTTGGCTATAGCCATGCCCCAATACTCAATGCATTCTCTGATCACAGTAATCGCCAGCGGATCACGCTTTTCATAAGCAGCGAACACGTGGTGAGCCGTCAGTTCAGAAGGGTTCACGCGTAGCATGCCTTTGTAATCTTGTCGGATCGTGAGCAGCTCCCTGGCGAGTCGTGCAATTCCATCCCCGGACGCATAGTATTCAAAGCATCCGTAGGAGATGTATTTCATGAGAAAGGGCTTTTGGAGCGCCATCCAGCCAACCGCGCCGGCGATATCGTGCGCGCCACGTATGATTTGACCTCCGGAAAGTATGCCCGCGCCAATGCCCGTGCCCACTGCGAGAAAGATGGCATCTTTACAATCCTTCGCACTCCCTCGCCATATTTCTCCTGAGATACAGCATGCGCGATCGTTGTCGATGATAACGGGCACGTTGGGACACGCATCCTGGAGCTCTTTCAACAGGGGATAGTCATCCCATCCCGGAATGTTCGGAGCCCACACGGTTCCCGTCTCCCGGCGGCTGATGCCGGGAACCGACACGCCGATAGACTTCACGTCTGTTTTTTTACAATGCGATGCCACGGCCTCCGTAATCAGTGCGCCAACCTCTTTATCCCTGCGCTTTCCCAGTGCCACTGACTCGCTGAATATGATCTCGCCATCCAGCGAAAACACGGCGGTGGCCAGCTTTGTCCCACCCAGGTCGATACCGAGAATTGCCATGCGCTCTAATTTTTTGTGATATCAAATTATTCCGTCCCTTCAGGGACAAGTTCATCGATCCGTTTAAATGAATAACCTTTTTCCATCAAAGTCACCAATAACTGGTCAAGTCGATCGTAGAACTTGTCGGTTCGCCTCGGATCAGTTCCGATATGCACAAGCAATATGAAGCCATTCATTCCGATGCGCGCATTCGATTCGTAGTCCATAATGGATCGAAAAATCGTATCCGAGTTTCTGTACCGCGTACCCATATCAGGGTAGGTATAATCCGCAGTCGACAAAGTTCCCGGTGTAAAGTTCACCAGGGTGAGTCCCAACTCATGCGTCCACTTCACAACGGAGGCGTTATACCATTCGTACGGAGGCAGGAATACCTTCGCTTCGTTCTTATCAATCCCAAATTCCGCCATCCGCTTGTAATTCCGTTTCAGGTCGCGTCGGAACTGACGGCGTGTTACCAGCAGGCTGTCGCGTTTGGACCAGTCGCAGTACAGCAAATGCTTGTCAGAATGCGCGCCGAGATAATGCCCATCCTGAAGCAGGTCTTTGATCAGCGGTTCAAATTCATCGTTAGCGTAAAAGTTGCCCGTGAAGAAGAACCCTGCTTTGACATTGCGCTGCCGCAGCACGCTGCGAATTACCGCACCTCCGTCCGCAAATTCATCACCGGTGAATACGAGGAAGATGCTTTTTTCTGTCGTGTCACCCCTGACGATCGCCCCATAGGGGTCAACAATTACTTTTTTTTCCTGCCCACCTCCCGGGACTCGTGATCTTTTGCAGCGAGGAGATAAACGAGCGATGCCGTTCCGTCCATAGTTGGTTCGTTCGTGCTGTAATCGCCGTAGTCGTCGTGATAAACCGCGAGGTCGGATTGGAACTCTGCATACTCGTCAGGTTCGTGAAGTTCCAGTCCTAACAGGTTGTTAAATATTGCTGTGTAGACGGGGCCATCGACCAGTCCACCGTTAATCGGATAGTTGTACAGTACCGTATACGATGAATGCGGATCAGTCGGCGTGTCCCGGTCGGCAGGAAGACCGTACACCATGCTGGTTCCCCAGGGATTGAGTCCGAAGATCCAATCGAAACACGCCTGCTCAAGTTCGATGAACGTTTCATCGCCGGTGAGTTGACGGTACAGATAGCATTGAATGGCAAAGGATGTTGTCAAGTTGTTGGAGCACCATATAAACGGCACGCCGCGATAGAAGGCATTGTTCTTTGCCTTGTTCCACACCTTTTCGATTCCCTGACGGTAAAATCCGATCAGGAGTTTGCGGTCGTCCGGATTTGCATTCTTCGCGAGTTCATAGTGACCAAAGTTGTGGAACGGATACCATTGATAGTGACGCGCAGTATCTGTGCCGATCCACGGCGTGACCGGTTCCTGTTTGCCGTACTGAAGCGCCTCATCGTAATATGCTCGGTCTCCTATGAGTTGGAATATGGAAGCTGCGCCCAGTTCCATGTCGTCAACCCAGTTGTCTTCTTCGTAGAAGTAACGTGCCCTGCCGGGTGCGGTCTGTGCAACACCTGGCTTTGCTTTTCCGAATGCATAAGCGGTTAGTGATTTTTCGCGAAACCGGGTCGCTCTTGAAGGATCTATGTCTTTCAATACCTGTGCGCCGAGAGCGAACGCGCTTGCAAATTTGCCCGCGGTAGAAGCTGCCCCTGTTGCGCGGTTCTTGTGTTTGAAGAGGCCCTGAACTTCGCCCGAGATAAAGTATACGGGACGGCCTTTACCTTTGCCCCATCCGTAGTCGACTGAGTCGAGCGTAGGGAGTCTGAAGCCCGCGTGATCGCGGTCGTCGGCAAGTTGATTAAACATCCAGTCGGGACGCGGATGCATTTTTTCAAGCCATTGGAGCCCCCACAACGCTTCGTCGAGAACATCCGCTTTTCCGTTGCTTCCTTCCAGTCCGTTGTCCAGGTGTTCGTCTCCGAAGGAGCCGGGGAAATCGCGGTAGGCGGCCAGGAGGTGATAGGTCGCGTTTGCAGACGTTGTGGAGTACTGAAGATAGTCGGTAGCGTCATGCCATCCTCCCGAGACGTCGATGTGCGTGCCGTCCGGCATGGGTCCGTAAATCGTGTATCCGTCGTGAGTATGACATGAATCCTTTAGAAAAGGATTATACCCGCTTCGTTGCTGTCTCATATATTGAAGCAGGAAGTCGGGACGTCCTTTGTAGACATCAGCGGATATGTTGAATTCTGGTGATTGTGCACTGCCTGCGCGCAGGTAGTAGGTTCCAGGCAGGTTGTATTTGGAGAAGTCGAGACGGTAGGTATGCGTAAAGGGGCCGTAAGCGCCAAAATCTTTTCCTGTTTTGCCTTTAAAAACGACTTTGGAAGAACGGCTGTCAACCAACTCAAAAGTTTCAGGCCCCGGCTGACTCGCCTTCGATGCGAGTACGGCCACCTTCACTGAAGAGGGCGCATATCCCAGCAAATTGATGCGGATCCAGGAATCAGTTTTTTGCTGCCCTGATGAGAGCGTAGAGATAAGGAGCAGGGCGATCCATACGCCGAACCAGAGCGGGTGGGATCGGAACTGGCATGCGTTTTTTTGCGTCATTGTTTTACTAAGTAAAGAAATAAAGCAACAATCAGCAAGATTTTCTTCCGATCGTTTTACAGGGACGGCCATTTTTTGACAGATACAGCAAAAAGCTGCAACTTTGCGGCACAGACCCCGATCGATGTTACAGGAAGAGCGTCAACGATTCATCCTTCAGCGAATCAACCTCCATCACAAGGTACTCACTTCTGACTTATGTCAATTGCTGAATGTGTCGTTGGATACAGTGCGGCGTGACCTCACAGAGCTTGAACGCAAAGGAAAGCTGGTGAAGGTTCATGGTGGAGCGTTATCCAACATGTTCCATTATCCGTATCAGCAGCCGGAAGTGTATGCGCGGGAGGAAAAGATTGCCATTGCGCGAAAAGCGCTGTCGCTGATAAAAGATGGAATGGTGATACTCGCTGGGGGAGGCACTGTGATGCTTGAGTTGGCCCGGCTGTTCCCGGAGAATTTGAAGGGTACGTTCTTTACGGTAAGCCCCCTCGTTGCGCTTGAAGTTACGCAACGATCTACAGTAGAAGTCATTCTTCTCGGCGGTCGGCTCGCCAGAAACTCGTATATCTGCACCGGATCTTCCGTTGTGAGCCAGCTTGCAGAACTGCGCGCGGACCTGTGCCTGATGGGTACGAATGGTATCGCCCTGAAAGAAGGAATTACTGATAACGACTGGGAGGTCGTTCAGGTAAAGAAGGCAATGGTGCGATGCGCCGAATCTACTGCCGTTCTCACGATCTCCGAAAAGTTGGGCACTGCGCAACGCATGCAGGTGTGCCCTTTATCATCGATCGATCATCTCATTACTGAACTCCGGCCGGAAGATGAGCGGCTGAAAGAGTTTTCGAAGCTGTTTAAGGTGATCTGACTTACTCAACCGCTCTGCGACTAGGGTCGCGTCCTCATCACACCCTGCTTAGAACGTGCAGCAGTATTAGTGTTACCCCAGCAAGCATCAGCACAAAGACGACTATCGCTCCGAGATTGTGATGTCGTTTTCGGGGTGCTTCGACGTAGTAGGTGACTTCTCTTTCCTTTTCCGATTTTTCCGGTGGAGAAGCAAATATCAACTCCCAGGTGATAAAGACAAGGCCCCCTAAAAGACAGTCGCCAGGAATCTGTCAACCTCATCAAAATAAAACTTTCCGAACGGTCCGTCTCCGGCCTGGAAGCCCTGAAGGTGGTCGGTGCGACTCACACTCGTACTCCCACGGACGCTGGCTTGTTCTGCCGCGAGACGCGCAAGTTGCGCGTCTCTACTACGTCTCTACCGATTGCGCCGTCGTAATAACTGCCTACTGCCTACTATCAATAGTCCTGCTAAGTCCCAACTCCAGCCCTCTCAGTTCCGCCAATCCTTTCAACCGCCCAATCGCCGAGTACCCTGGATAGGTTGTCTTCTTCAGATCGTCTAACATCACGTGTCCATGATCCGGGCGCATAGGGATAGATACCTTTCGCCGCTGCATAAGATGGAGCACTTCGGTCACTACCGCCACCATGTCGGTATCGCCATCGAGGTGATTGGCCTCGTAGAAGTTCCCTTCGCTGTCGCGCTTCGTGTTTCGGAGGTGGAGGAAGTGAATGTGATCGCCAAGCCTCCTAACCATGCCCGGCAGGTCGTTGTCTGGCCGTACGCCGTATGAACCCGTGCAGAAGCAAAGTCCATTGGCGGGCGACGGCGCAGCCTGGATGAGTTCGGTTGCGTCTTGTTCCGTGCTCACAACCCTCGGCAGGCCGAGAATGGGATAGGGGGGGTCATCGGGATGGATAGCCATCTTCAATCCAAGCTCTTCCGCGACAGGCACTACCTGTTTTAGGAAGTAGAATAGATTTTCCTTCAAACGCGCGGCATCAATATGCGCGTAGGTTTTCAGGGCTGTGAGTATCTGTTCTTCCGTAAAACGCTCTTCGCTTCCGGGAAGGCCCAGCAAAGCATTGCGATACAATGTCTCCTTTTCCTGGTCCGTCATGCTTGTTAGCCGTGCTTTGGCCTTTGCAATCTCTTCGGGGGTATAATCTTTTTCCGCACCGGGACGCTTCAACAGGAACAGATCAAAAGCAATGAACGCCGACTTCTCGAAGCGCAATGCCTTACTTCCTTCGGGAAGCGTGTAGTTGGGATCCGTCCGCATCCAGTCGAGGATAGGCATGAAGTTGTACGTAACAACTTTCAGCCCGCACGCTGCGACATTCTTCAGGCTGACTTTGTAGTTCTCAATGTATTTTTCGTATTGCCCTGAATGCTTCTTGATATCTTCATGAACAGGAAGGCTTTCGATGACTGTCCAGGTCATGCCTGCGTCTTCTATATGCTTCCTGCGTTTGTCAATTTCTTCTACTGTCCAGATCTCTCCAACAGGGATGTGATGCAACGCGGTGACCACGCCCGTGCAACCCGCCTGCCTGATATCCTGCAGGCTGACCGGATCGTTGGGTCCATACCACCGCATGGTTTGTTCCATCAAATACATGTGCTTTTGTGTTTACGTGCTTATGTGTTTACGTTGTCTGGCTTCCACGTGAGTGCTGGATATGTGTTGAAGTGCTCAAGTCTTGAAGTGTTGAAGTTGTCTGTTATCCACTTTCGTGCCTCGGCTTACCATCTGGGTCGTATCCCCGGGGCATAAGGGAACGATAACTTCATATAGTAGTCCAGGGAATGTTCTGGTTTTTCCAATCCTTCTGGAATTGGTCGTCGTGAAAACGTCTGAAAATACAAAACGCAGCTGTTCCTCCAAAGGACGGCTTCCTTCTCCTGGATGTTGAGCAGCATCTTTACCTGGCTGAATCTGTAAGGGTCGATGCGATTCTCAAGAGTGTTCCACATGCGCTGCATCCAGCGAACCGAGTCGACACCAGCGTAGTATTTGTGAACCAGGGCATTCCAGAGTGTTTCTCCGGATTTCATCTTGTAATCCCACGGCACGTGATGGAACCAGAGCAGGTATTCTTCTGGACATTTTTCCAGGCTGTTAAACGTTTCAGCGACGGGGGGAAAGTATTGGCTTACCGCGTCGCTTCCAGAAGTTGTACGGTCAAAGCCAATGCCCATTGAGTCAGCACGGTGATAGTAAACCGATGTCCAATCGGGACGCCCGCCATCCACCCACGGACCCGGACCGTAATGATGGTTTCGGCCCATGAGGTGATGCAGACCCAGCGGCGTCATGTAGTTGACTGTGATCTCTCGTGACACCATCATCATCGGCAGAATGGTTGAGATAACAATCTCATCGTTACCGAACGTCATCCTAATCCATTCTTCTGCAATCTCTTCCGCGCTGAGCTGATGATCCCATGCGAGCCGTCCGAATGCATACCAGTTTGCCTGTCCGAAGGGATGACCACACCAATTGCGATCTGTGCCGATGTTTGCGACGCCCGCCATGCCGGAGATCGAGTGTCCGTCAAGAGATCCGTCAATCACCTTTGCCACCGTTGAGCCGGGTCCTTTCGCGTATGTGTCTGCGTCAAGACACTCCTTAAACAATGTGGCCAGATAGACTAGGTGCGTGGCAAAGCCCAGGTACTCCTGGGTGATCTGGAATTCCATCATCAGGGGTGTTTTCGGCATGGCGCCGAACAATGGATGGAAGGGTTCGCGCGGCTGGAAGTCGATCGCACCATTCTTCACCTGGATAAGGACGTTGTCTTTCAGTTGACCGTCGTGAGGCACAAACTCGTTATACGCTTGCTTATGTCGATCGTCAGGCACCTTATCGTCATACACAAAAGCGCGCCACATAACGATTCCACCATGCGGTTTCAGTGCTTCAGCAAGCATGTTGGCGCCATCGGCATGGGTGCGGTTGTAGTTCTGAGGTCCGGGCTGACCCTCGGAGTTAGCTTTCACAACGAATCCACCGAAGTCGGGAATGTACCGGTAAATCTCTGTGACCTTGTCAGCCCACCATTTACGTACTTTAGGGTCCAGCGGGTCGGCCGTTTCGTATTTGTCGATTTCCATCGGCGCATTGAACCTCGCCGTGAGATAGATCCTGATACCATAGGGGCGAAATACGTTTGCCAGCGCGGCGACCTTTTCGAGGTACGCGGGTGTAAGCACAAGCGCGTTGGCATTGACGTTCGTCACCACCGCGCCGTTAATGCCTATTGAAGCGTTGGCGCGGGCGTAGTCGCGATAGCGTGGGTCAATGTAGTCGGGAAGTTTATGCCAGTCCCATATCGAAAAGCCCGCATAGCCGCGTTCGACAGTTCGGTCGAGGTTGTCCCAGTGGTTGAGTATCCGGTATTTGATTTTGGGGACACTTGTAATTGTAAGATCCTTGAGATCTTTATGCGTTTGCATGAGCTTCAACAGGTGGAAAACACCGTAAAGCAACCCCGCGTCTTCATTGGCAGCGATAATGATGACCTTCTTCTTGTTAAGGGTCGTGCTGGTGATGACAAACCCTTCTGTGCCTGCATTCTGAAGGTGCGCGCCAAGATTTAGCGATTGGAGTGCCGGATGGCTTGGCTTTCCGATGATGAGGGTACCATTGTTGGTAACCGACGAAACTTTGGTAACACCCGAACCCAGAAGGCCCGGCAATGCCATCTGTAGTTCATCGTCAATCACCTGCATTGTCGGAGAATCATGCGTGAGCCAGTAGCCTTTGAGGTACTCCCGGTATTGTTTTAGTTTTCCGGAATCTGTGATTTTATCATAGCGCAACCAAAGCCGGTATCCATCTTCCGCCAGAGTACTACTTACGGCCATGAATACGAGGAGTGCAATGAGAACGCATTTTCTTATCATGTCTGTCAATGTTAAGCTCTCAATGATTCGTTCGCAGTGTCGACTGTCTGATGATCAGGTTATGTTCAATGGTAATGACGTTTGAAGTTTCCTGTTGTGCTCCGTCAAGTTTTTTCATCAGGGTTTGAGCGGCAACTTCACCAATGATGTCGCCGGGATAGTTTACCGTGGTGAGTCCTGGTTCGATGACACTGGCCAAAGGGTCATTGTTGAAGCCGGCAACAGCGACGTCATGCGGCACACGGAGTCCGGCCTGCTTTAATGTCCGAATCACAGCGACTGCAGTGGTGTCGTTCGAGGCGAACACGCCGTCTGGTCTTGGATTCATCGCGAGCATTTTCTCCGTTGCTTCTTTGCCTGCCTGTTCAGTCAGGTCGCCCTGTACTACCAGTGGTTCATCGTAGGCTATGCCAAATTCACTAAGGGCCTGTCGGTAACCGTCGAGACGGTCGGCGTACACATTTCGATTCAGATTGCCTACGAGATGGACGATGCGGGTGCATCCCTGTTCGAGCAGATGGCGCGTGACCTCGTAGCCTGCGCGACGGTTGTCGATAACTATACTGGTGCAAGCGGGATGGTCTATCACGCGATCGAAAAACACGATGGGTATTTCCTTTTTGAGGAGTGCCTCGAAGTGGTCAAGATTTTCTGTGTTGTAAGCGAGTGACACCAGCAGGCCGTCCACCCGGCTGTTAAACATGGTGGTCACGCCCGACATCTCTTTTTTATACGATTCCTCCGATTGGCTGATGATCAGGTTATAGCCTGCGGCGTTGGCTACCTTTTCGATTCCCGCTATTACTGTCGCCATGAAGTAGCTGTTGAGTCGCGGAATCATCACGCCAATTGTATTGGTTCGTTTTCGTCGCAGGTTACTGGCAAACGCGTTATGGCGGTATCCCATTTCGCGGGCGGCCTTCTGGATGCGTTCGCGGGTCTCCTGGCGCAGGCCCGGGTGGTCCTTTAGCCCCCGGCTGATGGTTGCGGGCGAAAGGTTAAGGGCGCGGGCTATGTCGTAAATCGTGACCTCTTTATGGCTCATTTCAATCGCATGCATCGCAAAATAGTCAATTGGCACAGGGTTCTGACCGCGTCGAGAGGTTTTTATGCAATCGGTTGCAAAAATCATATCATTTGCCAAAATTGGAGGCAAAGAAAAACCACCATGACCACCAAGCCTATGATCATCTCTACTGTCAGAACGCTCATTCTTGTTGTGGCAGCTGTTACGGTCTGCCGGGGCCAGGCGTATCTTGACCCATCACAACCGCTCGATGCACGGGTTAATGATCTTATCAGCCGGCTTACCCTGGAAGAAAAAGTTCAGCAGATGATGAACGCCACGCCGGCGATCCCGAGGCTGAACATCCCGGCGTACGACTGGTGGAATGAAAGCTTACACGGCGTTGCGCGATCCGGTGTGGCCACCGTTTTCCCCCAGGCTATTGGCCTGGGCGCCACGTTTGATGAGGATCTGATCTTCCGGATCTCGTCCGCAATCTCCGATGAGGCGCGGGCGATGTACAACGCCGCCATGGAAAAGGATTACCATAAGCGTTATGGGGGACTAACGTTCTGGACGCCGAACATCAATATCTTCCGCGACCCGCGTTGGGGTCGGGGCCAGGAAACCTACGGGGAAGATCCT
>QGUY01000435.1 GCA_003242315.1 Bacteroidota bacterium
CGTGATCTCATCGTTACTCCGCTGCTGCTCATCGTTGTATATGTATGCGCGTATGTTGCGCGGCAGCGTGTGCCGGACGTTGAGAGTCGCGCCTATTTTCTGCCTGCTCTGACAGTTCGTATTATCGGCGCGCTCCTTGCTGGCGTCATCTATCAGTTTTATTACGAGGGGGGCGACACGCTGGCCTATCACACGCACGGAAGCCGTCATGTTTGGGACGCGTTCATGACAAATCCCTTATATGGATTTAAGCTTCTTTTCTCAAATGGGGTACACAACCCGGAAACCTATGCGTGGTCAGCGAAGATCTGGTACTTTCGCGATCAGCAGTCCTTCTTTGTTATTCGCGTAGCGTCGGTATTTGATCTTCTCACATTCTCATCCTATTCCGGAACTGCTGTTTTGTTTGCTGTCGTATCGTTCATAGGTGCCTGGCTGATGTACCGGACGTTCTACATGATGTACCCGACCTTCCATCGCTGGCTCGCATTCTCCTGTCTTTTTGTCCCCACGGTCTTCTTCTGGGGCTCCGGAATTTTCAAGGATACGATTACGCTCGCGGCGCTCGGTGTTGCCACATATGGCATTTACCGCCTTGCCATCGAGAGAAGATTTCGCTTGTGGTACGTTGCGGCAGTGATCATCTGCTGTTGGGTGATCTACTCGATTAAGATTTATATTCTCCTTTGCTTCCTTCCTGCGGTATTACTGTGGATCGGAGTCCGGTACATATACCTGATTCGTCAAGTGGTTGCGCGCGTGGTACTATTGCCTTTCGGGTTAGCATGCATCGTCGGACTCGGTTATCTGGTGGTACGACAGGTGGCCCTGGACGATCCAAGGTATAACCTCGGTCGCATTGCTGAGACGGCCCGTGTAACGGCATATGATATTGGATTCTGGACCGGAAAGGATGCAGGGTCGCGTTATATATTGGGTGAATTAGACGGAACACTGGAAGGGATGCTGCGACTGGCGCCGCAGGCTATTAACGTGTCGCTGTATCGTCCGTACCTGTGGGAAGTAAACAATCCTCTAATGTTGCTGGCGGCGTTGGAGAGTTTCGCACTGCTGATGGTAACCCTTTATGTGCTCGCGCGTTCCAGGCTGCGTACCTTTCGATACCTCGGCCATCCCGACGCTCTCTTCTGCCTGGCGTTTGCTTTGATCTTTGCTTTCGCCGTAGGCGTATCAACATACAACTTCGGCACGCTGTCTCGCTACAAGATACCGTTGATGCCTTACTTCCTGGTAGGAATCGGGCTGATCTACTATTACTCGAACAAGGAGAGGAACGTAGAGGTGTTGGAAGAGACCGAATACCGGTCGATCACCGTCTGACGACCAGCACGCCCCAGTCGTTTTCGCAGTTCGGCATCTGCTATCAGCATCTCAAGAGCAGCGAGCCACTCATCATCGGTACGACAGAGGCAACCGTTCTCCATGTGTTGAATGATGGTTGTGTTGACACCAACGGGGCTGGCCACCGCCGGCATATTCAACGCCATGTACTGAAGTGCTTTGAATCCGCATTTTCCCTTCGACCACTCGTCATCGGGTAGAGGCATGATCCCGATGTCAGCAGTCATAAGGTCAGCGATTTCAGTTTCTGGCGACCACTCGCGAAAGATCAGCCGGGGCAGCTGAAATTCGGGAGGCCTGTCGGCGATTACGAGGAGGGACGCTTCGGGAAATTTTTCCTGAACCTGCAGCAGTACATCCTTCAGAAGGTAGAGGTACTTCAGGGTGCTGTGTGATCCCGTCCACCCAATCACAATTTGGTGGGAATCCTTGGCGGCCGGTTGTTGTACTGATGGATTGTGGAGTCCTTCTGTATCGATGGTTGTAGGATTCAAAATGGCATTGGCGTTGAAACGCAGTGCGTACTGGCGGAGGTACTCGTTGCCACAACTGACCTTATGGCTCCAGCGACAGATTGACGACACCTTGCTGCGCCATCGAAGGGTGCGTTCAAGGGTCGATTCATTTATCTTGTCGGTCATCCAGATCGCATCATCATAATCGTAGATGATTTTTTTTCTCAGCGCTTTTGCCAGGAACCATTCAATGATCGGTGGACCTACAGGCGCCGCCTCCCGATGGATAAAGACTCGGTCATATTGGGATGCGGAAAGCAACAACCCCACCCTTCGTGCAAATCCCCTGAAGATCATCCCGATCCTCGCGAACGTATTGCCGCGCTGGTAAAACAGGCGCCATCGTTGTGGCGGGAGAAAGGGAGCCAGGTATAGCGTGTGGCCTCGTTGTTTAAGGATGTCGAGATATTGTTCGAAACGAAATCGTTGGGACGGCGACTCGCCGGGCGGATATGGTATGATGAAAAGAATCTTCAAACCTGCTGAACTTTGAGAAGTCCATTTTGCAAAATTAAACGTACATTTAATTTTTTTACGGACAGGAATTTTTCATCTCCCTCCGTGACGAGTTTTTATGTTTCTTGAAAACCGATAATTTCTTTTAACAACATTTTACTCG
>QGUY01000436.1 GCA_003242315.1 Bacteroidota bacterium
GGATTAGTGATTAGTGATTAGTGATTTGTGATTTGTGATTTGTGATTTTGTGATTTGGTGATGGGGTTGAGGCAAAGTTCAAATTGTATAGTATGCTGGCGGAGAGGTAGCCGCTGCGTTCGAGGGCCAGAGGCTCGTTGTCAACGGGGTGAGGAATGTTATAAGTATAAGTTATGTTAAACATCCAGTTTCCGAGGGTGAGATTCAGCGGCGCGCTGAAGGCATAGTTCATAATGCCAAAGACGCTGCGTTCTGTGACACGATAACCAAAGCGGCTGCCGAATTTCAGAATGTTCTCCAACGCTTCCTGTACGCTTGACGGCCTCACAATTTCAATCTCGGTGATCTGCTGGTCGCCAAAAAGAACCAACACCGCTGGATAAAAGCTAATGCGATCGAAGAAGAGAAAATCTTTCTTTCTCAGGTTAGCATTGATTCCCGGCATAATCCGGTTCGCGTGGGCGTGGCCAAAGTAGAATGAATAATCGAGACGAATCGAGAGCGGATTAAAATCAACCATTCCGGATACGCTGGCGGAATTTGAATACGGGACGTAGTAATCGTCTTCGTAATTGTAAAAGAAGTGGTCGAACGATGCCATCGCGGAAATCTTATCGCTGAACAGGTGCAGGTACCCCACCGACATCGTGGTGAGATACAGATTGGGTTCAAAATCCCGACTCCAGTAGGCGGTAATGTCTGCGTAGACCCCCGACTTATGGTAATAAGTAATCCCGGGAGAGAGGCCAAACTGTGAGATGCCCAGCGTGCGACCCGCATCCAGTATGTTGCTATTGTATCCGATCCTGAAGGAGAGGGTGGAACCTTGTGCTTCCTCCAGGGTCATGAGGCTGTCGATCAATCGAAAGATCGCCAATGAATCGGCGTAAGTAAGCAGCGAGTCGGGTGTAGATTTAAGTGTGTCGGGTACCTGGGCGTGCAAGGGCGCCAGGGACCCGACGACACACAAAAAGCCTAACAGGCAGCGGTTGCGCATGCACCTCCGTTATCAGTTGTTGCGATGCTGCAGCCTTTCCTGATGCCGCTCCCTGAAGTCTTGCCTGCGATCCATTTGATTTCGGCGTTGCTGGATTTGTCGCAGGATGATCCGTGTAAATTCCTGTTCAGCGTGGCGAAGGCGTACCAGCTTTTGTGCGGGTATGACCTGCATCATCCTGCCTGAATAGTCCTTTTCCAGGTCCAGTTCCTTCTGCCTGATCTCAAGTCCGAGGTCAACGAGTTCCTTTTCGTCGGCACCTTTTCTCCGGGCCTCGCGATATTGCTGTCTCAATTCCTGGCGCTTTGTGGCGAACTCACGATAGATCGGCCAGAAGCGCTCGGCTTCTTCTGTGGTCAGGCCCAGTCGTTCTGTGATATAGGCAGCGCGTGCCGCATCAATGCGTGCTGCAACTTCAGGACGGGCTGCGGTTTCAAGTTCTTCCGGCTCCTGAGCACGAGCTACGACAGCGCTCAGGGCAATAAAGGTTATCATCAATAGCTTTTTCATCACTTTCATTGTTTTCATCAATCATTAATGTCCAGTGTCAATTCATCCAGCAGCATCTCCAACTCGCTCTCGTCAAATGTTGTCTCGTATACTTCGCTTTCGATGGCTGCAGCATCTTCAGTCGTCAGCTCCCCGTAAGGGATCAACTCCTCCGTCACCAGGCCATTTTCTTCGAGGTACGCCACCAGTTGTTCCGTCTCAATTGAGGCCAGAATCGCTTCCGGATCCTCCGGTCCGTTTCTTAGCCACCACCCGGCAAATACTGCAGCTGCCAGCAGGACAGGCAGAGCGTACCGAAGGGCGCCTTTCCACATCCAGGACGCGGAACGGCTGGGGCTTTCGGCGGCAATTCGCGCCTGAATCCGCCCCGGCAACTGGTCGAAATATCCCTCGGGGACCTCGAACATGTTCTTCCTGGGTATGTCTTCTAGCTTTTTCATTTGTGCGTATTTGACAGATTTTCGGACTCGTGGTTTAATCGTTTTTCAGAAATTCTTCGATCTTTTTTACGGCGTGATGGTAGCTGGCTTTCAGGGCGCCCACGCTCGTATTCGTGATTTCGGCAATATCTTCGTACGTCATGTCGTCGAAGTACTTCATATTGAACACCATCCGCTGGCGGGTAGGAAGAGTAAGCAGTGCCTTTTGAAGTTTAAGCTGAATTTCGTCGCCGTTCAGGCCGGGCTGGGCATCTAGTTTTGCAGCCAGCTCACCTTCAACATCGCCTATTGGCAGAAGGAAGCGACGCTTCTTACGCTGAAGGAAATTCAGGCACTCGTTGGTAGCAATCCTGTAAATCCAGGTGAAAAGCCGGGCATCCTCCCGAAAGCTGTCGATGTTGCGATGGACCTTGATAAACACTTCCTGGGTGACGTCGTCCGCATCGTCGTGGTCTATTACCATTTTTCGGACATGCCAATACACCTTTTGCTGATAGGCGCGTACCAGCAGATTAAACCCGTAATTCCGCGTTTCCGGATTA
>QGUY01000437.1 GCA_003242315.1 Bacteroidota bacterium
CAGATGGATCTCGAGCAGTTCCGCGAACAGGGCAATGAAGTGACACCTGTGCTCCAGCCGCTCACCCGCATACACCTGCATTCCGCGCTTGATGGTGAAATCGAAAAGAACAGCGACATCCGTAACGTGTACATTATAGCGACGATCGGATTTTTCATCATTTCGCTGGCCTGCATCAATTTTACCAACTTGTTCACGGCACGCTCTGCAAGCCGATACAAGGAAATCGGAGTTCGCAAGGCTGCCGGCGCGCAGAACGCCAGGCTGATGGGACAATTCCTCATGGAATCGTACATCTATGTAGTGGTTGCACTGGTCTTTTCCCTCATGCTGGTAGTCGTGTTGCTCAGCCCATTCAATTATTTCACCGGAAAGCAATTGACCCTGGACATAATGAACAGCCCGGTGTTCATCCTGTGCTCGCTTGCCTTTGTCATCCTGACCGGCGCCGTTGCAGGCAGTTATCCCGCGTTTTATCTGGTCCAGTTCAGTCCTGCCGAAGCGCTGCGCGGTAAGCTTCGTGCGGGAGTACGCAGTTACGGAATCCGGAACGCCCTTGTCGTGTTTCAGTTTTTTATCTCAACAGGCCTCATTATCGCCACCATCGTGGTGTACCATCAGCTCGCCTATCTGCGGCGTGTTGATGTAGGTTTCGACAAAACCAATCTCGTCAACCTGCTTCACACAAAAAATCTAGGAGCAAATGCAGCAGCGTTTAAAGACGAGTTGCTGCAACATCCCGACATCGTGTCGGCAAGCTTTGCGAGCCGTCTGCCACCGAACGTCGACTGGCAGGCGCTTGTCAGGCCGGAGGGAACGACCCGCGACTTCCTGGTCAATGTTTACGAAGTTGATCACGATCATTTCGAAACGATGGGGTACACCCTTGTGCGGGGACGCTTTTTCTCAAGGGAACTCCCCTACGACACGCTGGCGGTGATCCTCAACGAGACAGCCGCGCGGAATCTCAACATTGAAGGCGTTGAAAGCGTCATCACATATGATGCAGGACCGGGCATCAGGATGAGAAACATTATCGGAATTGTACGCGATTTTAATTTTCAGTCGCTCAAGGATTCGATAAGCCCCGTCGCCTTCCTCCTTGGTGACATCCCCGGATGGGAAATGGCTATTCGACTCACCCCGGGCGACACGGAGCGGAAGATCGAAACCATTCGATCTATTTTTGCCAAGCACTCGGGTGGCGCTCCTTTCGAATACTCATTAGTGGAAGAAAACTTTTTGCATGAAAGCAGCTCTGAACGCAAGATGGGACTGCTCTTTACGTTGCTTACGTGTATTGCCATCTTCATTGCGTGCTTCGGACTTCTCGGGCTTTCGGCGTTCTCGGTAGAACAGCGCACGAAAGAGATAGGGATACGAAAAGCCCTGGGGGCAAGCGTGAACCAGATTCTGGCGCTTTTGAATGCCGATTTTCTAAGACTGGTGATCATTGCGAACCTCCTGGCGTGGCCCGTGTCGTGGTGGTTCATGCGTCGGTGGCTGGATCAGTTTGCCTATCGGGTTTCCATCGAATGGTGGATATTCGCGGTGGCCGCTACGCTGACCATCGGCATTGCCGTCCTGTCCGTAAGCCTCCAGGCTTTCAGCGCGGCGGCAGGGAAACCGGTAGATTCTTTGCGAAATGATTGATCCGGTGCAACCTTAGCGATCGAAAAGGAGTCTGTATCGTTGTCAGACAACCCATACATATGAAAAACATTGTCCTAGCCATCGCGCTGTCGCTGGTCGTGATCACTTCCGCCAACGCACAGGAAATCACCTCACACCTTAAGCCTTTCAGCCGCGTTATTGCGTCACCTCACATTAACCTCGTTCTCACCCGCGGTGACCAGGAAAGCATCCGGCTCGTCTACAAAGGAGTTGACGCCGAGAGGATCAACATCAAACAGCATGGCCGCACGCTGCACATCTACCTGGACAAGGCCAAGTATGCCGAAAAGAAGAACAAGTATGGGTATACAACCACGTCGATGTATGCTGACGCCGAACTAACGGCTTACGTCACCTACCGTGCGCTTGAAGAAATTGAGATCAGGGGTAATCAGGAGTTGTCCTGTCTCGACCCCATACGCTCCTCCCGTTTTGCTTTGCGGGCTTATGGCGAGAATGAAATAACGTTCGCTTCGCTCAACACAGAGTATTTTATCACAAGACTGTATGGGGAGAACAAACTCAGGGTCGACGACGGAAAGGCCGACTTCCAGAAGTACAGCCTGTACGGGAACAATACCATCAACACCATTGCCCTGAAAAGCTACTCCGCGACAGCTAATATTTTTGGCGAAAGTAGCCTGCAATTGCACACTGACGATGAACTGAAGGTAAGTTCCTTCGGTGAAGGTGAGGTCATCTATGCGGGCAACCCCCGCGTCAATCATCGCCTCGTCGTCGGGAACGCACGTGTTTCGCGTCTCGACTAAGGAAGATCTGCGGAACTCGTCCTGACAAGCCGAAT
>QGUY01000146.1 GCA_003242315.1 Bacteroidota bacterium
ACGGCATACGGATCTTAGTCCGTTTTGGTGGCGTCGAGATGTGTTAAAAAGACAAATTCCAAAGGAACCCAGGAGACGCGCGACTATTACCTGTTCAATTTCTATCGGAATGATTCGCTCACCCTGAACGCTCCGGAGGATATCTACTTCACTGACGATATCGCGCTGGCAGAGGCGATCAACGGGATTACCATGCCCATCTTTTTTTCCAAAGGCGACAAAGCAACCGTGGAGGCGTTTAGTATATCCCGTGAAGCGTTTGTGTTCTTCAATGACCTCTTTAACCTGATCAACAACGACGGTGGTATGTACAGTCCACCGCCCGCCAACTGCCGCAATAATCTCACAAACGGAGCGCTGGGTTTCTTCCGCGCGAGCGCCGTCACCAGCATGGATATCGTCGTCGAGTGACGGCTGTTTATCCTTTTTTTCAGGAACCGTTTGTTTTTCTAGGCCGGGAAGTGAATATTTCCCTTCCAGTTAATCCGTTGGCGGATGAAGAAAACCCTTTGCCTGCTCCTGTTTTTTCTTTTTTTCAGCGCAGGTTTTGCTCAGACTGTTCTGGAAAACCTTCCACCTTCGGTTTCATGGTTCCAGATCAATACCCCCAACTTCAGAATCCTATACCCGGAGGGCTTTGACCTGGAGGCGCAACGCATCGCCGGCACGATGGAGCGTTTGTATCGTGCGGAAGTACGCACGCTTTCCGGTCGGCCGTTCAAGACGTCCATCGTCATGCAGAGCAGGGCTGCCCAATCAAATGCCTTCGTCTCTATCCTCCCACGTCGCGCTGAATTCTTCACGATGCCGGCACAGAACTACAATTTCATCGGCAACAATGAATGGCTTGATATGATTGCTACGCACGAGTTGCGCCATATCCTGCAGTTCGCTCACGCAAACCGCGGCATATCAAGGATTGCCTACTACCTGGCCGGAAACTACGGACTGTCCGCCGTTTCTTCCTTAGCTGTGCCTCAATGGTTCTGGGAAGGCGATGCTGTCGCCACAGAGACAGCGCTAACCACTACGGGACGGGGTGAGATTCCACACTTTGGTCTTGTACTGCGAACGAACTTCCTTGAGGGACGTGTGTTCAATTACCATAAGCAATACCTCGGTTCATACAAGCATTTCATTCCCGATCATTACGTCCTGGGTTACCACCTGGTAAGTTACCTGAGGTGGAAGACAGGGGATCCGCTCGTCTGGGATCGCATCACTGCCGACGCCTGGAAATGGTCGCTTGTTCCTTTTACGTTCTCGAACGCGGTACGAGAAGAGACCGGCATGCCCATTACCAAGCTGTATCGGGAGATGGCAAAAGATCTCAGGGGTATGTGGGAGGTGTCTGACTCCGTGAAGGAAACTCCTGCGCGACGTGTTAGCCCCCGCAGCACTACTGCATATACCGATTATCTGTATCCGCAAGTACTTCGCGATGGTTCCGTCCTCGCCATGAAGAGCGGTATCGCCGATATCGATCAGATTGTCCTTGTGTCTCCCGATGACGATCGAAAGCTGGCGGTGATTGGGTTGTTGTATGAAACAGGATCTCTTTCCGCAGGAGGAACGCGTATCGTGTGGAATGAGTACCGCTTCAATCCGCGATGGCGAAGGAATACATCGACCGTCATCGTTGCGTACGACAAGAAGACGAAGCGGAAGTGGGACGTCACCGGACCACGATCCCGCTATGCGGGTGCAGCGATATCTCCCGATGGTACAAAAGTCGTAACGCTCAGCTCCGACACCACCTTTCGTCACAACCTTGTACTCCTCGATGTCGAATCGGGACGTCAGCTTCGCGTGTTCAACAATCCGACCAACGCCCTCTATTCCATGTTTCGCTGGTCAGAGAATGGATCCCTCATCGTGTCTTTGAAAACTACGTCCGAAGGCAAATCTGTAGTAACCATCGATCCTGCAACGGGAGAGGAAAAGGAAATTCTTCCGCCCAGTGAGCGCAACATCGGTTATCCTTTGCTTACGGATCGGTACCTGGTCTACAATGCGGCGTTCAATGGCATCGACAATATTGAGGCGTACGATATGGAGACAGGTATCACTCGGCAGCTTACCCAAAGTCGCTATGGCAGCTACAATCCTGAACTGTCATCTGATGGAACACAACTATACTTCAACAGGCAGGGGAGAGACGGAATGGATATTGTGACCATGCCGTTCAAACCCGAGTCCGGCATTCCCATCAATCCCGCTGACAGCAAACCCGATCCATTGGCCTCCGCACTCGTAGCGCAGGAGTCGAACTTTCTGGCCGAGGTCAACAATACTTCACAACCCACTGCATATCCTTCGCGACGATATTCGAAATTATCGGGTCTTGTAAATCCCTACACGTGGGGCCCATACATCGACAATAGTCTGGCACAGGTTGATGTTGGCTTTACCTCGCAGGATGTTTTGAGCACAACGCGGGTGTCGGCCGGGTATCGGTATGACATTATCGAACGTACGGGCGAGGTGCACGCCGAGTTGAGTTATCAGGGATGGTATCCCATCATCAACGCCGGCGTCCGATATGGGCGACGTGAGGACGAATCGACACTTTCTCTGGGTTCCGAAAGCCGACGGCGCGTGGACTTCGCCTGGGATGAAATCGGCGTAAGCGGCGGCATATCTGTCCCCCTGCTGCTGACGCGATCAAAATATCTGACCACGCTGACCATTTCCAATAGTGTGGGCTTAACGATGACCAGAGATTTTGGCAGCACAATAACTACCAATACAGGTACTGTCATTGAGGGAACGGACCGTTATGTGCCGGCAAATGACACACTGTTTTTTCTCTACCGCGACATAACAGACTACGGAAAGCTCATCTCGAACCACTTCTCCGTCAGTTATACCCACGCGCTCAAGCAAAGTCATCGCGATATCTATCCGAAGTTTGCCCAGTTTCTTGATTTCGAAAGTTTCAGTACGCCGTTTGGGGGCGACTACAAGGGTTGGCAGTGGACAGCCTCCGGAACGTTGTTCTTCCCGGGGTTGTTTCGCCACCACTCAGTGTATGTGTCGGGCGGATACCAGGAGTCGCTGGAACGCGTCGAACTCGACGCGTATGCTTTCCGAAATCGTCTGATCAAGCCCCGCGGTTACAGCTATCCCCAGAATACTCAGTTTTTTACTGTCTCGGGGAACTATGCATTTCCCGTGTGGTATCCAGATATCGCCCTTGGGCCTTTCCTCAATATTCAACGCGTGAAGCTCAATCTGTTCTTTGATTATGGTGAAGGCGAAGGGCAGGAATATTACTACAATTTTGACAGCGGTCGGGTCTATGTTCTCGATACGGGTACCCGCTACCAGAGCGCAGGGGCTGAACTCACGTTTGACGTGAACTTTTTCCGTACCCTGCCACAGTTTGAAATCGGCGTCCGGGCGGTTAGGACGGAACCCAACGTTTTTACGACGGGAGGCTGGGTATATGAGCTTTTGATTGGAAATATTCCCCTGTAACTTTGGCCCGCTTGAATATGGACCTATTTCACCCTATTTTTGGCCGTATTCAATAAAATCAGTCTTTACACACAGCTCAAATATCAATGGCAGAAATCGTCAGGATGCCCAAGATGAGCGACACCATGGAGGAAGGTGTTATCGCGAAGTGGCACAAAAAGGTAGGTGACCAGGTGAAAGCGGGTGAGCTCATGGCCGAGATAGAAACGGACAAAGCCACCATGGACTATGAGTCGTATAGCGAAGGCACCATACTGTACCTCGGCGCCAAGGAAGGTGAACCGGTAAAGGTCAATGACGTCCTGGCCGTGGTGGGAAAGAAGGGCGAAGACTATAAGGCGCTGCTGGAGAGCGCAGGCAAATCCGGAGGAGACGGAGGCAAGGCGGCCGACAAACCCAAGGAAGAGGTGGCCAGTGCCGAAAAGAAATCAGAGCAGGCAATCGATACATCAAATATTAAAGCGGAGATCGTCCTTATGCCCAAGATGAGCGACACGATGGAAGAAGGCGTGATCGCATCATGGGCCAAGAAAGTAGGAGACAAGGTTAAGAAAGGTGAACTGCTGGCCGAGGTGGAAACCGACAAGGCTACCATGGAATATGAATCGTACCACGAAGGTACGTTGCTGTACCAGGGTGCCGAGGCTGGTAAGGCTGTGCCTGTAAACGGTGTTCTTGCCATCATTGGTGATAAGGATGCCGACTGGCAAACGCTACTAAAAGCGCATCAGCAAAAGGCCGAGGGTAAGTCGGCATCAAAGCCTGAACCTGCCAAAGCAGAAGCGAAGGCGCCTGAACCTGAAAAGCAGCCAGCCGCGGTTGCAAGCGCTGCTGAACCTTCAGGTGGGCGTGTAAAAGCGTCGCCTCTGGCGCGGATGATGGCGAAAGAAAAAGGCTATGACATTTCGCGCATCAAGGGCACAGGAGATAACGGTCGCGTAACGAAGCGCGATGTAGAAAACTACAGGCCCGAAGCTGAGCCAGCCGCAGCAAAGGCAGGTGCTCCGGTGGTGTTGCCATCTGTTATCGGCGAAGAGCGATTCGAAGAAGTTCCCGTGTCACAAATGCGGAAGACTATCGCTCGCCGTCTTTCGGAAAGCAAATTCTCCGCGCCGCACTTCTACCTCACCATGGAGATTAACATGGATAAGGTGGTGCAGGCAAGAAAGAGTTTGAATGAGGTAAGCCCGGTTAAGCTTTCGTTTAATGATATTGTAATCAAAGCTACCGCAGCGGCCCTGCGTCAACATCCGGATGTGAACGTTTCCTGGCTGGGCGACAAGATCAGGAGAAACCAGCACATCCACATTGGTGTGGCGGTGGCGGTGAAGGACGGACTTGTCGTTCCCGTAGTACGTTTTGCAGACAGCAAATCACTTTCGCACATAGCGGCTGAAGTTAAAGAGCTTGCGCAGAAGGCGCACGACAAGAAACTTCAGCCATCCGATTGGGAGGGAAGCACCTTTACCATTTCGAACCTTGGAATGTTTGGTATCGAAGAGTTTACGGCAATCATCAATCCTCCCGATGCGTGCATACTGGCCGTTGGCGGTATCAAGGAAACAGCCATTGTAAAGAATGGAGTTGTGGTACCAGGCAACGTGATGAAAGTAACGCTGTCATGCGACCACCGTGCAGTTGACGGTGCTACCGGCGCGGCATTCCTGCAGACGTTAAAGCAGCTGCTGGAAGATCCCGTGAGGATTCTCATTTGAGAGTTCACTCGTTCAGGGCACAACTTGTCGAGCCGCACCAAGCGTGGATCGAGGCTAACATCAACACATTAACACATCAACACGCCAACCCATTGCAAATCCACTCGACAACCATACTCGCAGTACTCCACAATGGCCACGTGGCCATTGGAGGTGACGGCCAGGCGACCATGGGTAACTATGTCGCCAAAAGCAACGTCCGCAAAATCCGCAAACTTCAGGATGGAAAGATACTCGTTGGATTTGCCGGCTCAACAGCTGATGCCTTTACGTTGCTTGAACGCTTCGATGAAAAACTCAATGCGTACGGTGGTAATATGAAACGTGCTGCCATTGAGTTGGCTAAAGACTGGAGGATGGACCGTTTCCTCAGGCGTCTCGAAGCCATGCTGATCACTGCATCGCAGAATGAATTGCTCGTGCTGTCAGGCACCGGCGATGTCCTCGAACCCGATAACCAGGTTGCCGCCATCGGCTCCGGCGCGATGTACGCCCAGGCGGCCGCGCTGGCTTTGAAAAAACATGCCCCTTCCTTGTCTGCGGAAGAGATTGTTACGGAAAGTCTTCACATTGCTGCAGACATCTGCATCTACACCAATCACAACCTTGTGATTGAGACACTGTAACCTCCTATGTGTCCTATGTAACCCTATGTGGTTCAAAAGGAATCAGAGTTTTTTGGAACCACATTAGGGCACATAGATAAAACACATAGGGCACATAGGAAGCGTCCCAAAGAGAGACGCGCTCCAAATCAGAAACCCATTCCCCGAATTGAAATTCCACTAATCTTCCTCTGTGTATTTTTTTGTCGTTACTACATATTTTTCGCCGTATTTTGCGGTTGCCTGGCGAAAAGTTTTTGTATTAAACTGCGTTAAATATCCAAACAAACAACCCGTTAAGCCGTGATCAACTACTACGCCATACTCGATATCGACCGGAATGCCAGTTCCACCGAAATCAGGGCGGCATACAAGCGGCAGGCCATGATATACCATCCCGACAGGAATGCGGGGGATAAGGAGGCGGAGGAGAAGTTCAAAATGGTGAACGAAGCCTATCATGTCCTGTCAGATCCTGTCAAAAAAGCGAAATACGACTCCTGGCTGGATCCGGATACACCGGACGAGTTTTCTTACGAATACTGGCGCGAAGTGCGAAAGCGCAGGTACTATGCCTATCGCCGCGCGCAAACTTCCAGTTATCGCATCGACCGGGATTATTACCGGGTTCAAGCGCTTGCTTTCCTGGTATTCCTGCTGTTGTCGGGGCTGTGTTTTGCCATGGTCCACACCGTAAACTATATAATCGACCTGCGTCAGGCCGAACAGTGGCGGGAGAATAGTCGACAACTCGCGCGCGTAAATGCGCTCTTTGACGCGGGTCAATTCAATGAAGCTTTTACGGTTATCAAGGACCTAAAAAAGGAGGAACCTTTTGAGTTCCGCTTCACCTTCGCGCAGGACAGTCTCCTTGCCGAATTGAGACGAAAGGCGGATCACGAATTCAACAACAAGAATTTCGAAAAGGCATCGTATTACTACACGATCCTCGGCAATGAGGAGAGCCCTGTGCGGATGGAAACCCTCCAGAAAATTGCCAGCTGCCAATACTATCTTGGAAAGTATGGCGAATCACTGAATCCGCTGAAGCAACTGCTTAACCAGCAACCGTGGAATCTTGATTTGGTGTACCAGATCGCGATGATCAACCTCGAAAATCTCGACAACAAAGAAGAGGCACTGCACTATCTTACAATGGGTAAGAAGCTGTTTAAGCAGAATCTTACAGAGGTGTACGGATCGGCGTTCGAGGTAGTCATGGATCCGAAAGATGTACCAGACATTTATTACTACATCTTCATAGCGCGCGCAAAGGCGAATCTCGGCTTGCAGAACTACGCTGAGGCCATAACGGATTGCAACTGGGCAATCACATTGCGCGGCAATAACCCCGAGCCATACCATCTCCGCGCGATGTCGAAGTTCAAGAGTTCCCGGTATCGCAGTGGATGTGAGGATCTGTCGAAGGCAGCGGCGCTTGGCAAGGACATTTCAGCCGATCGGGCGCGGTATTGCCGGTATTAAGCACCAATTCCTGTAAAGTCAGCGACGCCATGCACGGGATAAAGACAGAACCGGTGCTGGATCGGAAAATTCATGGAGTTATGGCGGCGATTACCTATTTTTATTGGAAAGGCCGCCCTGTTTGAACCTTTAGATGATGGCAACAGAGCTAAGTAAAGACCAGCTTGAGTCCGTTCGTGAAAGTTACTTCAACATACTGGCCCTGTTTCTCGAGCAGGAAAAGATCGATAGCCGCTACATACGCTGCCTTTTGAAGTGGGCCGTACAGCTCAGGCTCAATCCGGACGACCTATCGAAGTCTTCCAAGGATATTTCAACTCTTTCTTTTTCCGTCGACAAGGTGGACAAACTCGAGGCTGTGTACCACCTGGTACACATGATCTATCTCGACCGCGTGGTGGAAGACGTGGAGTTGGAGGTGGCGACGATTTACGCGCAACGGCTCGGCTTCCAGCCCTCCGTGGTCAGCGAATTGTTTACCGCGATAGCTACGTCAGACGCTCAAAACGCGGGTGAGAGAGACGTCCGAGAAGAGGTAATTGAGTTTCTAAAACTCCACAAAGACAAAATTTGAGACGAAAAACCGCAGTGGGAATGTAAGGATTCCGCATTCACCCATCGTATTTCCCCGCGTTTCTGTGGCCAAATCAGGAGTGTCCCTTTAAAAAGTGTCGACCAACGGTCGAAACCCGGCGGCCAACGACATATGTGTTTTAACACGCGCACGTTGCCTCGGAAACGCATCGAAGATGCTACCGATGTAGGGTCTTTGCACTAAACGATTTATTTAGTTTCCGCGCATTGCCCAAGTTTGTAGTGTACTTCAACTAGTGCGATGGACTACAGCGTAAGAGCAAGAATCATCGCGGCCGGATTTCGGTGAGTGGTCGGACTGGTTGAGATAACTTTCCTGGGAATCAATGACGCCGCAAGGCTCATGAAGATCAAACCCCGTAACAAGGCATTCCAGGGAAGATATTCATCCTTAAGACCATTTTTTTAGCTTGCTGAAATCGGGTTTAATTTAGTTTCATTTTTTGACGGCCACTATACGTGGCCGTTTGCTTTTTTATAGATTTCGCGAAAAACAAGCCTTGGATTTCAGTCGCGAAACGTTTCTCAATCACCTGGCTCAAACTACAGCGTCGCCTTTTTTGCTGCCCGTCGAACGCGCAGAAGGTTCGTACCTGTATACTCCGGATGGACGCCGATACCTCGATCTGATCTCCGGCGTCGGAGTTAGTCACCTGGGGCATCGCCATCCCAAAGTCATCCAAGCCATCAAGGACCAGCTCGATCGTCACCTTCACATAATGGTGTACGGCGAGTTTATTCAGTCGTCGTCCAACCTCCTGGCAAAAAAGCTTGTTGGCTTGCTGCCACCTTCCCTCAACTGCTGTTATTTCACAAACTCAGGGACCGAAGCAAACGAAGGGGCTTTGAAACTCGCAAAGCGTTATACGGGTCGCACTGAGATCGTATCGTTCAGAAAGTCCTACCACGGAAGTACGCACGGTTCGCTGAGTGTCACGGGCAATGAGACGAAAAAGAATGCCTTCCGTCCTTTGCTTCCCGGCGTGAAGTTCATTGAATTCAACAATCCCGACGATTTATCGCAAATCACCGAACGCACAGCGTGTGTGATCATGGAAACCATACAAGGCGATGCGGGAGTACGTATTCCCGACCGTTCTTTTATGGAGAAGCTGCGAAAAAGATGCGATGAAACCGGTGCGATGCTGATCCTGGATGAGATCCAGTGCGGTATGGGTCGGACAGGAACCCTATTTGCGTTTGAGCGCTTCGGAATTGTGCCTGATATCCTCACCGTTGCGAAAGCCTTCGGTGGGGGACTACCGCTCGGCGCCTTCGTTGCCGACAGGAAAGTGATGGAGTGTTTAACGCACGACCCGGCGTTGGGTCACATTACCACATTTGGCGGAAACCCTGTGTCGTGTGCCGCGGCGTTGGCGACGCTCGAAGTGATTATCGAAGAAAAACTACTCGATCAGGTCGAAGCCAAAGGCCGCCTTTTTGAAGAATACCTCCGTCACCCGTCTATCAAAGAAATCCGTCGCGCCGGACTCATGATGGCTATTGATTTTGAAACGGCAGAAGAAGTCCAGCGCATCGTCCAGGGCGCGCTCGAGAAGGGCATTATCACCTTCTGGTTTCTTTCTCACCCCAACAGCTTTCGCATAGCTCCGCCGTTGACGATATCGGAGGAGGAAATACGGGAGGCGTGCGAGGGGATAATGAAGGTGATTAGTGATTAGTGATTAGTGATTTTTGATTTGGTCCATGTGCTTGCCTGAATAGGGTTGACTGTTTTTATCGTATAGTGTCTACT
>QGUY01000147.1 GCA_003242315.1 Bacteroidota bacterium
ATCTTAGCGAATTTCCAATGACTGAAACAGAACTGAAGCTCATTGCCAGGGCTGCGATCATGGGTGATAGCAATAGTCCGAAGGCCGGATAGAGCACCCCTGCGGCTATGGGTATGCCGAGAACGTTGTAACCCAAAGCGAAGAAAAGGTTCTGTTTGATGTTGCGCATTACACTCCGGCTAAGCAGTCGGGCTCGGGCGATACCGTTGAGGTCCCCCTTGACAAGCGTTATCCCGGCACTTTCGATCGCTACATCGGTCCCTGTTCCCATGGCAATGCCGATGTCAGCCTGTGCCAGCGCTGGCGCGTCATTGATGCCGTCACCAGCCATGGCGACCTTATGCCCTTCCTCCTGCAGGCGCTTTACCTCGTTAAACTTATCGTCCGGAAGCATTTGCGCCTTATAGCCATCAAGATTGAGGGCTTCACTTACTGCCCGCGCGGTATCCGCATTATCACCCGTGAGCATGATCACTTTCATCCCGGCTTCATGAAGTTTCTCCACGGCCGACTTAACCGTAGGCTTGATCTTATCGGTGATCACTACAGCCCCAAGAATCTTGTTCCCTTCTGCCAGGTAAGAAACAGTCTTGCCGAGGCGTTGTTCCTCCTTAATGCGCTGTTGAAAGTCCTGGGGTACTGAGACACCAACCTGTTCCATCAGTTTTTCATTCCCTAGCGCCAACGCACTGCCTCCGAGACTGCCGGTAACCCCCTTGCCGGCGACAGCTTCAAACGAGGAAACCGCTTCCGGTTCGATTCCATGTTCACGGCCATATGCGACTGTTGCTTGTGCAAGGGGATGCTCACTGGCAGCATTAAGGGCAACCATCTTCCGCAGCACATCCTTTTCATTGTTACTGGAATCCGCTACGAGAACCTTTTCGACAGAGGGTTTTCCTTCGGTGACCGTTCCTGTCTTATCAATGATCACCACATCGATGTCGGCCATACGTTCAAGTGCCTCTGCATTTTTTATGAGAACACCGGATTGTGCCCCGCGTCCCACGCCTACCATGACCGACATGGGTGTCGCCAGCCCCAATGCGCATGGGCACGCGATGATCAATACGGCTACCGCATTCACGAACGCGTAGACGTATGAAGGTGCCGGACCATAAATCGCCCAGACGATGAACGTTATCACAGCGATCAGCACGACGATGGGAACGAAATAACCCGAGATTCTATCAGCAAGATTTTGTATTGGCGCGCGCGAGCGGCTTGCCGCATTCACCATTTCAATGATTCGGGCCAACAGGGTCTCTGCTCCTACCTTTTCGGCAACCATGACGAAAGTCTTGTTGCCATTGATGGTTCCCGACGTGACCTTATCACCGGGTCTCTTGCTGACGGGAATTGGCTCACCCGTGATCATAGACTCGTCAATCGAGGTTTCGCCTTCCTTGATAGAACCATCGACGGGTATTCTTTCGCCAGGACGAATGCGCAACAAGTCACCAGGGTGAATGCTGCCGATGTGCACCGTTTCTTCTTTGCCATCCTTGATTCGCGTCGCCGTGCTGGGCGCGAGTTTTAACAATTCCTTGATGGCGCTGTTAGTTTTGCCATGGGCGCGTGCTTCCAGTACCTGTCCTACAAGTACGAGTGTCAGGATCACGGTCGCAGCTTCAAAGTATACGTACACGGTTCCTTCGTGCGTCATGAACTCATGCGGAAACGCCCCAGGAAACAAAAGCGCGACTACGCTGAAAAACCACGCGACGCCGGCGCCAATTCCAATCAGCGTGAACATGTTGAGATGCCAGGTCACAATGGAACGCCAGGCTCGTTCAAAGAACATCCACGTTGCATAGAATACCACGGGAAGAGAAAGGGCGAATTGCACCCAGTTCCAGTATTTCCATGGCATAATACGCGGCAGTGGATTGTTCGGTATCATTTCCGACATGGCAACAAGGAATATGGGAAGCGTGAACGCAATCGCTACCCGCAACTTGCGCATGAGCGCTTTGTAGGTGGCATTGTCTTCCTCCTCGCTCGCTTCTAATGGAACGAGGTCCATCCCGCAAATGGGACATGCGCCGGGGCCGTCCTGAATAATCTCGGGATGCATGGGGCAAGTGTACTGAACGTTGCGCGGAGCCTCCGGCATACGCACAAGATCCATTCCGCAGACGGGACAACTTCCCGGCGCATCGTAGGTTTTGTCTCCTTCACAATGCATGGGGCAGTAGTACACGCCGCCTTTTCCCGAGGCCTTGTATTGTGTCCCAGCGTCAACCTGATGTCCGTGATCCGAATGATCGTGGTGTCCGTGATGATGGTGACTTGACGCATGTCCCGCATTGCCATGACCTTTTCCGTCAGGCAGGGAGATCGTGTAATGACCTCCTGCGTCGTCAATAGCTTTCTGAAATTTGTCGAGCGTGATATGCGACGACATTTCGACAACGGCCTTGCCGCTTGGAAGATCCACCTGTACGTCAGTAACTCCTTCCACACTCCTGAGCGCCGTTTCGACCTTAGACCGGCAGCCCTGGCAACTCATTCCGGCGATTGTATATGTATGTTTCATAGCTTGCCAATGAATACCAGCAAGTTACGATCCTGTCCGGGGGAATGTATTATACAATTCCGCCTTTGCTTTATATGATTCAGCGCTTGGGCTTTTTCGTGCGGGCCAGGGCGGCCTTTTTGCCATTTTTGGCCACTGCGGCGATCAGGGTGAGGGGCAAAGGCTCACCAAGGGAAAAACGCAAGGTACCTTTACCGTGCTGATAGGGTTGAATTTTCTTCACGAACGACTCGCTTCCCGGGGGTATTGGATACACACTTACGTGGCTCTTAAAGCCAGCAAAGTAAATGGCATAAGTTCCGTTGATCTTGTACACCGGAATGCCATAGCTGATGGTTTCTTCTGCGTCTGGAAGCACTTCCAATATGGTCGCGCGGATACTGTCGAGCGCCCTCCTTACTTCGCCAGAAAAGCCCTTAAGATAAGCGTCAACTGATGCAGGTTTTGCTCTCATGGATCTATCGTTGTCGTCAAAGCGGAATTCCGGGCGCAAGAATCAGACGGAACACACCCCCGACAATGACCAGCGCGACGATGGCGGCAACCGATGTTCGTTCAATCGTGACGCTGGACGCCGGTTGAACATCGCGAATGTTTACGGCATTTTGCCAGGGAAAGATAAAAACCATCCCACTCATCACAGGATAAATGATGCTGACAACGGCAACAATGGGCAGATACAGTAACGTGATTATTGCCGAGCCCACAATCCATGGCAGAATGAGTGCGTGCAACGAAAATCTCTTTCGGGCGGCACCGTCTTCAAGCCATTCCGCCCGGGAGCTAAATTGAAGGAACGGACTGGTCATTCGGTACGCGACCACCAACAATAAGGCGGCCCCCACAACCGCCAACAAAATCTGAATCCAGAGGGGCGTTCCCGCTATAGCATAAGCCTTTCCAATATCTCCGGCGGAAAAAACAGGGCCAGTCATCAGGTAACCGAAGAAATTCGTGAAGCCAAGAACAGACCACCACAAAACAAAGAGCTCAGCGAGGCTTCGTCTCCGAGAATTGAGGAAGATGAATCCCGCACCGAGTCCCTGAACAAGGCTTATTACAGGTCCTGCCAGCGCAATGGCGATTTGCTGTCCAGACGAGAGATTCTCTACAGTACGGTGGTCGACATAATTATGATGAAGAATGGGGTGGCTTCCGAGCAACATACCCGTTACAGCGTGTCCCAACTCGTGAAGAATAGTAGTAGCAAGAAAAGCTAATGTGTAGAGGACAGTGGAATTGATCGCGATGGGTCTTAACAGCATAAGCAGTATGGTTCACATCCCCCCTACGGCCCATGCCCTCACATCAAAGTTAATTAGTGAGCAGCGTAATCCAAGAGGCGCTGAGCGGATTCGAACCGCTGTAAAAGGTTTTGCAGACCTCTGCCTAGCCACTCGGCCACAGCGCCGTATTGCGAAGTTTTCCGACCGCACCTTACGCACGGCCCATGCTCGTCGCAACAAAACTAAAAAAAGGACAGCGCAATACAACCCGGGGCAAATACAAAAGGTGGCCAACGACCACCCTTTGTATCCTTTGGGTCGTTGTTTATTCGGGCTTTTCTTCGGAATCTTCCTTGGGACCCGACATCTTTTCCTTCAGCGCGCTCAGTGCTTCGATATCGCCCAGTGTCGACTTTTCAGTCTGCTGGTTGATGCTCTCAATAGCCTTGCTCTTTGAAGGTGTCTTCTTCTTTGAAGGAGTTGCGCTCTTGTCTTCTTCAGTTGACCACGTAGCCTTGTGCGAGAGTACAATGCGGCGATCGTCCTTGGAGAACTCGAGCACTTTAAAGTCGAGCGATTCGCCCACTTCAATCTTCTGGCCGTCCTGCTTTTGCAGATTCCTCGCGGCACAGAATCCTTCAATGCCATACGGCAATTCAAGGATAGCACCCTTGTCGTTCCTGCTGATCACGGTACACTTGTGTACCGATCCAACAGTAAAGATTGTCTCGAACGTATCCCAGGGATTCTCTTCGAGGTGCTTGTGGCTGAGCGCGAGCCTGCGATTGGCAGCGTCGAGCTCAAGCACAACAACTTCCATTTCATCTCCGACCTTCACAAACTCAGAAGGATGCTTGATCTTCTTCGTCCAGCTGAGATCTGATACGTGAACGAGGCCGTCAATACCTTCTTCAAGCTCAATGAACAAGCCAAAGTTGGTGAGGTTTCGGATGATGCCCTTATGGCGTGTGCCAACTGCGTACTTCGTCAGCACATCCTGACGCGTCCACGGATCTTCAGTGAGTTGCTTGATGCCCAGCGACATCTTACGCTCTTCGCGATCGAGTGTGAGCACAACGGCTTCTACTTCGTCGCCAACCTTCATGAAGTCCTGAGGATTGCGCAGGTGTTGCGACCAGCTCATTTCTGATACGTGGATCAGACCTTCAACGCCAGGTTGCAGTTCCAGGAACGCACCGTAGTCTGCGACGTTGACAATGCGACCCTTGACCTTGGATCCAACCTGAATGTCTTCTGACAGCGAATCCCACGGGTGAGGCGTGAGTTGCTTCATACCGAGGGAGATGCGCTTCTTGTCTTCGTCGAAGTCGAGCACAACAACCTTCACAACCTGATCGAGCTTAAGCAGCTCGTCGGGATGGTTGATCCGGCCCCAGCTGATGTCGGTAATGTGGAGCAGACCATCCACACCACCCAGGTCGATGAACACACCAAAGTTGGTCATGTTCTTGATCGTACCTTCCAACACCTGACCCTTTTCGAGATTGTTCAGGATGGCAATCTTTTGCTCTTCCAGGTCCTTCTCGATGAGTACCTTGTGCGAAACGACGACGTTGTCGTTGGAGTAGTTTATTTTGACAACCTTGACTTCGATAGCCTTGTTGACATATTGATCGAAGTCGCGGATCGGCTTAACATCGATTTGCGATCCGGGGAGGAATGCTTCGATGCCGAATACATCGACGATAAGTCCACCTTTCGTTCTGCGTTTCACAAAACCTTCGATGACTTCGTCGTTGTCGAGAGCCTTTTGAACATTTTCCCAACCCTTAACGAGTTTAGCCTTGCGGCGGCTGAGAACGAGTTGACCCATGGCGTCTTCACGCTCTTCAATGAAGAGGTCAACTTTGTCTCCGATCTTCAGGTCGGGCATGTCCTTGAATTCAGCCAGAGGTACAAGGCCATCTGACTTGAACCCGATATTGAGAATGACGTCGCGGTCGTTAATACCTACCACAATGCCTTCTACAACTTCCCCAGAACTTACTGAGGTTACGGTTCCGGCCAGCATCCGTTCCATCTCCTCCCGCTGTTCCTTGGTGTAACCTTCACCAAAGCCCTTGCGGTCGAATGCATCCCAGTCGAACTCGCCGGGTACCTGCTTTTCCGCCACCGATTTCTTCAGCTCGGCTACAGGGATCGCTTCGGTTTCGATCTCCTCTTCCTTCTTGAGTTGTTTGATTTCCTGCTCGACGGACGCAACATCTTCTTCGATCTCATCGGGCAGTGTTGCAGCCTTCACCTTTTTAGGCGCTTTCTCACGCTCAAGGTCGGCGGCGGACTTTTTCGGCTTGTCAGCCGGTTTTTGCGATTTAGCCATAAATAAGAAATGCCCTCAATACGCTGTAGCAGGCGGGCAAACTGCTGCAGCATTTAGTTAAACATCCCCGTTTTCAACGGGCCGCCCACTCGGGCGGGCCGCAAAGATAGGAAAAAATGGCGTAAGGAGGGTTACGATACAGAACGTTTCTCACAACCGCCGGGTTCGCAACCACGCCTAATTAACAAATTGAGAATCAGTTGGATGCTTCAGGAATATCCTCTAACTGCAAGGTGCCAATGGCATGGCTGACCAAAATTTGCTGGAACATCAGCGTATACCGGGCGCTCTGGAAGTCGGCCTGCGCCTTCGTATAGGTCTGGTTCACAACGGCAAGCTGGACGATATCGGAGATACCCAGGTCGTAGCGTTCCTTTTCCATACGATACGTAAGCTCGGCAGCGCGAAGCTGCGCATCGGCAGCTTCATAACTGGCGATGGCATCGCGAAGGTTTTGATAGGCGCGGATTACATCGGTCCTGACCTGAATTTTCGTCTGCTCGGTATCGAGTTCGGCATTTTTGTAAATGGCGCGGGCCTGGGCTGCCTGGCTGCGCGTCAGCAGCCCACCGTAAATGGGGATACTCAGACTTACCCCGTAGCCAAACTGGCGGTTGTCGTGACGGAATTGTTCTTCGAAACTCCGGTTATCCGCATCATGAATGTAATTGTAGCGCGAGTTAAAGCTGGCCCCTGCATACAGACTGGGGAAATGCCGTCCCTTAACGGCCCTATATTGAAAGCGCGTGGCATCCTGCAACTCTTCTGCTTGTCGCAGATCACTCCGCCTGGCCATGGCGGTGGCCATCATTTGATCGAGGGACAACGTGTCCATGAGAGCGAGGTTCACATCCCAGTCCACTTCAGCGAGCTCAAAGGGCGTCGCGGGGTCAATGAGCAGCGTCTGGGCCAGCAGCGCCTTATCGTCTTTCAGCTGATTCCGCGAACGCACTAGCAAGAGTTGGGCGTTCTTAAGTTGGTACTCCTGGTTGTACAGATCAGCCTCAGCGCGGGTACCAAGCTCCACCTGCGCCTTGATCTGCTCATACTGCACGCGTTGTGCCTCCACATTCTGTTCGTCGATGGCGACGAGTTGTTGATCCAGAAGACAGGTCAGGTACTGACTGGCGATGTCCCGTATTACGTCTTGTGCAGAACGATTGACTTTATGCAGCTGCGCCTCGTTTTCACTAACCGACTGACGATGGCTATTGAGCATGCGAAGGCCGGTAAAGATAGGCATCTCTGCTTCGATGGCACCGTTGATGTAATCGATCATACCCCGCACGACTACACCCTCCTGGGGATTGAATGAGTTACCATCATTGCGATAAGCACTGGCGTTCGCGCGAACGCTTGGTCCCATTTGGAGCAGGGTCGACGTCTTATTCAGCTGCGTATACTCAAGGTCGTTCCTGTTCTTGTTCAGCGTGACATTGTTTCGCAGTCCGATTCTCACTGCATCCCTAAAGGTAAGCGTCTCGGGAGTTTGCGAAAAAGCCATAGTCGCTATGCCGCATAGCGCCACGGCAAAGATCCCTCTCATACTCATGTCTTCCCTTAGTTTGCTAGTGCTACGACCGGTTCATCTGATACTACAGCGCCATCCACGACGCGGATGATACGCTTACCGTATCGGGCGTTTTCTTCTGAGTGAGTGACCTGAATGATCGTGATCCCTTCCTCATTCAGTTTTTTGAATATTTCCATGATCTGCTTGCCCTGATCCGAGTGCAGGTTGCCAGTGGGTTCGTCTGCAAGGAGCAGCTTCGGCTGTCCTACAATGGCACGTGCAACGCCCACAAGTTGTTGCTGGCCTCCGCTAAGCTGTTCAGGGAACAGGTCCTTCTTCGCTACCATGTTGAATCGGTCGAGCATTTCTGCGACCATACTCTTGCGCTGACTTGCGCTCACACCCTTGTACAGGAGCGGTGTCTCGATGTTCTCGTAAACGGTGAGTTCGTCGATCAGGTGATACGCCTGGAAAATGAAGCCGATGTAGTTTTTATGCATTTCGGACTTCTGCTTTTCCTTCATCTTATGCACAGGCTCGTCGAAGAAATAATACTCCCCTTCCGAGGGTTCGTCGAGCATGCCGATGATATTCATAAGCGTCGATTTACCCGCCCCACTTGGTCCCATGATCGTTACGAATTCGCCCTGTTCCACTTCGGTGCTTATGCCTTTGAGGATAAACGTCCGCTGAAAGCGCGAATCGACGTACTTGTCAATATCTATCAGTTTTATCATGCCTTTCCCGAATTACTGTGCGACAAATTCCAACAATGGTGCCAATGGGCAATTTAGCGCTTTCAGCCGGTCCTGCGGTCAAAATACACTGTGCAAATCGTCCGGATGTGCAAAAGAGTGTCCTATTTCGGACGGTTTTGAACCACATAGGATATAGGGCACATAGAGGGCACATAGAGGCGGGAGGCAGAGCGAGAGTGAGAGTGAGTGCGGATGTGAAGAAGATGCGTAAGCGCGCGTGGGGACCCCTTTGGGGGACTCAGGGGCGCGCGTGGGGACGGTGGGAAACCCACGTAGAGAAAAAAAACAGAGTAAGTGTCAGTGTGAGAGTGAAGAAACAAGCCCCGTCAGGGGCGAAATGTTGGTAGCCCGGGGCGAGACCGAAGGTCGAAGCCCCGGGATTACAGCGTGGTTTTATTGCGCGCCAAAGGAAATCCCAGATCAGGGTACACATTATCATGGCGCGCAATGTGACGATTGAGGATCGGGGCAGTTTCAGAAGGGCGATCGCTGGTCGGTGGCGGAACCCACGCAGAGAAAAAATAGAGTCAGTGTGAGTGCAGATGTGAAGAAGATGCGTAAGCGCGCGTGGGGACCCCTTTAGGGGATTCAGGGGCGCGCGTGGGGACGGTGGCGGAACCCACGCAGAGAAAAAAACAGAGCGTCAGTGTGAGAGTGAGAGTGAGAGTCAATAAACAAGCAGTGCGAGAATGAAGAAAGGGTTCTTCAAAAGATCACAGGGTACAAAATAATATCAACCCTCCGATTCATTTGTCTTCCCTCATGGGTATCATTACTGTAAACCGGGTTATCCAGCCCCCAATCTTTGACGGTAATCCTGTTCTCCGGGATCATCCGTTGCGTCAGGATGCTTTGAACGGCGGCGCTGCGCATGCGCGACAGCATCTCGTTGAACTCGCGCCCCCCTAGGGGATCCGTATGTGAGATGAGATGTATCTCGTATTTCTCGAGAAGGTTCGGGATGGAATCCAGCCACTCGTTTACTTCGCGGATTTGCTCCTCGTCAATGTAATAACTGCCACCACCGAAGTAAATGCTCTTACGTATTTCGTCCACCGGCTGCTGCCCGTAGACGGCTATTGTCACCGCCGAAAACAACGCTATGAAGCACGCCCTGGCGATCATATCTTAAAGGTACAAAGACCACTACCATAAGGCAACACGATTACCCGTGGGATTCATTCCACGTACAACAGCGTTCGTTTGAGTTTATAGACGCAATAAGTGGCTGAGGTCGGCACCCGACGTT
>QGUY01000148.1 GCA_003242315.1 Bacteroidota bacterium
GTATGTACTGTATTTTACACCTCTTGTTTCTGTGGCGGCTTCCAAGGTTTATAAGAGACCAGTGTTGAGTAACTTGAGTCGGCCACTCCAAGTTCTCTTGCCCGGTCTTCAAATCGGGGAATTCCATTTTCGTCAGGACCGAGATTAATGAGGAACATGTCGGGTACGCGTTTGTCGGGATCGTGATGAATCGTCGCCACGTGGATGTCCAACCAACCATCTTCATTGATATCGACAACCGACACTCCGGTACACCAATAGTTGGTTCGGATGCCCGCTTCATCTGTAACGTCTTTAAAGGTAAGGCTGCCCTGGTTGAGGTACAGTCTGCTGTTCGTGAGATTTCCGGCGAAAAAGAGGTCGGTAAGTCCGTCGTTGTTGAAGTCAGCCGCGCCGACTCCGGCGCCGTTGTAAATGTATTCGAACGTTAATGCGTTTAATGTATCGCTTTCCTCGATGATGTTTGCAAAGTCAACTCCCGATTTGCCCGGAGGCACCAGGCGGAACACGGTCGTGTTGTCGCGACAGGAAGTGAGTGCCAGCAGCAGGGCGAAGCAAGTAAGCCACAGGAAAGGATGATTGCGCGTGCACATAACGTTCGTCGAGTAGGTTTGTCAAATTTATAAAATAGGTAATCCCGGGTTTGGGGCCCGGGATTACAGTTTTTAGGTTGACCTAGTAGCCGGGGTTTTGTTGGCTCTGGTCTATATAAGGATTGGCATCGAGTTCCACAATTGGAATAGGCAGAAGAGTATACTTCGGCTCGTAATAGGAGATCGGCTCAGTGGTGAGCTTACCCGCTTTACGCCAGCGAAGGATGTCGGTGTTGCGTTGTTCTTCTCCCGCCAATTCAACCATCCGCTCGTGTATGATAGCCCTCATGATCTCATCCTTGCTGTTGCAAGGGTAATCCGCTGTGGGATACTCAGGCATGGCTACGCTCGGCCGGTTCCTTGTCTTGTTGAGGTATTCGAGCGCCTTAACAGATGTACCGATCTCGTTTTCAACTTCTGCCGCCAGCAAGTAAATGTCGGCGTAACGGATCATCCGATAGTTGATACCGATTTGGTCGTAGTAACCACCTGGATCAAGCTTGTACATTACAGAGTATTTCTTCCAGCTGATCTTCTGTTCGACGCCTTTGTACACCGACGTATTTCCGCGTTGTGCTTCATCCGTCAGCACTACAGGATTGTCAGGGGGACCGTACGTATCGCCGGTGAAGTAGAAGTTAAACTTCAGGCGAGGGTCGCCATCCTCAAATTCAGCAAGCAGCTTGTCGGAAGGGATGAGGTTTCGCCAACCAACAGCTGAATACTCCTGCGAACGGATCCACGATTCATTCGGACCGTAGTCGTTACCGTCAGCGTCCCAGTTGTAGTTACCTGCCGAGGTATAGGAGATTTCCCAAATTGACTCTTTGTTGTATTCTGCTTCCTCGGTAAAGTTGTCGAAGTAGTCGTCCATGAGCGGGTTTCCTCCGAATGTTGCTTCGCCGTAGTTGATGACGGCCTCAAGGAGGGGTTTCGCTTCCGAATACTGCGCATCAAACATGTAGAGCTTTGCCAGCATGGCTTGTGCGGCGATCTTGGTTGCCCTTCCGAGGTCGCTTCCGGAGTAGCTTTCCGGCAGGTTCTGGATAGCGAACGTGAAATCCTGAATCATCAGATTCTTGACCTCTGATGCCGGAGAACGAGGCTTTGCTCCGTCGAGGGTTGTCGCGAACTCCTCCATGATGGGTACATCACCCCATAGTGTATAGAGTTGATAGTATGCCCATCCGCGCAGGAAGTGTGCTTCCCCGAGGTAGCGGTTTCTTAAGGATTCATTACCGAATTCAGCATTCACCGCCAACTGAATGACGGCGTTCGCGCGGTGAATCAGCCTGTAACATCCTGTCCATACTTGCAATATGACATCGTTGCCGGCATCATGAGTACCGATAAGGATTTGGTTTCGGTGCGTTTCCAGGTGACCGCCACCAGAAGCCATTTCATCGGACCGCAGATCGTGGAGGAAAAACCATTCGCGGCCGCCAAGGCTGTTGCTTTGCAGCACGCCGTACACGCCGGTCAGTGCCGCGTGAATCTCTTGCTGAACTATGTAGTACGTCTCCGTTGTCTGCTTGTTACTGTTCTGCTTATCGAGGATGTCCTCGCCGCAAGAGAACGCCACAAGGAGGCAGACGGTGAGTGAGATAAAGAAGATTTTCTTTCTCATTGTTATTAGTCTTTAGGTCAGAAACCGATTTGAAGTCCACCCATAATTGCCCTTGGTTGAGGGTACTGGCCGTAGTCAATGCCCTGAATGAGGTTGTTTGCAGAACGGTAGCCAATTTCCGGGTCATAGCCCTTGTAATTTGTCACGGTAAGCAGGTTCTGGAACGAGGCATAAATCCTTAGTTTCCGGATTGTACCGTTCGCGAAAGAGCTAAGCACGTCGGCTGGTACCGAGTAACCGATGTTCAGGTTCTTGATCCTCATATACGATCCATCCTCGACAAATCGCGTTGATGTGCGGGAGTTCTGATTGGGATCGCCGTCAACCGCGCGAGGCACATCGGTGTTGGGATTTTCAGGTGTCCACGCGTTGAGTACTGCGGTTTCAGCACCAAACAAACGGAGCATACCCTGGGTCAACACCTTTACACCATTGTAAACCTCATTGCCATGTACGCCTTGAATAAACAGTGTGACGTCAAAGTTCTTGTAGGAGGCAGACAGGTTGAGACCATAGGTGAAGTCGGGCAGGAACGAACCGATGTAGGTGCGGTCGCTCTCATCGATTACGCCGTTGCCGTCGAGATCCTTGAACTTGAGGTCGCCGGGTGCGGCCTGGCTTTGATACTTGGTACCAGGATTGCCATCGATAGCATCGGCTGCGTCGATTTCAGCCTGGCTTTGGAAGATTCCTTCAACAACCCAACCATAAAATCCTTGCAGCGGATATCCGGCTTCGGTCTTGGTAATGTTGAATCCACCAAAGTCGGCATTCTGACCGGCAAAGATGGTGTTGCCAGGCACATAGAGATCGGTAACCTTATTGCGAACAGTTGTAAAGTTCGCTGTCGCGTTAAACAACAGGTTGCCCGACTGCTTGTTGTATCCAGCCTGCAGTTCGAATCCCCAGTTTTCCATTTTGCCCACGTTACCCAGGTAAGGTACTGAGTAGCCCATGGACGGAGGCAATGTCAGGCGAAGCAGAAGGTCGTCGACCTTTCTCTTATAGTATTCAGCCGTCAGCGTGAACTTGTTGTCGAAGAATCCGGCGTCGATACCAAAGTTCGTCATGTTGGTCGTTTCCCATGCCAGTTCCCTGTTGGGAAGTGCACTGAAGTAGGCGCCACCCTGGTTGACGTTATTGAAAGGATATGTAACGTTCAGGTTGATAACCGACTGCCAGTCAAAAGGACCAACGTTGTTCGCACCAAGCGACCCATAGCTAGCGCGCAATTTCAACTCTGTTATAGCGGGAACAGCGCTCATGAACTGTTCTTCACTGATACGCCAGCCCACGGATACACCAGGGAAGTTACCCCACTTGAATCCAGGAGCGAAGCCCGAGTATCCATCCCGGCGGATGGAAGCGCTCAACAGGTATTTGTTTCCGAATTCATAGTTGATACGTCCCAGGTACGAAACCAACGTTGTGGGATTGGTCTCGTTGAAACCGATATTCATGTTTTGTCCAGCCTGCAACGAATAGATGAGGTTGGAAGCTTGCTGTGCCGATGCATTCAGACCACTGCTCTTTGTATCCTGACGTTCCGCTACAGCAGTAATGTTGACGGAGTGCTTGCCGAACTGCTTATCAAACGTTAGCTGGTTCGTATACAATGATGCGTGATTCGTGTTTCTGTTGTCCGCCAGGTTGTGCGTGAGCCGCGCGCCAAACCCGTCGTTGTAGATGGGCTGAGAGACAGTATTGCGGTTGTATGCGAAGTCGCCACCAAAGGTAAAGCGGTACGTAAGGAATGGCAGGATGTTGATGTTCACGTACGCGGTACCGAAAGCCCGTGCAGACTCGCCCAGGTTCTTATCCATGAGTTGAATCCGGACCGGGTTTTCGGGGTCGGATCCGTCGTTGTTGTCAGGAGCCCTGTATCCACCCTGTTTTGTAGGGTCGAAAACGGGTATGTAAGGAACGGAGTGTACAACGTGCTGGAGGATGGTACGACCACCGCTTTCCTGCAGGTTGCTTGTCCTTGAGGCAGCGATAGTAAGCGTCTGTCCGAACGTAACCTTGTTGCTGATCTTGAATTCTGAGTTAAAGCGGACATTGTAGCGCTTGAAGTCAGTTCCGATCATGATACCATCTTGTCCGTAGAATCCGATGGATGCATACACGGAGCTTTTCTCACCGGAAGCGGACAGCGATGCTTGTGTCTGGTAGATGGGTGCCGTGCGGAATACAGCGTCTTGCCAGTCAGTATTGGTCTGGCGGTATGTTTGAGTGGCTCCGGGGTAAATCGGATCATCGAGCGCTGAGAAACGCGGAGGAATTGCGGATCCTGCGTTAGTCAGGAGTTCCTGACCGTATTGGAGGTATTGTTCGGTATTAAGCAGGTCGAGGAGTCTCCAGGCCCTTTGTATGCCGTAATAGGAGTCAATCTCAACGTTCATTCCACCCTTACCTGCAGCTCCCTTCTTGGTGGTAATCAGGATAACGCCGTTGGCGGCACGTGAACCGTAAATAGCTGCGGCAGCTGCGTCCTTGAGCACTTCAACCGACTCGATATCGCGAGGATCGAAGTGATTGAGGCCGCCGGTAGGAAGACCGTCAACAACATATAACGGGTCAGACGATCCGGTGATAGATCCTATCCCACGTATCCGTACAATAGGGTTTGATCCAGGGCTACCGTTGTTCGTGACTTGAACACCTGCTACCCGACCCTGAAGCGCTGCCTGAACGCTTGGTACTGCCAGCGCGGTGATTTCTTCGGAATCTACCGATGCCACGGCACCCGTTACGGAGCTTCGTTTCTGAGTACCGTACCCTACAACCACGATTTCAGTGAGCGTGCTTACGTCAGGCTCCATCCTGATGTTGAGGGATGTTTGACTGCCTACACGCACTTCCTGTGGCAAATAACCGATGAAGCTGAATACCAGTACGGCGTCTTCATCAGGCACCGTGATGCTGAAACGTCCACTGGCATCTGTAGTGGTACCGACGGTAGTTCCCTTGATGATGATGTTGACGCTGGGCAGCGGCGAGTTGTTTTCGTCAAGTACTTGCCCGGTTACCGTGATATCATCAGCAAAGGGTACTTCTTCCGGCAGCGAGGTGATGCGCTCCAGGTCTGCTTCTGACAAAGCAGCATAAGCATCCCGGTCAAATAGGGCCAGCACAGGAATCGCTGGCTTTCGTTTCACTACGATCTGGTCTCCGCGGATCTTGAAGACCAAATCTGCCTGCGCAGACAATTCGCGCAATGCTGCTTCCATGCTCACGTTGTCTAGATACAGCGTGATTCTTTCAGAGGCGCTCAACGCTTTATGGTTATAGAAGAATCGGTACTTGGTTTGCGCTTCCAGCGACTCCAGTACCTCCTTCAGCGATGCCGACTCCGCCGATAAGGCAACCCTAGCCTGCCCTTCCTCCATTATTGTGTCTCTGGCTTGAAGGTTCAGACTTAATACGACCAGGAGAGCTCCAATCATAGGCCAGTATGGTTTGATTTTCGAATGCTCAGTCCGTGGGAACAGGCAGACTGATAAAGTTTTTTTCATAACTTAAGGGATTGGTTAACAATTTGTTCCAGACAGTGTTAATCAACCCTGAAGTAAATTTTTACTTCAGGGCAGGCCTGCAGTAACTATTACTACAGGACCCGGCCGGGGCGTGCGCCAACACGTTCCGGCTTCTTTTTTGGGTTCATTTTGGTTTCATGGCTTTGGGTTCAGGTTTAGTGATTCAGGGTAAGTCATTACAGAAACTTCCTTTGATGTAGACATCCTTACCGGCAATGGTATAGCCGATGGTGTCGGAGGTCCGGAAAAGCTCTAGCACTTCCTCCAGCGACTTGTTGCGAATCTTCGCGGTAAACCGGCAGTCAAGTGCATAGGCATCTTCCGTATGGATGGTCACGTTAAATGTTCTCTCGAGAATGGGAAGAATCTCGTACAGCGGCTGATCATCGAATACCAGAATGCCCCGACGCCACGCTGTGTATGTATCGGTCTCGACGTTATTTTCCACTACAAGACCTTTCTCCTCTTTCATGAGGATGGCCCGCTGATTCGCCGCAAGCGTTACGTCTTCATAGACATCTCCTTCAATGGAAATTTTTCCGTGAACGAGCGTCGCTTCGATGCGGCTGTCTTCCGCATAACCCTTGACGTTGAACGCCGTGCCGAGCACGCGTATCTCCACATCATGGATGTGAACAATGAAGGGACGCGATGGGTCAGGTTTTACGTCAAAGAAGGCTTCACCCTGAAGGTATACTTCACGGGTATCGCCGCTCATGAAGTCGCGCGCGTACTGCATCCTGGAGTCAGCATTGAGCCAAACCTGCGTGCCATCTGCCAGCGTAATGCGCGACCGCACGCCTTTAGGTACAACGTGTTCCATCAGCGAGCCCGTGGGATATGGCTCCTGCAGCGAAACAGCCGTGTGTGTTTCGGCCGCTACACCCGGGTTGAACCGCCACCATGCCGCCGTAACGAGGAGGATTAAAGACACAGCAGCCGCATAGGCAAAGGCATAAGTACGTCTGGTCCTCGCGCGCACGATCTCATGCACGGTGGCCGCCGATACGGGAATGTCGATCCGATCCGTAATCTGCTGCTGCAGGTTGGCGACCGTGTCCGGAGTCAGCACCGCGCCCTCATCGTCGAACATTTTCAAAAAGCCGATGGCTTCTTCGATCTCGTCCCGCTTGCCGGGATGCTCTGCCATGAACTCAGTCCAGAATTCCTCGAGATCGCCAAACTTCACCCAGCGGACGAAGTCGTCATCGATGATAAAATCTTCAACAGAATAGCTTGTGTAATCTTTCATTGTGCCGGGAACCCACCCTACTGTATAAAAGCAGGTACCTGAAAATCTTTAGCGAAATTTTCAGGAATTTTTTCAGAACACGCTGCGGAGCGCCTGTACAGCTTGCGAGACGAGCGTGTGTACGGAGGCTTCTGTGAGACCCATGACCTCGGCAATGGACGCATTGTCGAGGCCGTGGTAGAACTTGAGGTGAATGGATTCGCGCTGACGACGCGTCAGATTTTCAACCGCCCTCTTCAGGCGGGCTCGCGTAGTTTGTTCGGTTTCCTGGGCGACCAGGATGTGCTCTGCGCTGAAGTCGATGGTCTCGTCGAGGTACCCGGCCATCTGCGAGGCCATTTCACTCCGCTTCGCGCCATGCACAACGCGCGTTATCCGCCGCCGCAGCCCCTTGAGCAGGTAGTATCGGATACAGTTGGTGGGGCTGATGCTCTGCCGCCGATTCCAGAGTTCGACGAAAAGATCCTGGATACAATCGAGAACAGTTTCTCTGTCTTTAGTGAACTTAGACCCGTAGGCATAGAGCCCGGATACGTGGGCGCGAAAGATGGCGTCGAGCGCTTCCCTGCTGCCTGAACGGAAAGCGTCCCACACGAGTCGATCGTGTTCTGAGGTGCTGGAGCCCGGTCTAAGGAAAACACGGTCGGCAGCCACCAGGGGTTCCGGACGGAGGACGGCTTCCATTGGGTTGTTTGGTGCAGGTAAGTGAAAGTTAACGCAGGATTTTCGCGCATCCAAACGTTTGCAAACAAAAATGTTAATTGTACACTTAATGGCGCGTGTGTCCGATAACGCTTTCTTCAGGAATTGTGGGGTACACTAATCCAACCGGATCCAATCAAAATCCACGTAGCCTCCGCCCTCACGTGTGGCGTAATTGAAGAGACAGATCTTGTTCCCGGTAAAGACCGATAACGCGAAGCGCATGCGTAGCGTGTTGCCCAGGGGCTTGAATGTCTTGTTGTCGAGGCTATAGGAAAAGGTTGCTTCTCCCGTGTCGTAACGCGCGGTTGCCCGGAGGTAGATCGCATTTTGTTGCAATGGGGCTGACGCGATTTCGAGACCGTGGTTTTCCATGACGATGTAGCGTTGGCCGTCAATTTGCTTCACGCCGATAAACGCGTAAGGATCCTGGAAAATCGCCAGGCCGGCTACATCGCCATCACGCATATTTGCGAATTCCATGCGCGTAGTATAGACCGAAGGAACCGTTGCATCGTAGTTTGCGAACATTCGCTGTGTAAGGGTATTGCGCGCATCGCGCAAACCGGATACCGGTCTGCCGGTTATAATACGCATAAAGCCCGGTCGCGCCGTGAGGGACCACCGCGTGGTATCGGGATTGTGATTCCAGCCCCACTGCATGCCCAGGGTCGGACTGTCAAACTCATCAGACGTCGGCAGCGTGGTAATGGGATACGTCTTCCCGACATTTGGCTTTCTATATGTGATCACGCCCTTCCCATCGACGCCAACCATCGGCCAGCCGTCGACCCAGGTTACAGGCTGCAGGGAAGGGAAACGACCAAACGGACCGCGATCTGAGAACAGCATCGTCCACCACTCGCCCGTTTGCGTCTGGATCAATGCGCCCTGATGCACGCCGAAGTTGACATTGTCGGACGGGTCGCTTATGACGACCTTTTGTTCATACGGTCCATAAATGTTCTTTGACCGTAATGCTACCTGTATTCCATCGCGACCACCGTACGTGCCGTAGAGATAGTAGTAGCCGTTGATCTTGTACACGTGCATCCCTTCCAGTCCACGGCGGATGTCACCACGGAACACCAGCGAATCCTTTCCGACCGGCTCAATATTTTCATTCACTTCCGTGATGTAGATGTCGCTGTAACCGTGAGTGACGTAGATGCGGCCGTCATCGTCGAAGAACAATCCCGGATCATAAAAGCCCTTCGGGAGTTTGCGTATTGTCCACGGACCCTCTGCTTTGGATGCGGTGCAAAGAAATCCTCCTTCGTCAAGCGTGATAAAGAGCAAATAAAACTTGCCCTTGTGATAACGCATGCTCGTTGCCCATTGGCCATGACCGTAGCGATTGCACCGGAAGTCGAGGTTGTAGCACGGGTGGAAGTCGAAGCGCGGCACCGCGTTACTGCAGTATTCCCAGTTTACGAGGTCGTGCGACTTCAAGATGGTCACTCCTGGAAATACAAACATCGTCGTGGACACCATATAATACGTGTCACCTACGCGGATGACGTCGGGGTCAGGGAAGTCGGCATTGATCACCGGGTTGGTGTAAGTGCCGTCGCCATTGTCGCTGTGCCGTTTTTGCGCTTCCGCAGGATTACAGCACAGGATCAGGGCGACGGCGGAAACTATGGCAATAAACGTTCGAAGCACGCCAGGAAGGGATTAAGTGTACAATGTACAATTATAGACATATCATTTGAATCCCGGAATAGAAAATTCACTGATGTACCAGAATTCGTCTTGCCGGATGAAATGGATGTCGCCCGGGCCGGCATACCGCACGGCCTGTCCATCCGCGCGTTTGCCGTAGGCAGAGATGAATCCGGTGAGGTCGGCGTAATAAAGGTCGGGG
>QGUY01000438.1 GCA_003242315.1 Bacteroidota bacterium
GTTTTTTTGAAACTTTACCTGGTCATACACGAGTCCGCAGTCTACAGGCTCCCTCACCGTGCTGCCCAAGCCTAACGTTTATGGTGATGCGGTGATCACTGTGACGGTGACGGACAACGGAAGCAATGAGCCGCCGCATGAGAACTCTGTGACGCGGCAGTTTACATTGCAGATAACTCCCGTCCCTGACGAGCCTATGTTCATCTCTGAGCCGATTGAACTGGCGCTTATCGGGGAAGCGTACGAATACAATGTCGAAGTAGCGGATGCCGATCCTGGCGCTGTCATTACGATTGAAGCTTTGCAGGCACCGGCGTGGCTCACGCTGAACCAGGTAAGCAATGGAAAGGCAACACTTACAGGAACGCCGCCTCCGGGATCTGCGGGTTCTGTTTTGGTCAGCCTAAAGGCTACCGACGACACAGACCTTGAGGCATTCCAGAATTTTACGCTGTACGTTGATTCACGGCCGGTGCTGAGCGACTTCCTCATCACTGCAGAAGAGGATGTGCCAAAGCTGATTGAGAAGATTCGGTTTGACGCGGCATTCGCGGACGCAGACAATGATTTCCTCCAGATGGTCAGAATCGAGAAGCTTCCCCCGTTTGGACAGCTGTTTGTAGGTACGCAGGCCATCAACGAAGGGCAGGAGATCAGCGTCACCGACCTGGCCAACTTCACTTATAAGGGTATGCCGGATTTCCACGGAAAAGATACCATCGTCTGGAATGCATCAGATGGACGTGCGTACGCGGCATTGCCGGCGAAGATCTTCATAAACGTAGTCCCCGTAAACGACCCGCCTGTGATCGTCAACCTCGAGACCGTCATCCTGACTGTCAACGCGGGAGAGGGGCCTGTACAAATCAGTACGGAATTTGAGGTAAGGGATGTGGACAACGAACTCCTGACAGGGGCGGAAATAGGATTCCGCAGACAGAACTTCGTGCCTGGGGAGGACTTGTTAATATTTGACAATACCCCCAAGATTACCGGGACGTATAATCCGGAGTCCGGCATCCTTACCCTGACAGGAACGGCTACTGTTGACGAATACAACGCTGCCATTCGGTCCATCCGATATGACAACGTTTCATCCGTCTTTTCGTCAGAAGAAGTGATAAAGACCATTTCGTATACTGTGTCGGATGGCACAGCACTAAGTGTAACGCGCGACCGTGAACTGCGGCTGATTGACACGTTCGAGGAGCTGGTAATACCCAATGCATTTACGCCGGGTAACGGCAATGGCATAAATGACTTGTGGTTGATCACCAACCTGGAACGTCACGTCGGCGCCAGTGTAAGGATTTACACAATTATGGGGCAGGTTGTCTACGAATCGGATGGTGTGTACACGGGATGGGACGGAACCTACAAGGGGGAATTGCTACCCGCGGACACTTATTACTATACGATCGACTTAAACCTTCCCTTCAGGAAGAAGGTCTATAAAGGAGCTGTAACCCTGCTGCGATGAGGAATTTTACGTTCACGGGATTATTGGTAGTGCTGACAGCTGGGATACTGGAAGCGCAGATGCTTCCAAACAGCAGTCAGAGTTTTCAACTGGCGCCTTCGTTTAACCCTGCCTTCACAGGGGTGGAACCTTTCACGAGCGTCAAGATTGGCTATCGAAGTCAGTGGGCCTCCTTTCCCGGTGCGCCACAATTTCTCAATCTCGTAGCCACGCATCGGGTGAACCAGCCAGCAGATGTTATGCACAACGCGTTGCGCTCGGGCGCTCCTATTGCCGTGGATGAAATCCCGAGATCCAAACGGATTGTGCATGGAGTTGGCGCTAACCTCGTCCACATTTCAAATGGAGCACAAGGCATCATTGAAAACATGGAAGCTGGTCTTGGCTACGCACTGCATTATCCCTTGAATTCCGGGTACTTCCTCGCGCTTGGCGTAGGCCTGAACTACGGAACCATGCGAATTCGGTGGGATAAGGTCCAGCTCCGCGATCCGGAGGACCAGTTTATTGATAACACCAACTCAAACTTCCGGAACATCAACGTCAGGACCGGCCTGTTGCTTTACTCACCCCGTTTTTATGTGCACGCAGGCTATCTGCAGCTGTACTCAAACACGGAAACGGGCCAACTTACCCGAGTAGGGTATCGGTATAAGGTTACGGCTGGGGCAGGGGTTCGGTTTGCGCTTAGTCCGCTCGTGGAATTGCGGCCGGCAGTGCTGGCTGTGATGGACGAGTTTGACAACATTGATATGGATTACTCGTTGAAAATGTACTACGAGGACAGAGCCTGGGGTGGTTTTTCATACCGTGACAATGGCTTTGCAGCCATCATTCTGGGCTTTGAGTTCAACGCGCTGGTAGGGGTTTCCTATTCCTACGAGATTTCAACAGGAGGTTTGCAGGGATTCAATAGCGGAAGCAACGAAGTCGTCGTGGGGCTGAAACTTGCTAATTACAAAAAGTTGAATCCTTACACATGGT
>QGUY01000439.1 GCA_003242315.1 Bacteroidota bacterium
GTTGAAAGTTATAATAATAATGTTAGACATTACCCCTTCAACATTCAATCCCAATATACTGGTATTACTCGTGTTGGAACCTCTTTTTGGATAACGGACAAATTTTTTGAACCACAAAGGACATAGGGCACATAGAGGGCACATAGGGGGAATGTTAATGTGGCCGGGGACGTAGCGCATTCACCGCTGGCCGGTTGGCGGTCCTGTGACTGATTCGCACACGACGCGTGCATAAAAAATCTTGTCGAGAATAAATGTTAAATTTACACAAATACCAAAAAAATAGCCCGATTGTGCGTCATTATGGCCGTTCATCCGACAACACAACCTGAACGCAACTTTTCAAGCCAAAACGCAACAAATTCAAAAGCGTGGTACCAAATTCTATTTGGCTGATAGCCTTCAGGGTTGAGCAAATAACCGTCACCCCAAAAGCCTGATCAACATCATTCCAGCACCTGCCGGTACTCATTCCACGAGGAGCCGCTGCCAACGAACTTGCAGTCGATCAAAAGGCAGCAATCATGAAAAACATTGTCATCCCCGTAGATTTTTCTGAGCACTCCCGCACCGCAGCAAAGACCGGTGCCTATCTCGCTCGCAAAACATACGCGCGAATACACCTGCTTCACGTGGTTTACGGTCCCGAAAACTGGAATCAACTCACCGTAGAAAACCGGCAAAAACATCCTGATGTAGAAGCACGCATAGTCGAAGCCGGAATGAAGCTGGACAAACTTTCGCAGGGTCCGGCGTTGCAGGGACTTAACGTTGTCACACAGGTAAAGACGGGCATACCCCATGAACGGATTGTGTCATTCGCGCTGGCGACCAATGCCGACCTTATCGTCATGGGCGCTCACGGAGCGGGCGACTCCGAGCCTGTATACATAGGTTCAACAACTCAGCGCGTGATCCGCGCTGCGTCCTCCCCCGTGCTTTCCGTCAAAACCAGGTTTGATCCTGCCTCCGTCAAACGAATTCTGTTTGCTTCAGATTTCGAAGAAAACGTTTCAGACGCACTGGATTTCATTACGGAACTGGCCGTGGCCATGAACACAAGCATTGACCTGGCATTTGTTAATACACCGGGGCATTTTGTAGACAGTGAAACCATCGAACAGCGCATGCGTCAGGCTCAACCCGACAAACCCGGAGTGGTGATCGATCACTTTGTCTACAACCACTACGAAAAGGACAGAGGGATCATTGAAGCGGCACGTAAACGAGACGCAGGTGTTATCGCCATGATCACGCACGACAGGAAGAGAAAGCCTCCCTATTCGTTTGGGATTACGGAGTCTGTTCTGTTCCTTGCTGATGCCGGCGTGATCAGCGTCATCGTAAAGAAATAGCTGGCAACTCGTAACCAACCCGTTGAACGATGCCCGACACTGTGCTATCCATTAATGATCTTGACCTTTCCCCGAAGCCGGGGAAAAAGTACTGGTCCAATGGCACCCGGGAATGGCGGGAAGAGTTTATTTATTTTCTCATAGTCGACCGGTTTCACGACGACCAACCCCGTGAGCCCCGCAACAACCGCGGTAAGCAAAAGGGATTCGGCACCGCTGAGCAGCTGCGCGGTACGTGCGGCGGCACATTGAAGGGCATTACGCGAAACCTCGACTACATCAAGAATCTTGGCTGTACAGCATTGTGGCTCAGTCCCGTATTTGAAAACAATCCGGAATCCTATCACGGTTACGACATTATCGACTTCACGCGTGTCGATCCGCGCTTCGGCACAAAGGAAGATCTTGCAGAGCTGGTGGACGAAGCGCATAAACGCGATATGCGTGTCATCCTGGATATCGTACTGCATCACGCAGGAAATGTGTGGAGCTATCCGGAGGGCTACGACTACTATTACTACGACGGTGCCGTCTTCCCTTTCGGAGAATGGCGGTATGAAGACAAACCCGTGCCACGCGAGCTGCGAAACCCAGACCTGTACTGGCGAAAGGGACAGATCCGAAACTTCGACCGCTATCCGGAAACACGTGAAGGTGATTTTCATCGGATGAAAACATTCCGCAATGACGAATCCCCGGAAGCACTCTACGTGCAATACCTGCTAACACGCATTCACTGTTACTGGATACGCGAAACGGACATCGATGGCTTCCGCCTGGATTCCGTCAAGCATATGCCAGAAAAACACATCAGTCATTTCTGTTCACAGGTCAGGGAATATGCCGCCAAGCTGGGCAAGCGCGACTTTTTTCTTTTTGGTGAAATTGTAGGCCCGGACGAAATGTACGACCGCTATATCGGTCCCAAAACCTCTGTACTTGTCGGTGACAATGCGATTTATTACGGTCTCAATTCGGTACTCGACTTCCCTTTATACCACGTGCTGGCCGATGTAATACTCGGACGAGCCACGCCGCACAAGCTCATCCAACGCTATGAATCGCTGCGCCATTTCCCCCTGGAGCGCGGGGGTGATTTGGGAA
>QGUY01000440.1 GCA_003242315.1 Bacteroidota bacterium
GTATACAGGTAAACGGTGATTGAATGACCTACCTCCAGCTCAGACCCACCAACCTCCACAAGAAAATGTGGCTATGTCGTTGCGGTCGTAAGAACGACAAGCAGGACCAGAAGTGCGCATTCTGCGGTGAGGCTAAACCAGAGAAGGCAAAAGGTCAACCACGCATAAAGTCGTCCCGGTGCATGTATGGAGGCCGCTGGTATCAATCCAAAAAGGAAATGGAGTACGCGAAGGAACTTGATTTCCGAAAGCAGGCCGGCGACGTGATGGACTGGAAACCTCAGCACAAGCTAGAGTTGAAGGTGAACGGCGTGAAGGTATGCAACTACATAATTGATTTTTTTGTGACCCTTAAAGATGGAAGTCATCAATATGTTGAAGTCAAAGGTGGATTTGAAACTGAATTATGGAGATTAAAATGGAAACTAACAATGGCACTCAAGGAACAGATTGATCCGGGGGCAGATTGGATCGTGGTAAAATGACTGTAAATCAAAAGCCTGAATGAAACCCTACACCATGCGTGAACTCCTGATAATCCTGGAACACTGCGAAACACGGGAGGAAATCCAGACAGTTTGGGATACACTCGAACCCTACAAGTGTGACTATCCGGTAGTGGAACTGGAAGCGTTCATTGCAGTGGCTAAGGAGAAGATAAGGCATTTGGCGAGGAGATCAAGACGGAAATGACGACCCGGAAAATGTCTTTGTAAAAGAAACAGAATTATCGTTAATTAATATGGCTGTACCTGAGGATGATGAACCAGAAGTAGCATGAAACTGATTTCTATCTCCAAAGTAAAACCCAACCCCGACAACCCGCGGATCATCAAAGATGATCGGTTCGAAAAGCTTGTCAAATCCCTGAAAGAATTCCCTGAAATGAGTGAGGTTCGACCTCTGGTTGTCAACAAAGATATGGTTGTACTAGGTGGGAACATGCGACTTCGCGCGATGAAAGAAGCGGGATGGAAAGAAGTACCCGTTGAGATTGTTGACTGGCCCGAAGAAAAGCAGCGGGAATTCATTATCAAAGATAACATTGGTTATGGCGAATGGGACTTCGAAGTACTTGCCAACGAATGGGATCAGGTCGAGCTAGAGGAATGGGGGCTGGATATTCCCAACATACTTGACGATGAGCCCGAAGAAGCGCAACCTGACGACAATAAGGCCTGGTTCCTTAATATCGCCTGTGACAATGAGCAGCATTGCCAGAAACTGTATGAACGATTTATAAACGAAGGCTTAAACGTTAAAATTGTAACATGATCCCCGCAACCGTAGAAGTAGTTCTTGAAAGCCCGGTATCGAATAATTTCCGGTGCAAAATGGCCTGTGACGCCCTCGACATAGACATCAAGAAGAAATCCAGGCATCATCTCAAGATTGAAGGTATCAATATCCCCGACGATTGGAACGTAGGGTTGATATATGGGGCGTCTGGATCAGGCAAAACCACGATGGCGAAAGCTATTTTCGGTGATGATATTTTCAAGACCGTAATCAACGAGGAGGAGCCGATCATCAATCAACTACCCGAATCACTAACATACGACGAGTGCGCGGCCATCCTCTCAGGGATCGGGCTAAACTCGGTTCCCTGCTGGGTCAGACCCGTTAAAACCCTATCCAACGGTCAGCGCGCCCGCGCGGAGGCAGCCTTGCTCATGTGTCAGAACAATGATCTTGTCGTGATCGACGAATGGACAAGCGTAGTGGACAGAACCGTCGCAAAGGCTATGAGTCATTGCCTGGCCAAGTTCGCCCGGCGGTACAACAAGAAAATAATCCTGCTCTCCTGCCATTACGACGTCCTGGAATGGCTCGTGCCCGATTGGTTGATTGATTGCAACGAGCAACGGTTCCATCTCAGAAGCAATGAGAATTTTTTTTTTAAAGAACGGGACAAACTCAAGTTCGACATCCGGGAAATCGGCCGCGAATCATGGCGTTACTTTAGCAAGTATCATTATCTAAGCGAGAACCTCCCGGCAGGGGAGATTTATTTATACGGCCTTTTCCATGAAGAAAAGCAGATAGGTTTCCAGTGTTTTGCAAACTACACCCCACGAAGGAAGGGAAAGAAAGTCATCGTGCATTCGAACAGAACGGTGATCCACCCCGACTATCAGGGGTTGGGCTTGGGCATCAAACTCATCAATGAAAGCAGCCGGTTGTTCAAGATCAAGAAGCCAGACTACAGGATCATGGCCAAGTTCTCGGCCCTGCCAGTGTATAAGGCGATGATCAAGCAACCTCAATGGCGCTTTCTCGGCTGTAAAAGACTGATGGGAAAGATGAAATACGGCGGGGATATGGAAAGAAAGACGGGATTTCGTGAGGGGGGCATAAAAACCTATCATTTTGAGTATATCGGGTAAGAATCATGTAAGAAAATAGATAGGAAACGGCTTTTTTATTTGTAAAGCCCTGTGTATCTTATACTTATCAAA
>QGUY01000149.1 GCA_003242315.1 Bacteroidota bacterium
CAACAGTTCAGTGTTCAACCATCGGCTCGCCGTTGCGGGTACGCCGTTGATCTCATTGAAAGAAGTCATTACACTGGCAGCACCAGCGTCAATGGCGGCTTTGTACGGAGGAAGGTAAATGTCGAACATAGTTCGGTCGCCCATATCCGCGGGATTGTAATCACGTCCCGCTTCAGCGGCGCCGTACAGTGCAAAGTGCTTAACACAAGCCATGACTGTGTTCGGTGCAGCAAGATCGATTCCCTGGTAACCACGGACCATGGCTTCAGCGATCCTGGAGCCCAGATACGGATCTTCACCTGCTCCTTCCGAGATACGTCCCCACCGCGGGTCACGACAGATGTCGACCATTGGAGAAAACACCCAGTTCAAACCATCAGCGCTCGCTTCTATGGCGGCAATCCGTGCGCTCCTTTCAATTGCTTCGAGGTCCCAGCTCGCCGCCAATCCCAGTGGCTGTGGGAAAATGGTGCGGTGTCCGTGGATCACGTCAAAACCGAAGAGCAGGGGTATTCCCAATCGCGTTTCGTTTACGGCCATCTCCTGAAGTTTCTTCACGGCTATGGGCGTATACGTATTGAATACGCCGCCCACCAGACCAGCCTTAATTTTCTCTTCGACATTTTCGCTTACCACGGGACCGGTCACATCAAAACCAATTGAAACAAGATTCAGCTGACCGATCTTCTCTTTCAGTGTCATCTGTCTGAGCACACTGTCTACAAAGGCATTCATTTTTCGATCGGCCTCATTGGCACGACCGGTCTCACGCTGGCGGTCCGAACAAGCCAGGGCCAGCGTTGTTAAGAGTATTGCTGATAGTAGTCTTTTCATTCGTTTCATTGGATCTTGTTTGCTTTTATCAAATAGCCGGGCTCGTGAATCCCAGCTTTTTCAATCCTTCCTTAACCTCAGGCGCACCCATAAAGAGTTTCCACAAGAGACCGCTGCGGTAGTTTTCGATCATCACGACGATCGGCCCCTGGTCTATCGCCAGGTAGCGTGGTATATACCAATCGGCTTCCTCGCTAAAGGCATCGTAAAATCCATACTCGCCCCACACCTTATCACCCAGGTCCTCATACAAATGACGCATCACAGCCAACGACTCTTCGGGTGTGTATGGAATCGAGGACAATGCCGCTGTAGGTGAGATCACGCCAAGATCTTCTCCAGGGCTATGCGCGGCGTATCCTTTGATTGAATAGCTCGCTGTGAGTCCCCAGCAGTTCTCACCGTAGCCTTTATATCCTTTGGGATTCTCTATGCAGTACTGTCGGTTGATCAGTGTATGATTTCGATTTTCTTCCCAGTAGTCTGCGTATTGATCGCGCAATCCACGCGGGTCAAGACCGAGGTAGGAATAGTGCGACCAGAACAACGGTCCCCCGAATTGAGGTGCAAAGTTGTGCTTGAGTGCGAGGTGATAGCCGTACTGTTCATGCGTTGAATCATTTCGGATGCCACCTCCGCGCGCCCACCCTTCATGGTACACTTCAGCAGGTACGCCATGTGTTGGAGATGCCGCAGCAAGCACGTATGTAATGAGGCATTCGTTGTATCCTTCGATGGGAAAATTCATTTCCCAGGCATACTGTGGCGACCAGTGCCAGTACAGCACGTTCTCGTTGCCCTTTCGGTGCCAGTCCCACTCAATACCACGCCACAACGAATCGATTTGGTTCGCGAGCGCCCGTTCGGCGTCATTGCCATCTTTGAAATATTCACGTGCGCAAAGCATACCCTGGGCGAGATACGCGGTTTCAACCAAGTCACCTCCGTTATCCTTGGGACTAAATGGCTTTACCTTTCCCGTTTCACCATTGAGCCAATGTGGCCATACGCCGTGAAAGCGATCGGCCTTGCCCAGCCAGTCGGTGAGTTTTTTCAGACGCTCGTAACCTTCCTGGCGCGTTATGAAGCCACGCTCGATGCCAACGAGTATTGCCATGATGCCAAAACCCGTACCTCCAGACGTGATGATATGCTTATCATTTTGCGGATAGATATCATCAGAATGAAATCGCTCCCGCGCAGCACCCGACGTCGGTTCGGCTCCATCCCAGAAGTATTGAAAAGTTTGATACTGGACGAGCGTCATGAGCGAGTCATCGCTGAGACGCGTTGTTTCCTTTTCGGTAGTCGTTTCCTCCTGACGTTTGCACGACCAGACTAGTGCAAGCATCAATAGCGCGGAATAAACTGGATTCGTCATGATTGAGTTCTATTCACGTTAAGACAATTTCAAAACTGAACCACAGGTGCCCGCTCCGACACGCCCGTCTCCCCTATGGCCTGAATGCTGGCGAAATAAGTAACACCTTTATTCAAGCCGCGGAAGTAGTACGTGGTATCTTCGTGGACCATGATGCAGTTGTACAATTTATCGGGTTCAATACCATAATAGATATTGTACGCGTAGGCATTCCGAACAGCCTTCCAGGTGAACGTTGCGTCCCGGGTGTCGTCGTGACGCCGCGCCTGAAATCCCTCTACCGATGAGGGAGCTTGACCGGGACTCTTACCGAAGATACGAAACCCGGCGATGGCAAACTTTCCATCCGCCATATGAACATTTTCGAGCTTGAGGTATCGGGTAGTAAAAGGTTCAACCAGTTCGATGTAATCGTGGGGAACGTCGGTTTTGTTTTCACTCTTGTCAATTAGTATACTCCAGTCTTCTCCATCGGAAGAATGGTAAATCCGGTATTGATGATAGATGCCCATTTGCTTATCGCGAAGCTGTGCACCCTCATCGGCATAGTTTACCTGGATCGCATATATGTCACATTCATGACCGAGATCGACGGCGAGGAACTCACCAGGATCTGCGGATGCAGCGCTCCAGTAATTGCGAATGTTTTCGTTGAAGGCAAGTGACGGATCTTTGCCAGGCAGAGAAGATGAAGCCCAGGCCCTCTTTTTGTACGACTGCAGTGTCCAACCTGTAAATGTCGCTTCCTGGTGATCCCGTTGCCCATTAGCGTGGTAGTTGGGGTAGTCGCCAAAGGCAGTTATGCAATACATCTGACCGTCTTCGTCGAAGCCGGCGGGAAAAATTCCGATCCTCCTCTCGAACTTGTACTTGATCCAGTTTAGCATCGTTCCCGCACGCCAGTAGTTGCCGTAGCGATCGCGAAATGTACTGCCATGACCCGCGCCAGTGATAAATCCTCCGGGCTTGTATGCTACAGGATTGTAAGGCGCATACGTAAACGGTCCCAGCGGATGGTCTCCCACCAGTACTCCGTCGGCATATACGTTCCATTCCGTACCCGGAGCGGCATATTGATAGTAGTATTTGCCGTTGTGTTTAGTCATCCATGGTCCTTCGGTGTAGGGACGGATGGTTGTGTCCATGTGATTCTCTCCAAAGCGCTCCCATCCGTGCTCCTCCGGATGCAGACGCGATAGTTCCTTGCGTTCGCCGACAGGTGCGAAATTCTGTGACGGATCAAGCTCCATTCCGTATAGCGGATAGGTATTGCTGCTGCCCCAGTAGACATAGACGCGACCATCATCGTCGCGAAAGAATGAAGGATCCCATGTCGCTATTGCAAATGAATCGGTAACGATCGACCATTGCCCGGCCGCGGGATTGGTACTTACGTACAATGGCATGGGATCCGGCGCTGCAAAAGACGGAATGAAAAGCAATGTATCTCCCCATGCCCACGCTCCCGGAGCGCATACATTGTCACCCGCCTGACCGTTCACCTGGAAATCTTTTCTAACGAAATTCCAGGTTCTCATGTCAGCGCTCCACCAATATCCAAACTGGTTTGTTGAAAAGAGGTAGAGGGTATCCCGAAGCAGTACAATCGCTGGGTCTGCCGTGCTTCGATGAGATTCATCCTGCGCGTAATAGGTATGGGTTGAGGGAACGTACGCATAATCAAGATTCATCGGATTGCAGTACGTGGTAGGAACTTCACGGTATGCAACCGGGCCTTTGTTTGTACATGCCGCATGGGCAAGTGTAATCGACGTGACTGTGATGATCGTTCTGTAAAATGTTCTCATTCTTGCTGCCACGATTCGCCCTTTCTCAATAACTGAATCCCAATTTTGTCAGTCCGTCCTGAATCTCAGGGCACGACATGAACAAGTCCCACAACAAACCAGTGCGATGATTTTCAATCATGACTATGATTGGTCCCTGATCAATGGCAAGCCAGCTGTTGGCGAACCATTGTTCCGTGATATTAAATGCATCGTAAAACCCATAGTCGCCCCATAACCTGTCACCGAGCTTGTAATAAAAGAAGCGAGCCGCTTCCAATGATTCATCCGGAGTGTACGGCATCGACGACAGCGCTGCGGTTGGCGTGATCACGCCCAGATCGTTCGTGGGCGAGTGTGCTGAATATCCCTGGTGGTTGTCGCTCGCTGTGAGTCCCCAGCAATCATCGCTGTAGCCAACATAACCTCGTGGGTTTGCAGCGCAGTAGGCGCGGTTGATGAGCGTGTGGTTGACGTTCTGCGTCCAGTAATTCGCGTAAGCGTCGGAAAGGTTACGGGGATCAAGCCCGAGAAATGAGTAATGCGAAAAGAATAACGGGCCACCATAGTCCGAACCCAGGGGCAATGTGATCCCGTAATACGTTTCACCGTTGACGATGGCGCCACTCTGCGCCCACCCCTGGTGGTACACTTCAGCATCGATCGTATGTGTTGGTGATGATGCCGCGAGGACGTAGGTGATCAGGCATTCATTATAGCCTTGAATGCGGTGATTCATGATCCAGTTCTTGTCGGGCGACCAATGCCAGTACAGCACATTTTGTCCGCCACGTGTATACCAATCCCACTCTACCGAATGCCAGAGTGCGTTGATGCGATTGATAAGTTCAAGTTCTGCGGCAACGCCCGCGTCCAGGTATTGCCTGAACGTGAGAAGGCCCTGAACAAGAAATGATGTCTCAACGAGATCGCCACCGTTGTCATTCGGGCTGAAGGGAATAACATTGCCCGTTGTACCATCCATCCAGTGCGGCCAGGCACCGTGAAAACGGTCGGCCGATTCCAGAAAGTCCAGAATCTTATCCATGCGTTCAAGTCCTTCTGCCCGGGTGATAAAGCCGCGTTCGATCCCTACAATGAGTGCCATAATGCCGAATCCAGAACCTCCGCTCGTCACGAGATTGCCGGAGCTGTTGCGCTCGCGTGCCATGCCGCTCACGGGTTCGGCGAAATCCCAGAAATATTTGAACGTCTGTTGTTGAATGAGTGTCAGCAGGTCATCATCTGCAATGAGGGGGAATTTCGGTTCGTCAGCGATGGTTGTATAGAACTGTCTGGTATAACCGGCGAACGTCTCTCCGTTGACTCCCCGAACATTGTTTTCGATCACAAGCCTGTAGCGTGTCAGGTCCTTAAGCGTAAGTCCTGAGATGACGACACTTTTGCCGTCCTGCGAGAGTGAAATCGCCGGTGTCGGGCTACCAGGGCCTTCAATGGCGATCGATCCTTGCAGTGAAGATTCATCGAGGGGCAGAGAAAATTCTATAGTGATTTCAGGTGCAAGCGCCACATCGGCTATGCGCCCCACACCTATCGCGTTCTTGCCTCCGATGTCCAAGGTGACAAGCGACAACGCACCGGGTACGGTTTTGAAGCGAATCTCCGCTCCGGAGAAGGGCTCACCACCCTGGCCGGTAAGTTCATCGGACAGTTCAACAGTATACTCAGTGTTGTATGCAAACAAAGAAGATGGATGAACAACAAGCGTAGTGTTCTCCGCGGAAAATGAGACCGTGTAGTCTACCGCTGCGCCTCCTGTAATACTTACGGCAGCTGAGGCAGTACTGGTATTTAGTGGTTTTGAGAAAACGAAAGAGAGACTTTGGTCGACCGGGACATTTTCAGTTGTAGCGCTCAGGTTAAGTTCCGTGGCACCGGCAAAAGCACGAAGAAGCGTCAAAGGTTCTGATGACGGATCCGAGTCATTGCATCCTGTGATACAAACAAAGAAAAATAATATGCCTAGGCCTCTCCGTACCATAACCCCAATACAATACTTAGCCCCTCCCCGGGAGGGGAGAGGCATAAGTAGACCAAATTAAACTAACCCTGAATCTGGTATCTGTTACACCGGAATATTTTTTCCGGCGGCTGCCATTAATCGTTCATCATGTCCTGTATTTCGTCCTGCGAGAGCGCACGGTTAAACATACGCAGCTCGTCATACAGGCTCTGGTCCGAGAGGTGACCCCATTCTGTGAAACGGGGCGCACCGGAAGCAATGGAGAGAATATTGCATTCGCTCCAGTCGATGCCGTCAAAGGTGTTCTGGCTAACGACATTACCGTTGATGTATACAGCGGCTTCACCAGAGGCGATGGTGATTGCAATATGCACCCACTCGTCGACGGCGGGGTCGATGTCGGCAGCAGCTCCGCCATCAAACCAGGCTTCGCCCGATCCCGTGCCAACATTCAATTTGATCCTCTGCTTGTCGCCAGCCGCCTCACGGAACAGACGGAATCCCTTTGTGCGGTTATTCGGTGTGGCCGTATTATTTGGATCCGGAGGGCTTACCGTAAGAATCCCTGACCGATCCGGTGATGCGTTGAGTTTGTACCAGAAGACCGCGCTAAACTCGTCTGTTGTTATAGCTGTCGTGGGAAATGTAAGGTACGCATCGGCTGCCCCCTTGTATGCCTTGCCAGTATGACCATTTTCCTCGAACCCTGGTGCACCGACCTTGGTACCTTCCTGAATGTTAACCAACTCGATGAAGTCGCCATCGAAAGGCAGGTAGAAGGTCTCACCTTCGTATACCGGCTGGTAAGGCTCAACCTTTTCAAAGTTGACTGTGGCAGAAGTGCTCTTGCCGGAAACGTCAGTAGCCGTGACAACGAGCGTGTGGGGACCGTTAGTCAGGGTCTCATAGGTATAGCTTGAGATTGCTCTTCTGTAATCCTTGAAACCGCTCACCTCCCCGATCTTCGTGCCATCGATGCTCAGGGTGATCACACTGATCTCGATGTCGTCCTCTGCCTGAAATTGAATGTTTATAGGAGCGACATCTTCTTTTACACGGATCAGCGTGCCTTCCACGGGATACGATACGCTAACCGTTGGAGGGGCTACGTCATCGCCGGGCGGCACGTGTGAGATTGGATCGATACCCTCATCGCAACCAATCATCAGGGCGACCGCTATGGCGGCGCAGGTTATAAATCGAAGTACTTTCATATTTCGTTGATGTTTTAAATCACTGTGCTTCTGCTAAACCCGGAAGTTTATCAACTTCCGTGAGGGGATATGGTAGGAAGATACGGCTCTCATCAAACGTTCTTCCCTCATAGCTGAGTTCATCATAACGTCCCAGTCGAACCATATCATAGAAGCGGATACCCCACTCCATTGCCAGTTCAGCAAATTTTTCATCCATCACCTGATCTGCTGTTACACCTGACAGGTTGCCCAGACCCGCGCGTTGACGCACCAGGTTCACTGCCTGATCGGCCGTCATCGCGCCGCTGGTAGCGCCGCGCGTGAGTGCTTCAGCATGCATCAATAGAATTTCAGCATAGCGAATGGCGATCATATTCTTGCCAGAGCCATATTCTGTTCTGCCTGGTGTAAGCTGATTTGACGGGAGGTAATGCTTTCCACTGGAGAACATGGCGCGGTTGAAGTCGTTGAACCGGTCGCCATCGCGCGTCGTGTTGGATATCCAACCGGGCAGGCTTGCATAGTTAGGATCGCTCGTCAATTCAGCAATACCGCGATTGGTGAAGATCACGCTTGTTTCAAGGCGTATGGTCTCACCGCGGTCGAGCATGAACTTGATGTACTTCAGGCTGGGTTCAAAGAATCCCCAACCACTTCCTGATCCGGGTACGGCAGGTGTCCAGTTTTCGGGACCGAAGAATGCATTCAGGTAGTTGTGTGCAGTTCCTGAGCCTTGATTATAGTCCGAATACTGCAGTTCAAGCAGACTTTCGTTGCTCAGCTTTCCGGGCTTCTTGAACAGTTGGTAGAAGTCAGGATACAGCGAGAACTTATTGGAGCTTATAATCTCAGAAGTAGCGTCGGCTACCGCCTGATAGTTCTCCAACTCAAGGTTGGCAAGCGCCTTGATGGCGAGTGCCGTGTAGCGGGTTACACCACCCGGAATATCCGTGCGTTCATTCGGGCGCACAGCCGGCAGCAAGGGCGCTACCGCAGTCATTTCGTCAGAGATGTGCTGAAGCACTTGCTCCCTTGTGGCAATCGGGGACTGGTAAATTTCAGAAGGATCGGAGCTTTCCGGAACGAGGAGTGCTCCCCACACGCGTGCGAGCTGGAACAGCATGAACGCGCGAAGTGTACGTGCTTCAGCGATGTACTGGTCAGCAAGCGCAGGATTAGGGGCAAACTCCTTATACTTTTCGATTTGCTCCATTGCCACATGGCAAGTGAAGATATCTCGATAGAAGTTTTCCCATACGGAGCCATACATCCAATAGTCCTTTGCATAGACGTATTCGTCCGTGTCCCAGTAGGGCTGCTGGTCGCCCTTTCCACCCGCGTTGACATCATCACCGCGAACTGAAATCAGAGGAATGTCTTCCCATCCCCGGGCCTGGAACTCAGCATAGGCGCCGATGAGCGGGAGAATCATGTCGCTCGTCTTCGTATAGTCTGTCCCTTCTTCGAAGATGGTGTTCTCGGGACGCTCATCGAGCAGGTCATGACAGGAGGTGGCGCTGAAAACACCTACGGAAATCAGCGCAGCCTGCAGAAATATTTTTGTCGATCTCATTTGTCGTAGCATTAAAAGTTCTTAGAAGGTCAAATTCAGCCCAACTGTATACACTGCAGGAATTGGATAGGTCTGAATATCCACTCCGTCGGCAACTTCGGGATTGAACCCGTTGTAGCTGAACACCGTCAGTGGTCGCTCTGCCGTGAGGATGATTTGCGCTGCCGGCAACTGCGCGCCAAACACTGACTTACGTCCCAGATCATACGACAGGGTGACATTCTGTATGCGGAAGAACGACCCATCTTCCACGAAGTAGGTGCTCATCTTTTGGTTCCATGCCTTGCGAAGTCCGGCGGATGAAGGATACTTGTTGGAAGTACCTTCTCCATGCCAACGATTCTTGGCAAGGTCGGCATCCATGTTGCCGTCAGGTGTCCAGATAATCTCGCCGCGCTTGCGGTTCAGAATCTTGTTACCCGATTGACCCATCAGGTTGATCGACAGGCTGAAGTTCCGATAGCCCGCCCCGAGGCTTGCACCGTATGTAAAGGTGGGGAAGAACGAACCGAGTACAGTCCGGTCTGCCTCATCCAGTACATTGTCGTTGTTGCGGTCGCGGTATTTGAAATCACCGGGCTCGAGGTTGTTTGCGAGCGCAATAGGATCAGCCTGGATTTCTTCGTTGTTCTGATAGACGCCGACAACTTCCCATCCATAGAATGAGTAGATAGGTTCGCCTACATAAGAGCGCTGACGAAACTCGGCCTGGCCATGATTCGGGAACGTTGTTCCAAAAGGGCCCCGACGTTGGTTCTTCAACGTTGCCATTTTTCCACCTTATAAA
>QGUY01000441.1 GCA_003242315.1 Bacteroidota bacterium
CGGTTACACAGTAAAAGGGAACACCGTGAGCGCGCCGCGCGACTTCCATGGAACGCTTAAGGTTTCCGTAACGGTAAATGACGGTGAACTTACCAGCGCACCCTATGAACTTTCCATCACCGTCACACCGGTGAACGACGCGCCAGTCGTTACGCTTGAAACAACCCCTGTTTCATTCTTTGTTGGCAGACAACCGACCCAAATTACAAAAACCGCAGAGGTGACGGACCCCGACAAAGATGCGATTACTGTCGCCGAAATCGCGTTCGACGCCATGACGTATCGTGCGGGCTCTGATATATTGCAATACGACAAAACCGAAACCCCGGGTATCAACGGTATATTTGATCAGGGTGAAGGGGTTCTCTACCTTATCGGTAACGCACCTGCTTCGGAATACACGAAAGCAATTCGCAACGTCACGTACAAATTTGTGGTTGGTGAGAATGAGGTCACGACCGATAGCGTCAAGCTCATCACAATCAAGGTTAATGACGGACTGCTCTACAGTGAACCAGCGGTGCGCGAAATTGAACTCATTCAGGGGATTGTGCTTGACATCCCGAAATATTTTACACCCAACAGCAGCTGGAACAACAAGACCTGGAAAATTACTTCGCTGAACTCCAGCGACGAATTTCCTGAAGCACTTATTCGCGTGTTTACCATGCGTGGGACAGTTGTGTATGAAGCAAAGGGTCTTCACAACGAATGGGACGGAAAGCACAATGGGCAGGAACTGCCGACAGACACTTACTACTACACGATCAACCTGAACGATCCCTACGTCAATGCCTCTTTTAAAGGCACGGTTACGATCGTGAGGTGATCACAGCTTTCGCATTCCGAATTTTTCCATCGTTGCCGTTGCTTCGGGATAGCCGGCATCAGCATGTCGTATGACACCAAGGGCGGGATCGATGTAAAGAACCCGCTTAAGGCATTCCTCCGCGCGATCTGTTCCATCGGCCAGGATCACCATACCTGCATGCTGAGAATAGCCCATGCCGACACCTCCTCCGTGATGGAATGAAACCCATGTCGCCCCACCGCTTGTGTTTCCCATGAGATTGAGCAGTGGCCAGTCCGACACAGCGTCACTGCCATCTGCCATGGCTTCCGTTTCTCGGTTAGGCGACGCTACCGATCCACAGTCGAGATGATCCCGCCCAATGACAATAGGCGCCTTTACCCTTCCCGATCGAACTAATGAATTGAACAGAAGACCTGCCTTCTGTCTCTCACCGAGCCCCAGCCAGCAGATTCTAGCCGGCAGTCCCTGGAAGGATACACGCTTCCTTGCCTCCGTCAACCAGCGAAGAAGGTGCGTGTTTTCCGGAAAGGCTTCCATCAGCGCGTCGTCTGTGGCATAGATATCATGCGGATCGCCCGACAGCGCTACCCAACGAAACGGGCCCTTCCCTTCGCAAAAGAGCGGGCGTATGTAAGCAGGAACAAAACCGGGGAATGAAAACGCATTCTTCTCGCCACCCTCCATGGCGAATTCTCGCAGGTTGTTACCATAGTCAAATACGATGCTTCCCCTCTGCTGTAGTTCAAGCATGAAGTGAACATGGCGAGCCATACTTTTCAGTGCCAGTCGCTTATACTGAGCAGGATCACTGCGCCTTAGCTCCGCCGCCTGGATGAGGGTCAGACCATTCGGAACATAGCCGTTCACCGGATCATGCGCCGACGTCTGATCGGTAAGGATATCCGGAACGAGGCCATCGCCTAACAGTTTTTCAAGCATATCGCCAGCATCCGAAACGAGCCCGACTGACAGCGCTTCTCCCTTTTGACACGCTTCAACCACCCAGGATTTTGCTTCCTGGTAGGAATCGGTCATACGGTCGAGGTAACGTGTCTCGAGGCGTTTGCGTATCCGGTCGGGGTCGACATCAGCACCGAGAAATGTTGCACCCGCCATCGTAGCGGCCAGCGGCTGTGCGCCTCCCATTCCTCCAAGTCCTGCGCTGACAAGAAGTTTCCCTTTCAGGTCGCTGTTAAAATGTCGCGCGGCACACGACATAAACGTCTCGTAAGTACCCTGCAGAATACCCTGGCTGCCGATGTAGATCCAGCTACCCGCCGTCATTTGTCCGAACATTATGAGGCCTTTCGCCTTCAACTCATTGAAGTGCTCCCAGGTCGCCCAACGCGGAACGAGGTTGCTGTTCGCAATGAGCACTCGTGGAGCTTTGCTGTGGGTTGGAATGATACCGACGGGTTTGCCCGACTGTATCAAAAGGCTTTCGTCATCATTCAAGGAGAGCAGGCATTCAATGATTTTCAGGGCAGCGTCAGTATTGCGCGCTGCCTGCCCTGTGCCGCCGTACACGACGAGGTTTGCAGGATCTTCGGCAACTTCACGATCGAGGTTGTCAGAAACATGCGTAGTGGTGCCTCCGTCTGCCATGATTTCGCGTGCAACTGTGTACCTC
>QGUY01000442.1 GCA_003242315.1 Bacteroidota bacterium
ATCTTCATCGGTGAGGTTCGGCGACCACGAGACCGGGCGCCATTTGACGTTATCCCATTCGCTCGTTAAGGCGAGGTGAATGCCCACGTCGATGTCGGGATTTTCTTCCAGCAATCGCACCGCTTCCGGAAACCAGGGTGACGGAACAATCACCTCTATTGAGGTTTGAATCCCCTCTTTTGAACAACGAATGAGTGCTTCGTTGCCCGAATGGGAATATCCCATATCGTCACCCCGAACGATGAGGCGCGGTGCGTCCGACTGCGCACATGAAAAAAATGTAGTACTGGCCAGCAGAGCCAGGGTCAGAAACCATTTTGTCTTCATAGGTTTTCGTTTGGTTCAGCCAAAATACGGACTCTATCGCACCAATCATCCTGAACCTGCCTGCCAAAACAATTACCTTTGCCCGAATCGCTAACGGCATACCTATGAACTGGCTTACCCTGATCCTGGCCGGACTGTTTGAAGTCGGCTTTACCACCTGTCTCAGCAAAGCGAAGGAAAGTGCAGGGACGGCGGCGACACTCTGGTGGATAGGTTTTGTAGTGAGTCTATCCATGAGCATGTGGCTCTTGTCCCGCGCTATTCAGTCCATTCCCATTGGGACCGCCTATGCGGTTTGGACGGGCATTGGAGCGGCCGGTACCGCGACAGTGGGGATCCTGTTGTTTCGTGAGCCCACGGACTTCTGGCGGATTCTCTTCCTTTGTCTTCTGATTGCCTCCATCGTGGGTCTGAAGTTCGTTAGCAAGTAGTGCAATCAGACCATTTTTGCGGAGTTTTTTCACCGAACCATACAGTCGTAATCTATTTTTTTTCAGCCTCCCTGCATCCTCTACGAGCGGTCGGATTCGCCGATGTGCGATATTCTTTGATCGTTAAGAGGCTAAAAAAAACGTATTGGATGTCTTTCTTACATGCCAAAGATGGCTGTATTGCGTAGCGCATTAATAACTGATAGATTGTCACGGAGTTTGGTGGTCATGTCTAAGAAAATCTCGAACCTGTGTATCATCGACGATGACCCGATGTCATCGTTCTATATCAAGCGGCTCGCTGAATTGGGGGAGGTAGCCAGCATCATTACCATATATAATAATGCGCAGGGGGCAATCGACTACCTCCTGAATTATAAGAAGTCATCGGAAAACCTTCCGGATATCATTCTGCTAGACATCTACATGCCCGGCATCGACGGCTGGGGATTCCTGGCCGAATTCCAGAAGCTCAAGCATACACTGCCAAAGAAGATGGAGATCTACGTGATCAGTTCATCCGATCACCCGAGCGACATCAAGCGGGCGAAAGCGACACCGGAAGTGGTCGACTACTTCCAAAAACCTGTTACGATGGAGCTTCTGAAAGGGATCGTGAACGACTTCTTCAAGGAAGACAATGAGGCGAAAGCGGATTAATCGCGCATTACCATCGCCTTGATCACACCCGACTTCCGGTTGAGCCATGACGGAAAGGCCTCACCGGCCGCCGCAAATGCAACGCGGTGCGTAATGTAGGATTCAGGATCAACACGCCCCTCTGAAATTGCACGTATCACCTGATCAAAATCCTTTCGTGTAGCGTTTCTGCTGCTCATCAGCGTGCCCTCCCGTTTGTGAAACTCCGGATGGCTAAACGTTATGTCGCCTTTCTGCAATCCAATCAATACATATCGCCCACCGTGCGACATGTACCGAAAACCCTCATTTATCGCGTTCAGATTTCCCGTTGCATCAATCACCACCGAGGGCATATCGCCACTCGTAATATCGCGTAGCCGGGCCAACACGTCTTCTTTCGAAGCGATGGTGTAATGAACACCAAGGCGTTCTCTGCAAAAAGCAAGTCTCCGCTCATCGAGGTCCAATGCAATCACTTCCGCACCAGCCAGTCGTGCAAACTGCATGGCACCCATTCCGATTGGGCCCGCTCCAATGACCAGCACAAAATCTCCGGTCTTGACTTCAGCGCGATCAATACCGTGCGCCCCGATCGCAAGGGGCTCAACCAAGGCCAGGGCATCGAGCCCGATTCCCCGACTTGCCACGAGGTTTGCCGTCGGGACGACCAGGTAATCCACCATCCCACCGTCGACGTGCACGCCACATACCTTGAGGTCTGTACAACAGTTCGTTTTGCCTTGCCGGCACGCGATACACCGACCGCAATTGAAATACGGCAGAAATGTAACGATGTCGCCTTTCTTGAACGCGTGCGTACCGTTCACTTCAACGATCTCACCAGCCAACTCGTGACCCAAAATGCGCGGGTATGTAAAGTAGGGTTGTGTTCCTTCAAAAGCGTGCAAGTCGGTACCGCAGATACCGATTCTCCTAACGCGCAGCATCGTTTCGTTCTCGCCGGCCACGGGTGCGTTCCGCGTCGCATAGCGTAATGTGCCTGGCGATTCACAGATAAGTGCATCCATGTTCTTAGGAATT
>QGUY01000443.1 GCA_003242315.1 Bacteroidota bacterium
GGGGCCAGCGAGCGACCTGAGAAGAAAATAGACCCCTGGATTAGTTGTGCAATGGCAGTCAACGAGTGGATGATAGACATTCCCACTAAGTCAGTTTACAGCGAAAGAGGAGTTATCACGATATGAAAGACGACACATTACGATATGTTGTTCACCAACTCGACGGGTCGGGGGATATCATCTCCCTTCCCAGAACCTTCATGAGGGGGTGCATGATGAGTGCGGACAAGTTCGAGGAAGTGTTTTGTGAGCTAAAAACCCAGCATAATAGCCTGATTGCCTACGAGAAAGCCGAAGAGATACATGAAAGGTTATTCGGTTCTCCACGATATAGCGATTACGATTCGTTCCGTGTGTCAATGAGCAGAAGAAAATGATTCAGGTATTCAAACCGTTTTCCATTACCAAGAACCTTGGGCAGGCTTACAACCAGGCCATGGCATTGCTCCCTGATGACGGGTGGGGATGCCTGATGGATGGAGATACAATGTTCCTGACTCCCGACTGGGGTCAAATACTTTGGGGATACGTTGAAAGGTTCCCGGATACAGGACTATTTACGTGCTGGACCGGGCGCGGGCATTCACTTTGTGATCACCAGGTGTTGAACGGCAAGACAAACGAAAACGCGAACCTTCGCGATCACATCAAAATCGCTGAAGAAGTCAGGCAAAAACTTTACAAGGCTACGGAGTTGAAAAAGGAAGTGTCCGGCTTTTTGATGATGATTAAAAAATCGACATGGAATGAGATCAAGTTCTCCGACTTTCCGGGCCAGTGCCTGGGTGTGGATAATGACTATTGCTGGCGACTTTTAGAAAAGGGGAAGAAGATATTGAGGATGGACGGGCTTTATGTCTGGCATACCTACCGGCTTGCTAATGGCGTTCATGATAAATCGCATTTGAAATGACTTTGTACACCGCAATCATTGGTGATTACGATTACCTCAAGCCGATAAAACAGATTCAATCCGAACCCTGGAACTTTGTTTGCTTCACCGATCAGCCGGAAGATTCGCCCGTATTTGACTTGTACCGCGAACAACCTGATCACCTGAAAGTCTGGAAGATCATCCGTGTACCCATACTTGAGGAAGGGCCGGCCAAAACGGCGAGGTATTACAAAATCATGTTCCACAAGCACATCGAGGATGAACTAAGTATTTGGGTTGACGGCACTTTCTTTGTCAATACTGACTTGCGACTTTGGGTTCAAGCCAATATGAAGTCGGATTTTACAACGGTTAAGCATCCGTTTGACGACTGCGCATACATTGATGCTTTTGCCTGTATTAGTTCAGGGAGGGGGGACAAATGGGAGTTAATCAATCAGATAAACGCATACAGACAGGAAGGACTACCGGAGAATAACGGGCTGATCAGTTCAGGGGTTTTGATGCGGCGCAAAACCAAAACCGTGATTGAGGCTTGTGAACTTTGGTGGGACCATGTTAAACGTTACTCACAGCGCGATCAGGTGGCTTTCGGTTACGTGAACTGGAAGATGCCCGATGTTCACACGTCAATCACATGGGATTACACTATTCAGAAAGAGTTCTGGCACTGCCCGCACAGGCACAAGAGTTGGGCTAAACAACGAGCAAAAGAAATAGCTGGAATATGAAAGCATACAGAGACGAAACCACAGGCCGCTGGCACTCAGATTTACCTGACGTGTTCGATTTGATATGTGAGAAGCTGAGGAACGGAGAGCCGTTCAAGTTCGCAAGGTACGGCGACGGTGAGTTCAATGCCATCTATGGAAAGCAGGGCGCAAACTGTGACGGCCATGAGTATTTCCCTGACCTGGGCAAACGCCTACGCGAGGCACTGGAAAGCAAGCCGAACTATATTGTCGGGCTTCAACCGCTCACGTTAGCCTCCGAAAGATGGCCGCAGATTCAAAAAGACTTCCCGGACATTCAGTGGGTGGATGCTGACTCAATTCATAACGCGAGTATTGACGGGAGACTTGAAGAAATGTTCAGGGCCATTTGCGAGCAAGATGTAATCTTGGTAGGGCCAGCACACCTAAAACCACTGCAATACAAGTACGAATACGATTTCATGGAAATTCCTTCCGTTAATTGTTGGCAACAATATGAGTACGTGGTACACAGCCTAATGGATAGAAAAAAGGCTATAGTTCTGCTTTGTGCATCTATGATGAGCGAGGTAATTATACACGATTTCAAAGACAGCAGCCATACTTTCATCGATCTTGGGAGTGTCTTAGACCCCTACGCAGGCGTAAAATCCCGCAGATACCACCATAAATTGGCTCTCTGATGCCCGTCTGCCACAAACGTAAACTCGCCTTCTGCCACATCCCACGAACCGGAGGGGTAAGCATTGTCCGGGCCTTGAAATTGGAGGTGATGGACAAAACTAACCCGGTTTAATTTTACGGGGGAAAATCCCGGATTAAA
>QGUY01000444.1 GCA_003242315.1 Bacteroidota bacterium
ACTCCGGCATGTGGAAGAAAATCGAATGGAAAGCCATCGGCATCGGTATCTATGGTCAATATGGGATTGTGTGGTTTGGAGAACATCCGGATGATAAGGAACCGGGGAGTTGCCACTAAAATGTGTTGATGTGTTGATGTGTTGGTGTGTTGATGTTGGGCCTTCAACAAGGTCGGGGACCGGTAACGAATAACCCTGCAATATCATTTCCATTCCAATTCTATTTACTACTAAACCTTTCAAGTCTGGAAATCCCGGTGGCTGAGCCTGTCGAAGCCCCTAAATGTGTTGATGTGTTAATGTTGGACTCACGTTCACCGCAAAGACGCCATGACGCAAAGAATGATGCAGCTCTTTGCGACCTGGTGACTTTGCGGTAAAACTAGAAGGGTAAGCGCTCAACTTAGAGCGAACTTCACGACGTCAGCCCAACATCAACACATTAACACATCAACACACCAACACATCAACACATCAATACTTCTCACTCTCATTCGGAAAGTCCCCCGACTTAACATCATTCACATACCGCGTCACCGCATCGTTCACGATCGTGCTCAGGTCTGCGTAGCGGCGGAGGAAGCGAGGCTTGAATTCCTTCGTGATGCCGAGCATGTCCTGCATCACAAGAACTTGCCCGTCGGTGTCGGGTCCGGCGCCAATGCCAATGGTGGGTATTTGAAGCGATTTGGAAACCTTTCTTCCAAGCTCTGCAGGAATTTTCTCCAGTACGATCGCGAAGCATCCGCATTTTTCAAGAAGCGCTGCGTCTTCTGCAAGCTTGGCGGCTTCGGCTTCTTCGCGAGCGCGTACCGTGTACGTTCCGAATTTGTATATCGACTGGGGCGTGAGTCCCAGGTGACCCATGACAGGAATTCCAGCGCTGAGAATACGTTGTACAGAATCTTTGATTTCCGCTCCGCCTTCAAGCTTAACCGCATGCGCGCCGGCTTCTTTCATGATGCGGATCGCTGATCGCAGCGCCTCACCGGAGCTGCCCTGATATGTGCCGAACGGAAGGTCAACCACAACCAATGCGCGCTTCACGGCACGGATGACGGACGCCGCGTGATAGATCATTTGATCGAGGGTGATAGGCAATGTCGTTTCGTGGCCCGCCATCACATTTGACGCCGAGTCGCCAACGAGAATAACATCGATGCCAGCATCGTCGATAATGCGCGCCATGCTGTAGTCGTACGCGGTGAGCATGGCGATTTTCTCACCGCGGTTTTTCATTTCCTGAAGCTGGTGAGTGGTGACTTTTTTTATGGTCTGTGCTTTGTGAACGGACATGGATAAGAATTAATGAAACTATCAGGACAGGTAAACGGCAGTCTCCTTGCCGAGTTGTACTTCCACATGTTCGTCGATGGTCGTGGAAAGTTCATAGCCTGTATACGTTGCGTAAATCGGGAACTGCGGGTGGCTTCGGTTTACCAGCACGGCCGTCTCGATACCTTTCACTTCGATACTCAAGAACGGTTTCAGTCCGTAAGCGAAGGTCCGGCCGGTGTTCAGCACATCGTCGACGAGCACGATAGATTTTTTTCGGAATGACTTCAGGTCAGCGTCTACGGTGACATCACTTTGCTGTGGTGCGAACTTGTCGAGGGAAACCTTGGCAAGCTGTATCGCGATCGGTGAGATTGCTTCGAGTTCACGCGCAAGGAGTTTCGCGAGCACATAGCCCTGTCCGTCGATGCCAGCCAGCACCAGTGATTTTTCCTTGAAGTGATTTTCGTAGATCTCGAAAGCCATCCGTTTGATTTTCTGTTTCACCTGGCGGCTGTCGAGGATCAGGCTCTTCTCAGTTGTCATCTTCAGTTGGGAATGGGCAGTGACTTACTGTCCTTAAACGTGGAAAGAATAACCATAGTTTGAAGGCTGTCCACCACATCGATGTTGGATACCTTTTCCAGCATTAGCTGTTGATATGCCGCTATGTCGGTGGACACCAGCTTCAAAATGAAATCACCAGCGCCGGTGATGTGGTGGCATTCAATGACTTCGTCTATTTCGTTGATTGCGCTGACGAATTTTTCAATGTTTTCCTTGTTGTGCCCCTTCAGGTTTACCATCACAAAAGTACTCACGCCGAGGTTTACGCTCGCGGGATCGATCACCGCGTGATAGCTCTTGATGACGCCCGCGGCTTCGAGTTTGTTCACGCGTTCCAGCGTGGGGGCAGGCGACAGTCCGATCTCCTTTGCGAGCTGGGCATTTGTGATATTAGAGTCACGCTGCAGGATTTCTAGTATTTTCCTGTCGGTTGCATCCAGTTTAATTCGGTTTTTCATAGCTAATGGCGCATTGCGCCAAATAAAATTTGGTTCAAATTAAAGGAAAAAACCGACATGGCTATTCATTGCGCGACAGCCGATCCAGGACAAAGGCGATTGCCTCATCGATAAGTCAAAAGTTACGTTT
>QGUY01000150.1 GCA_003242315.1 Bacteroidota bacterium
GTCGCCGTACTGGTGAAAATCGTAATACGATCCAACCAATGGAAATGACTCCTGGTTGGATGTCATCCCTGTCAGTCGCTGTCCCATGCGAACGGAGGCGGGAAGTTCCTGCCCCATCATTTTGCGAAGCAGTGGCTTGTAGTCGAACGACTCGAGTTGTGAGGGCGCGCCGTTCTGGAACAGATAGATAATCCGCTTTGCTTTAGGCGCAAAGTGAGGTACGCCAATAGCATTCAGGTCGATGTCGTCATCGGACCTTGAAAAGAGTCCTGGCATGAGCAGGGTACCCAGTGCCACACTACCGATGCCGAGGCTCAGACGCGAAAGGAAGCGGCGCCGGTTAACGTTCAAGCCGAATTCAAGAAGTTCTTTCTCCATAATCACGATCGGGTTGTGGCTTCTTCGATATTGTATATAGAACAGATCACCTGCATGAGCGCGGCATGCGTCACTGGTTCATGATTCGCCTTCGGATACTCTCCGACGTCAAGTAATTTCCGGGCCTTTGACTCGTCGCCTTCCAATGCTGTCTTCTCTTCATCGAAATACCGCAACAGCACGTTCAGTTCCGCATCGGTCGGTTTTCGGCACACGATCAAGCGAAAGGCTTTTTCTATCTTTTCCCGTTCCGAAGTAGTCTCGTCCAGCAACCTGGCAGCAAGAACACGCGCGGCTTCCAGCACGGTAGGATCGTTCATCAACACCAGCGCCTGAAGGGGAGTATTGGTTCGCAATCTTCGCACCTCGCATTGATCCCGATTGCTTCCGTCGAAAATGATGTGCGAGGGCGGGGGCACGGTGAGTTTGATGAAAGTGTACAATCCTCTGCGGTAGAGGTCAGGACCATGATCCTGTCGATAGGTTGCAAGCAGTCCTCGACCTGACGTCGAAGCTTCCCAGATACCAGCGGGCTGGTATGGCTTTACGCTGGGCCCTCCAATTTCACGGTTGAGGAGTCCGCTGCTTGCCAGCACGAGATCGCGTACAAACTCAGCAGCAAGTCGGAAGCGCGGTGCACGTGACAAATAGCGGTTATCAGGATCGCGCTCCAATTTTTTTGGCGTTACTGCGGCGGATTGCCGATAGGTAGACGACATTACAATCTGGTGGATCAGGCGTTTGATATTCCAGCCATTTTCCATGAAGTCGACCGCTAGCCAGTCGAGCAGCTCGGGATGCGATGGCAATTCGCCCTGCATACCAAAATCTCCAGAGGTAGCGACGATACCTGTACCAAAGAATTCCTGCCAGATACGGTTGACAAATACCCTGGCCGTTAGGGGATTCTTCTCGTCGACGAGCCATTGCGCGAGGCCCAGGCGGTTTCGCGGAAGGTCGTCGGGAAAAGGATACACAGCTTCAGGCGTAGCGGGTGAGACGGGGATGGTTGGCGCATCGTATGCGCCGCGGGCAAGTATGCGGGTAGTGCGCGGCGTGTCGAGTTCGCCCATCACCGATACCATCAGGCTGCTTGTATCTTTCTTGTTGATGAAGCTCAGGATTTCACGCACCTGTTTATCGGACAGCTCAAGCATGGGAGGCTTTGCGGGTCGCGACTGCGTGATGTCTCCTTCGTATCCTTTTTCATACGTGTTGTTGAAAAAGGCAAACAGGCTAAAGTATTCTTTCTGAGAAATGGGATCGTACTTGTGATCGTGGCATTTCGCGCACTCAACGGTGAGGGCGAGAATGCCTTTACCTACGGTGTTCGTCTTGTCGGTTACATATTCGATGCGGTATTCTTCATCGATAACGCCGCCTTCTTCGGTAAATTTGTGGTTTCGGTTAAAGCCCGTAGCCAGCACCTGTTCGAGCGTTGCGTTCGGCAGCATGTCGCCGGCAATCTGCCAGGTGATGAATTTGTCGTAAGGAAGGTTGGTATTGAACGCGTGAATTACCCAGTCGCGCCACGGCCATTGCGTTCTGAGGTTATCGTCCTGGTACCCATAGGAGTCGGCGTAGCGTGCGACGTCGCACCAGTATACCGCCATACGCTCGCCGTAGGCTGGACTTGCGAGAAGTTCTTCGACAATCTTTTCATAGGCTTCCGGTGATGGGTCTGCCAGGAAGCGGTCCATCAGCTCAAGAGAAGGTGGCAGTCCTGTAATGTCGAGTGAAGCGCGTTTCAGCAATCGCTCCGGGTCAGCAATTTCATTAGGAGTCAGATTTCGGTCTTCGAGTGCGCGTAGAATGAAGCGGTCGATTTCATTGGTTGGCCAAACTTCATCATCAACTTCGGGCACTTCTGGTTTAACAGGCGGAACGAAGGCCCAGTGCGGTTCATACTGTGCTCCTTGCTTTATCCATTTTTCAATGATGCGGATGTCGCGTTCAGAAAGTTTCAGGTTTGACGCTGGCGGGGGCATCATTTCGCTGCTGTCGGACGATGATATCCGGAGGAACACGTGTGATTCTTCCGGCTTACCTGGGACGAGCGCGAAGGCGGCAGGGTTGTCTTTAAGGTGTTTGTAAGCGCTGTCCGCGATGTCAAGTCGCAAGCCCGCTTCGCGCTTATTTGCATCGGGGCCGTGGCAGGTAAAGCACTTGTCGGACAGGATGGGTCGGACGTGAAAGTTGTAGCTGATCTTATCGGGCAGTGTTTCTTCTGACGCATTCTGGCAGCCGGGAAGCAGGAGGGTTACCCCTGCCAGGATCGCGATGCAACACCCCCTGATCATGATTATTATGCCCCTTTTTTATGAAACGGCCCTATTCCGGCCCAATACTCCGTGTGCGCACACACTGTAAAGTGAAAGTTAGAATTTTGTCTGCTTACTTTCAAACGTTTCCGAGAAAAGGAGGGCGCTCAAAGGGCGTTTTCGGGTCGAACTTTTCGCTGAACTGTACAGTGCCTGATTTCGCGTTTCTTTATCTTTGGCAATGGATTAGCTTGTGACGATGACTTGGAAGGCTTATAGCAAACTACCACTGTCCAGGAAGATCAGCGTCCTGTACGAACGCGGTACGTTCGTCATGGCCATTCGTTACTACGGCTACAAGGTCAATCTCTACCTGCTCGAAGACTTCTTCCTCGAAGTTTTCGTCAACCACAAGCACGCTTCAATTGAAAAGATCACCCTTCTTGATTCGTCTCATTCCCGGATGAAGTTTTATTCGGATCAGATTAAGTTGCCTTGTGATATAATGTGTTGATGTGTTGATGTGTTGATGTTGCGGTACTTGCCACTTGAGTGCCAGCATTGAAAATACGTGGTTACTTATTATTATGATTAGAAGGTATGGCGCCTAACGGCGACACCAGCGCCTCTGCGACTCTGCGGTTTAAAAACGAAAAGCCCCGACGAAGTCGGGGCAGTATGAACAAATCGTTTCGAAAAGATCACGCAGTGGCAGCGGAAGATTCTTCGAACTTTTGCGACATCCGAAGCACAACCGACTTCTTAGCCTTATATCCGCAGTAACCGCATTGGAAATGCTTCAGTAGTTCTCCATTGACCTCCAGGGTCGGAGCCTTGAGGATTTCTTCCTTCACAACCTTAAAGGTCTGGTAGTTGCATTCAGGGCACTGGAGCGCGTGCAAGTGACCTGCATACTTTTCGATCTTGACGTATCCGGTTTCTTCATCCTTCCATACGTCATAGTCGATGGAGAACACGTTCTCTTCAGCCTGCATACCTTCATCCAGGTAAGCGTCTTCTTCCTCTTCACTCAGCAGCTTCATAGGCTTTCCGGTCTTGGGAGAAATTCTGGGCCGGTAGCGCAGCACCTTCAGACGCTTTTCGATAAAGAACGGATAGTAGAACTTGAGAAGGTTCTGAATGATCAGGGCTACGATCATCCCCATCGCGAACGTGGTGAAACCCCTTACGAAAATCCACAACGGGGTAAGCTCTGTGATCCTGGAATTGGCGTAGAAGCAGCAGCCGACGATCAGAATGACCGACGCATACCACAGGGTACGGATCTCAGTACGATTGATAAAATCATACTTTGTCTTTGCGTCTGTAGTGAGCGCAAGTCTGATAACGTGCAAAAGCACGATCAAGATTGCTACGGCCCACAGCGCGAAAGCAATTTTCTGAGCCGCCGCGTTCCATGATTCGTATTGACCGGAAAGAGTTTCTTCCATAAAGCGTAAAAGGTTGGTTATAGTGATACAGCTACTAACAAAGTTCTCCTAAAAATTCCCCGCCCATTCCGACCCGGAAAACAAAGGCACAGGGACTCACTGAAAAATGATACAATATAATACTCTTTTCAAGAAAAACCCAAATCTAGGCCTTCGCAAACAGCTTATTCATAACATCTTAACACAAAATCATACACGCGCGAGGACGTCGCGGGAACATCCTCAACCAGCGCCATGTGCGCCTGGTGTTCCAACTCATAATGCACACCGCGCGATGTCATTTCAGCCTGCATTCGCACGTCTTCAGCCGCGATTACCGGATCCTTACCGCCAGCAATGAAAAGTATGGGTCGTGGAAATGATTGCAACACATCAGTACGGTCAGGTCGGTCGCGCATCGCCCTCAAATAACCCACGAGTGTTTCCGCATTTGCCCTAATGTTCAATTCCCGGACAAATGGTACATCAGGGTGATTGCTGTCGGCAAAAAGAGGGGCGATGAAGTTCGACGTATACGCCTTCGCTCCGTTGGTTTCAATGAACGCCACAGCCTTGTCACGCCCTGCCCTTTTTTCCTCAGTATCAGGGCGAGCCGTGGAGTGAAAGAGTCCGAACCCCGCGAAACGATCAGGATCGCGTTTCACCATCGCAAGCGTAACATACCCGCCCAGAGAATGCCCTATCGCCACCATCTTGTCAATCCCCAATGCATCCGCTTTGCGAAGTATGATCCCGGCAATATCATCGATGCTGAACGAACCCTTCGGAAGAGGGCTTTCTCCAAAGCCGGGAAGATCGGGTGTTATAACACGGAAAGATTCTGAAAGCTTGCCGATAAAACCTTTCCATATCTCAGATGACATGGGGAAACCGTGGATCAACATGACAGCCTTCCCCCTTCCCGATTCATGAAAGACGATATCGTTGACTTCTTCGCCCATACCCGAAGGATTTGTGATTAGTGATTAGTGATTGGCGATTTGATTTTTGATTTTCGATTTTCCGATTTTCGATTCGGGATTTGGGATTTGGGATTTCCATTCGCGATTGTTGCACTCGGAAGGGACAACAAATCAAAAATCAAAAATCACTAATCACTAATCACTAATCTACTACGCCGTCTGCAGCATGGCCACGACAGCGCGTTCGATGTGCTCTTCGTCATAGCCACAGGCCCGATGCAATTCGGACTGTTCGCCGTGTTCCACGACGACGTCAGGAATGCCAAGACGTCGAACAGGTAAATGGTAATTGTTGTCCGACATGAACTCCAGGACGGCGCTTCCGAAACCACCCTGTATGCAACCATCCTCTACGGTGACGATCGAGTTGTATGTCCGGCAGATCCTGTGCAATAGTTCTTCGTCGAGCGGCTTTGCAAAGCGCATATCGTAGTGCCCAATGTGGATGTCTTTTTCCGCAAGCTTTTCGCACACATTCGCGGCGTAGTTTCCGACGTGGCCCAGGGAGAGGATCGCAACACCAGAACCTTCGCGAAGCACTCGTCCGGTTCCCACCGGTATTGCTTCAAAAGGCGTGCGCCATTCGGGCATTACGCCCTGGCCTCTGGGATAGCGAATACTGAACGCCTTTCCATCGCGAGGCAGCTGGGCAGTATACATGAGGTTACGCAACTCAGCCTCATTCATCGGCGCTGAAACGATCATGTTTGGCAGACACCGAAAGTAGGCGATGTCATAAGCACCATGGTGTGTCGCTCCGTCGGCGCCGGCAAGACCCGCACGGTCGAGGCAGAAGTTGACGGGCAAATTCTGGATGCAGACGTCGTGTATGACCTGATCGTACGCGCGCTGCATGAACGTGCTGTATATGTTACAAAATGGAACGAGCCCTTGCGTGGCAAGTCCGGCCGAGAACGTGACAGCATGTTGCTCCGCGATACCTACATCGAATGCCCGATCCGGCATTTCTTTCATCATAATGTTCAGTGATGATCCTGAAGGCATGGCGGGTGTGATACCCACGATGCGATCGTTCATGCGCGCAAGTTCCACCATGGTATGTCCAAAGACATCCTGGTAGCGCGGCGGCTGAACGGTGTCGTATTCTTTCCTGGCGATCTCGCCCGTGATCTTATCGAATTTACCAGGCGCATGCCACGTCGTTGCGTTGCCGTTCTCTGCTGGACCGTAACCCTTTCCTTTGACCGTGACACAGTGAAGGATCTTCGGGCCCTTGATACTCTTGAGGTCGTTTAATACCGTTATCAGGTGGTTGACATCGTGACCATCGACCGGTCCGAAGTAGCGCAGGTTCAGCGATTCAAAGAAGTTGCTCTGGCTGAGCAGCGTTGCCTTGATGCCATTTTCAATCTTTGATACAATCTCCTGGGCATTCTTGCCGAACTTCGACAGTTTCCCCAGCAGATTCCACACTTCGTCTTTGAGTTTGTTATATGCACGCGACGTGGTGATGTCGACGAGATAATCTTTCAACGCTCCAACGTTAGGATCGATCGACATGCAGTTGTCGTTGAGCACGATAAGAAGGTTTGCATCCGATACGCCTGCGTGATTGAGTCCTTCAAATGCAATTCCCCCCGTAAGCGCGCCATCGCCAATCACAGCAATGTGATGACGGTCGTTTTCATTCTTGTACTTGGAAGCGATGGCCATCCCGAGCGCAGCCGACACCGACGTGGACGAGTGGCCCGTTCCGAAGGCATCGTATTCGCTTTCGCTACGTCTTGGAAACCCGGAAATGCCGCCGTACATGCGGTTGGTATGGAACACATCCCGCCGCCCGGTAAGGATTTTGTGTCCGTATGCCTGATGCCCGACGTCCCACACCAAAAGGTCGCGGGGCGTATTAAAAACGTAGTGAAGGGCTACCGTAAGCTCGACCACCCCCAGGCTCGCGCTGAGGTGTCCTCCATATACCGACACGTTGTCGACTATGAAATTTCGTAGCTCGCTGCACAGCCGGACCAGCTCGGCGTGGTCCAGTTTCTTTAGGTCATCCGGGCTGTTAATCGAAGCCAGAAGTTTTCCGGGCTTTATCAGCATTTTTCAGGTTAAAATTTGACCTACTAACAATAAAAGTAACCTATTTGAGCCGTTTCAGCGATCAAATTCGGCAAATTTAGTTATTTCCGGGGGTTCTGAGGTTTTTGGATGATATTAAATAACTTTGCGGCTCCATGAACGAGGTCCAGGAGAATTTCGAGGTACGGTTGCCCCTTTTTGAGGGTCCTTTCGACCTGCTACTTTTCTTTATTGAACGGGACGAATTGGACATCTATGACATCCCCATTTCAAAGATTACGAACGACTTCCTGGACTACATGCATCACATGGATCGCCTCAACATTGAACTTGCCAGCGAGTTCATCCTGGTGGCGGCCACGCTGATGCGTATCAAGTCGAAAATGCTCCTGCCGAGGCCGCAACTCGACGAAGCCGGAAATGAGATCGATCCCCGTGAAGAACTGGTCAAGCACCTTCTGGAATACAAGAAGTACAAGTCGGTGGTCGAGGAATTCCAGAAGATGGAGGAGACCGAGCTGATGAAGGAGAAGCGGGGCAACATCATGCGGGAGTTGCGCTCGCTCGCCGAGAGCACGAACGTCGAAGCGGAATTGCAGGACGTCGACCTGTTCAAGCTGATGACCGTCTTTGAAAAGGTACTCCGCCGTCACGAGGCAGAAAAGAATAAGCCTGTCCACCAGGTCGTGCAGTACCCTTACACGGTGGAAGCGCAAAAGGAATTTATTCTCAAGCAGGTTGAAGAAAATCCCAACACATCCTTCAACGATATCGCGCAAAAATTTCCCACGCGGATTGCGATGATCTTTACCTTCCTTGCGATCCTCGAACTGCTCGCGCTGCAGCGACTCAGCATTTGCATTGGCGAAGGCTACAACAACTTCTGGATTTCAAAAGCTGAAGCACAGAGCGGCCCTGTTACCGAGGAGCCAGTTGCGCCGGCTACGCCCGACTAAGCGTAAAAATCTTCCCTGGCTGTTACGGCTACCTCATAAAAGAACGCTCCAACCTTCACAGTAACCGCTTCAAAAAATCGCGCGCCCTTTTCAGCTGTGGCCTTCTCGGGATTTCCAACACCTGTGTCGCGCGTTACGGCAGACCAACGACGTTCGGCCCAGCCCCAACCTTCGCGCATGGCTGAGAAGGTGAACTTCTTTGCTTTTCCGTCTCCCGCTTCGGAAAGGGGAAGCACAAGGTCAGGCGTCAGATGAAGCATGACGCTAGTCTCCATTTCTCCCGCGTGGTCGTCTCGATTCTCAAAGAATTGTTTCTGATCCACGGAGTGAAACCAGTTGCAGGTGCATAAAAACATGTTGGGATATTTCAGGCCGAGCTCGCGGATCATCGTCTTGAAGTCGTTCCCACCGTGGCTGTTCAGAATGATGAGTTTGTGAATGCCCTGCCGGTCCAGTACCTGCACAACATCATCCAATATCTTTAGTTGAGTGGAAGGATTCATGTTGATGTCAAGCAGGATATCCGGTTGCCCGGTGTTGACACCAAATGGGATCGTAGGCAGGACGATGATCTTTGCGCCCTTCTCCCAGGCGACACGCGCCGCTTCGGCAGCTACCTTTTCCGCCTGGAAAATATCTGTGCCGTAAGGCAGATGATAGTTGTGTGCTTCACACGCACCCCACGGCAGAACAGCAACGTCGAATTTCAGGTCACGAATTGATTTCCAGTTGCACTCAGCTAGTATGTATGGCCTCATGGGGGTAAAGTTAAGAGGTTCGCGGACATGATAAAGAAGTGATCGGTAATCAGGTAATCGATGGTGCCGATTAGTGATTAGTGAGTTGCGATTAGTGATTTTTGATTTGACCCTTGATCGAAGTTTTCGTTGCGAGATGACGTTTGGGTTTCATCAGAAACCTTCCGGAAGCTCCCAGATCGGTAGGTTGTCAACGGTCAAATCGAAGATGTACTCACCGCGCGCAGGACCCCTTTAGGGGATTAAGGGGCGTGGGGGGATTGTGATGGGCCCCCTGCCTCTGCTATTGCATCTGCATCTATCCTCAAGCGGGCAGGGCAATCACATACGTCTTCCCCTTCTTTACCGTGAGCTTCTCCTCACGAAGCCAGGGGTTATGTCGCTTTAGCAGCTTGTAGTTGGTGCCGTGATCTTTGGCAAAGTCGACAAGGTCGCGGATGGTTTCGTTGACTTCCACATAGCGGAGGGGTTCCTCTGTGTAGAGGTGTTTTTGGCGGATGTAGAACCCATACTTTTCGGGATGCTGGATGATCTCCTTTATCGCCAAAATCCTGAACACGTATCGGGATGTCTCTTCGTTGAGGTACAGGTCGTAGTAGGAATCGACTTT
>QGUY01000445.1 GCA_003242315.1 Bacteroidota bacterium
CGACGCGCCGCGCATGAAATCCATCTGACCTCCCACACCGCTGTACATGTATTCGCCGATGCTGTCGGCACACACCTGGCCGGTCAGGTCCACTTCGATCGCACTGTTTATGGCGGTGGTTTTCGGATTTTGACGGATGATGGAAGTGTCGTTGGTATAGTCAACTTCCAGCATAGCCAGTCCGGGGTTGTCGTGCATGAAGTCGTAAAGTTTCTGCGTGCCCAGGGCGAACGTGCTGACGATTTTTCCACGATGCTTCTTTTTGTATTTCCCCGTGATGACACCCTTCTCCACCAGAGGGATCACACCATCGGAAAACATTTCGGTATGTATACCCAGGTCTTTATGGTTGTGCAGTGCAGCCAAAACGGCGTTGGGAATACTTCCGATACCCAGTTGAAGCGTGGCGCGGTCTTCGACAAGAGAGGCAACGTTCTTGCCTATTTCCTCCTCGATAGGTGTGATGGTCCCCGGATCGTGAGTATATAAGGGCATATCGTACTCTACCATCCTGGTCAGGCGGTGATAGTGAATCTGCGCATCACCATGCGTCCGGGGCATGTACTTATTGACCTGCGCGATCACGACACTGGCTGCCTCAATGGCTGCGCGTGTAGCATCAACTGATGTTCCCAGGGAGCAGTATCCATGTTGATCGGGTGGCGATACGGTAACAAGCGCCACATCGATGGGTACGATGCCCTGCCGTATCAGGCGGGGGATCTCTGAAAGGAAAACAGGAATGTAGCTTCCCCTGCCCTCGGCAATCGCCTTACGTACGTTGCTCCCGATGAAGAATGCATTGTGATGGAATATCCCCTGGTACTCAGGACGGGTGTACGGCGCTTCGCCTTCGGTATGCAGGTGGAAAATCTTGACGTCCTTCAGGCTGTCTGCCCGCCTGACCATCGCCTCTATCAACACTTTGGGCGCTGCCGCTACGCTGTGAATGAAAACATTCTGCCCGGGTTTAAGCAATCCCAACGCCTCGTCCGCGGACGTGAGCCTGATTGTATTCGTCATTTGTGCATGTTGTTTACGTCTTTTCGGCCGGGAGTTCGCCTTTGACCATACTCATGATGTCCTCTACATACTCCCGCGAATTTGAAAGGCGAGGCACTTTGTTTTGTCCTCCAAGTTTACCACGTCTTTTCATCCAGTTGTAGAACGTACCTGCCTCGACACTATGCAGCCGCGGGAGCGTCAACGCCAGGTCATTCGAACGCTTGGCGTCGTAATCCGAGTTGATTTCACGCAAGGTTTGATCCAGTATGAGTGTAAATTCCTCGAGATTGGAGGGTTCTACTTTAAACTCAACGATCCATTCGTGGCTCCCTTTCTTTCCTTCTTCAAGGAAGATTGGCGCTGCGGTAAAATTGTTGATCTCCGCACCGGTAAGTTCGCATGCCCGCGTAATGGCAGCCTCTGCGTTCTCAACGATTACTTCCTCTCCGAATGCGTTAATGAAATGCTTGGTGCGACCCGTGATCTTGATTCGAAAAGGCGAAAGTGACGTGAACTTCACCGTATCTCCGATATTGTATCGCCACAAGCCGGCATTCGTGGTAATGATCATTGCGTAGTTGGTCCCCAACTCCACTTCATCCAGCCCGATTGCGCGGGGGTTATCCTTTTCGATCTCATCCATGGGGACGAACTCGTAGAAGATGCCGTAGTCAAGCATGAGTAACATCTCCTCGCTTCCCGAGCGATCCTGAATGCCGAAGAAACCTTCACTTGCGTTGTATGTCTCCCAATACCTCATTGTACTGCTGGGTATGAGATTCTGAAACAGGCTTCGATACGGGCCAAATGAAACTGCTCCATGGAAAAAGACCTCGAGTTGAGGCCACACCTCGGTGATGTTTTGCTTACCGGCGATCTCTGTGATGCGTTGAATCAACAGAAGCGTCCAGGTGGGTACACCGGATATGTTGGTGACGTTGACGTTGGCGGTTTCGCGCGCCATCTTTTCGATCTTTTCTTCCCAGTTGCTCATGAGCGCCGTTTCCAGGCTTGGCGTGCGGATGAACTGCGCCCAGTGCGGCAGGTTCTGCATGATCACAGCAGATACATCACCATAGTATGAACTTGCGCTCGGATCATACTCGTTGATCTGGTGGCTCCCGCCCACAGCAAGTCCTTTGCCGTCAAAAATTTTCGTGTCCGGGAAGTTGTTAACGTATATCGAAAGAAGGTCCTTACCGCCTTTGAAGTGACAATCTTCCAACGCTTCCTGTGATACCGGGATAAATTTGCTCCGCGCGTTTGTCGTGCCCGAAGACTTTGAAAACCATTTTATCTCCGTAGGCCACAGCACATTTTGTTCTCCGCGCATCACGCGATGGATGTATGGGAAGATCTTCTCGTAGCTGTGTATGGGCACGCGTTCTTATAAAAACCCCGAACCCACCAAAACGGAACAAA
>QGUY01000151.1 GCA_003242315.1 Bacteroidota bacterium
GATTAGGTCCTGAGGAGACGCGCAGGTTGCTCTCTACTATAACACTTCCGATTACCGTCCCCCCACTTCCTCCCCCCTTCCCGCAAGAGCGGCTGGAATTTGCCTAAATTCGCGGATAAGCCCGCTGAATGAGTCTGCTGTTCGTTATCGCAATTGGTATCCTCCCGCTGCAATCGCAGCAACTTGAACCCGGTTTCTACCTGACCCAGGAAAAGGCAACGAACTGCGAAAAGCTGGTGAAAAAGCCCGGTACCAGAAAGGAATTCCTTTGCCTGACTCCCCGTCCTATCATTCCCAGCCTTGAATTTCGCGCCATAACAGAAATCCAGGAAGATTCAGAATCCGGTCTTTATTATGCAGACCTCAGCCTTAGTGACGAAGGCGTCCGCATCCTCAGGGCACTGGCCTCATCCTTCCGCGGTTCCACCATGGTGCTGATCCTGGACAACCGTATTGCCGGGATTCTGGATTACAATGAAGATCCTTTCATCCGCGAAAACCAGATTCGGGTCTCCGTTTCAAGGCGCCGCGCCGCGCTCGTGGAGGTCCACTCACAACTCAAGGCTGTCATCGCGGAAAACCTGAAACGTACTGAGGGAAGTGGAGGATAGATTGCACGGATCACGACCCATCGCAAACACCACGCCCGAAGGGGAAGGCGTTGCCTCCTCCGGTGACACCTTCTTCTGCGAAGTGATGCTGCCCGTACCACTGGCAAACTACTTTACATATCGGGTGCCGCGCGACTTGCAGGGAGAAATCCAAAAGGGACAACGCGTCATCGTCCCGTTCGGTGACCGAAAAATTTTAACCGGCATTGTCATGTCGGTACACACCACGCCTCCAAAGGCGTACGAAGCCAAGTATGTGCTGGAAGTGCTCGATCCCTACCCTGTCGTCAGCGATCAGCAACTCAAACTCTTCACCTGGATGGCGTCGTACTACCTCTGCACACAGGGTGAAGTCATGAACGCCGCGCTCCCTGCCGGGCTGAAACTTTCGAGCGAGTCGATGGTGCAGTTGTATCCCGACTTCGATCCAGATGAAAGCGACCTACCCTTTTCTGAAAAGGAGCTCCTTCTCCTAACCCACCTGCGCAACGCGCCGATGAGTTACTCGGCCATATCCGAACTGCTCGGAATTAAGAACATTTACAGCATCATCAAGTCGCTCGTCGCAAAAGAAGCCATTCTCCTGTTCGAAGAGATAAAAGAAAAATACAAACCCAAAACCGAGAAGCGGGTTCGACTGGCAAAAGAGTTTACAGACAACGAGGCCCTGCAACAACTTTTTGAATCTCTTGCTCCGAAGCCGAAACAGGAAGCGGTATTGCTTAAGTACCTTCAATTGGTGCCCGTCATGCACGATCGATCCGCTAACCGACAAGGCGCTCCCCGAAAAGAGTTGTTAAGCGAAGGGGTATCGGCATCGTCGCTGGAAACGCTCATTCGCAACGGGATATTCGAAGAGTTTCAGGTTACAGTGTCGCGCATTGGCACTGCTGAAGAAGCTAACCCTCCGCAGGTTCAACTCAGTTCGGAACAGAAAGAGGCGCAGGCAGGAATACTGAAGGCTTTCTCCGAACACGCCGTGACGTTGCTGCGCGGCATTACCGGGAGTGGCAAGACGGAAATATATGTGAGTCTCATACGCCAGGCTTTGGAGGGCGGATCGCAAGTATTGTACATGCTGCCAGAAATTGCGCTTACCACACAGATCGTGCGTCGCCTTCAGAAGATCTTTGGCAATTCAATGGGCGTTTATCACTCCCGCTTTTCCGACGCCGAACGCGTGGAGGTGTGGAAAGGTATACAAAACGGGACATTCCGCTTTATCGTTGGTGTGCGGTCCTCGGTATTGCTTCCGTTCGATAACCTCGGTTTGATCATTGTAGATGAAGAGCATGACCCTTCATATAAGCAACAAGACCCTGCGCCGCGATATCATGCACGCGACGCGGCGATCATGTTAGGTCAAATCCATCACGCCAAGGTGCTTCTCGGCTCCGCTACACCATCACTTGAATCAACGTTCCAGGCGCAAAGGGGTAAATACGCTTTTGTAAGGCTGGACAAACGATTCGGTGAGGCGCGCTTGCCGGAAGTGATAATCGCGGATATGGCCAGGGAGCGGAAGGCGAAAACAGTGAAAGGCGAAATTCTCCAACTTCTTGTTAAACGTTTTTTCGGAACCCTTGGGGAAGGCCAACAGGGTAATCATTTTCAGAATCGGCGTGGTTACTCTCCCATGATGATGTGCGAGGTTTGCCACTGGGTACCCAAGTGCATCAATTGCGCTGTAAGTCTTACCTATCACTCGTACAGGAACGCCCTTGTTTGTCATTATTGCGGCTATCGCGAGACGGCACCCTCGACTTGCCCTACCTGCAGTTCGGCACGGCTAAAGACTGTTGGATACGGCACAGAAAAACTTGAAGAGGAATTGAAGGTCTACTTTCCCGAGGCGCATATACAACGCATGGATCTCGACACTACGCGGACGAGGAAAAGCCATGAAACGATCCTTGAAGATTTTGAAAGGGGCGACACGCATATTCTTGTCGGTACGCAGATGGTGACAAAGGGCCTCGACTTCGACAAAGTCGGGATGGTGGGGATTTTCAATGCGGACCGGATGATGCACTTTCCTGATTTTCGTTCCTATGAACGCGCGTTTCAGCTCATAACACAAGTGAGTGGTCGCGCCGGTCGACGGGAGGTCCCGGGCAGAGTCGTCATACAAACATCTAATCCTGAACACACCTTGCTGCAGCTGGTGCTTCGTCACGACGTCGATGGTTTCTACAATTATGAGCTCGCCGAACGATCAAAGAATCACTATCCTCCGTTCACGCGTCTCGTGGAAATTACCGTGAAGCACAGCGATCGAAAAGTCTGTCATGCGTGCGCAGGTCATTTGTTCGAAATGCTCAGGCAACATCTTTCCGGTGTATGGATCATGGGCCCGGCTGAGCCCGTCGTTGCCCGCATACGCAATCAGTATCTTATGACCATCCTGGTGAAGATTCCGAGAGGATATGCCGGACTGCAGGACGTCAAGGCCAACATACAGGAATGCGTGGCGACTATTCTCAAGGAGAAGGATTACAGGAATACGAGGGTGGTAATCGACGTTGACCCGGTGTGATTTTTTTGTTTGTCTATTCCAGACCGCAATATCAACGCTTTCTTAAAGTAAGCCTGACGTGGACGTTGCCCGGTTCGGCGCTCATGGATTCGATGTCCAGGATGAGGCAACGCACTTGCACTCCGGGTGCTTCGGCGGCTTGTACGGTGATTTCATCGCCGGGTGCCAGTGCCGCCTGGGCGAATTGATCCTGGCCCATGAGCAATACGGTTGTGACGACCGCGCCCTGATCCAGTGCGTATACATGAGACGAACTCACCCAGGCGTCAAATATGGTCTCGGATGGGATGTGCATGCCTAGAATTACGTACTGCGCTGCGATATTGTTCCCGGTTTTTGCAGAAAAAATAACGGCAATAATGCACTGAAAATCGTCCTTTTTCCGAGCGGGGATGCTAATTTCAACCGGCAAAAAATAATCGGCTATGACAACGTTGAAAGGAAAGGTCGCTCTCATTACCGGGGGGAGCAAAGGCATCGGATACGGCATAGCGGAAGCGCTGCTGGAACAGGGGCTCAGGGTAGCAATCACCGCGCGTTCCCGTGAGGGTGTGGAAGCCGCCCAAAAAAGGCTGTCGGAAAAGGGTGAAGTATTGGGCCTTGCGGTTGACGTCCGCAATGCAAAGGCTCAAGCCGATGCGGTTCGGGATATTGTTTCGCGCTGGGGCAGACTTGACGTCCTCGTAGCCAACGCGGGTATTGGTCACTTCGCATCTATCGAAAACCTCACCGAAGAACAGTGGAACGAAACCATCGACACGAATCTCACGGGTGTATTTCACAGCGTAAAGGCAGCACTCGGTCCGCTGAAGGAATCGAAGGGATACATCATTACTATAGCCAGCCTTGCCGGAGTTAACTTCTTCGAGAATGGCTCCGCATACAATGCCAGCAAATTCGGGCTCGTTGGATTTACCCAGGCGATAATGCTCGATCTGCGCCGGCAGGGCATCAAGGTTACGACCATCATGCCGGGTTCAGTTGCCACACACTTCAACAACCACACCCCCAACGACCAGGACGCCTGGAAAATCCAACCCGAAGATTTGGGCCAGATGGTGGTCGATCTGCTGCGAATGCATCCGAGGACACTGCCGAGCAAGATCGAAGTACGACCGAGTATTCCGAAGTAGGCACTAACCCTCCGCACGCCCTTTAATTCCCTAAAGGGACCCCGCGCGCGGTTTACCCAGAGAACACCTGCGCGCGTACCTCTGGGTACGCTCGCGAATGACGCACAACGTAGACACGTAAACAGCTAAACACCTGGAACTCGGGGTACACCCTTAGATACCGCAGCAACTTCAACACATCAGCACATCAACACTTCAACACAAACACTATTCGTGCCTCAACGTTTCCACCGGATTCGTTGCTGCTGCCTTCAGCGTGTGCGCGCCGATCGTGAGCCAAGCGATGAGGATGATGAGGAAGTTGGGAAGGAGGAATATCCACCACGCAAGGTGGATTCTGTTTTCAAAGTTTTCGAGCCATCCGTTCATCGCATACCAGGCGAGCGGTATTGCCAGGCCGATGGCAATGACGATGAGAACCGTGTATTCCTTGCACAATAACGCGATGATACTTTCACTGGTCGCACCGAGAACTTTTCGGATACCGATTTCTTTCGTTCTCAGCAACACTGTATACGACGACAGGCCGAATAATCCCAAACACGTAATGATGATCGCCAACAGAGAAAATACGGCAACGACTTTTCCAAAACGGACGTCGCTGTTGTACTGGTTGTTGTAATGGTCGTCCAGAAAATACGAGTTGAACGGATTTCCGGGGAAGGCCTCGTGATACAGTTTTTCAATTTGCGCGATGGTGCTTTGGAAATTGCCACCGTTGAGTCGTATGGGAATATATGCCCCATACGTTGGATCGAGCGGAAAGAATACCGGCGACACCGCATACTTTAACGTCTCGTGATGATAGTTCTGCAGTACGCCAATGATCGTGATCGTGTCGCCGGACCAGACAATCTTTTCGTTGATGGCTTCGCGAGGGCTTCTGAATCCAAGTACCGCAGCCGCCTGTTCGTTGATCACCATGAGGCTGTAGTCATCCGTATCCGATGACGTATACATCCTTCCCGCCGTCAACTCGAGGTCGAATACATCCGTAAAGTCCTCGTCGACCGTCACAATCTGAAACTGATTGACCTGGTCGTCACCGCTGCCCAGGCGCTTGATTCCGTTAGCATATTCCACGATGCGCGCCCCCGGGGTTTCCCTCATAAAGGTCATGCTGGCCACGCTGGCTAGTCGCTCCACTTCCGTCTTAAACGTCTTCAGCGACTCGCTGTATAACGTATCCTTCTTTAGCGGTGCCTTTACGACGAGCACCTGATCGAGGTTAAAGCCGAGCGATTGGGTACGCAGGAAGCGTATCTGTTGATACACGACGTACGTGCAGATGATCAATGTAATGGCAGTAACGAATTGCATGATCACCAATCCCTTTCGAAGCAGGGTACCATTCGAGGAACCCGTAAATTTTCCTTTCAGTACCTGCATGGGCTTGAATCCGGAAAGGATCATCGAAGGATAGGATCCGGAGAGCAAGGTGCCCGCCAGAAGAATGGAGATCACCAGTGCAAGAAATTCACCTGACACAAGCACGGATGGGTCGAATGACCTCCCACACAAGTCGCCGAAGGCAGGAAACAGGAGATACACTGCGACGACCGCGATTACCATCGCAGCAACATTGTATATGAGCGACTCCGAAAGGAACTGTGCAACCAACTGAAAGCGGAACCCGCCAAGCACCTTCCGTATGCCTACTTCTTTTGCGCGCTCGAGTGACTTCACTGTCGCGACGTTGATATAATTAATGTAGGCTATGGAAAGGATGAAATAGGCGATCAGGCCCAGGTAGTACACCATCTGGTGGTTGCCGTTCGCCTTCATTTCATTCTTGAAATTCGAATACAGGTGAATGTCCCGCAGCGGCTGAAGGTGAAAGACCATGTTCTGACCGGACTCGCGAAGCCAGTCGCCCGTACGTGACTCAACCAACGCCGGCAAACCCGCCCTGATAATGTCCGGGTCGGCTCCCGGTTTTAGTAAGATATAGGTGTAATACCCATCCCACTTCCACGAGTCCACCGCGCGATCGCCCGCATAGTCGATATACGTTTGAAGCGACGCCAGCACGTCGATGTCCATGTGGCTGTTATCAGGAATATCTGCGAAAATGCCCGTGACCTCCAGGTCGAACAAGCCGCGCATGTCGAGTACCTTCCCCATCGGGTCTTCCGTACCAAAGTATTTCGTGACGGCCGACTCGGAGAGCATTACCGTTCCCGGCCGACCCAGGGATGATGCGTCACCCCTGACGATGGGTATGGAAAAGATGTCGAAGAAGTGTTCGCTCGCGAAGTAAAAGTGAGCTTCCTCTAATACTTTGTCCTCGTGGGTTAGTACAGCGGGCGAATAAAGAACGTTGACATAGGTTTCAACGCCGGCAAAAGTTTCGGCTACAGCCTCTCCCACGGCGGAACAGATCATGACCGACCGGTTTGTGATCTCGCCCTGGTTATAACGATCCTGTTGCAGACGATAGATGCGATCTGCCTTTGTATGGAAGGTGTCGTAGCTCAGCTCGTGATCTACATATAGCCTGACGAGGAAAAAGGCTGCGATACCGACCGCCAGACCGGCGATGGTAATTACGGAGTATACACGGCTCTTAAGTATGCTCCGGAGGGAAACAACAAAATAATTTTTAAACACGCCTCGCGGGCTAAATAGTCAGCTTAAAAAGTACTGCAATTTAGAATATTTTCTGCGCTAACATCCCACAGTTGCAGCGATAAATGACATTACGTCGACGATCCTTGATGAGAACGGTCTTAATCCTGTAGTAACGTGTCATGCATGTAACTATATCGATATGAGTTGATTATGGAGGGTTGATTAACGGGCGGCTTTGGGTCATGTTGTGTTCGGCATCACAGGGACACAGAGGACACGGCATCTCACAACTTTCTTCTCATCCTATAGGCATTCATCGCCATCTTCCCCAGCTTCTCCGTAAGCCGATGGTTGACATACGCGCCAACGACCGCACCGATGCCGGGGATGAGTTGGAGAAGTTTGGCGAGGTCGATGTAGTCGCGGTACTCTTGCTGAAAGCTCCTCCAATCGAACCGGTGGATGTCGTCAGGAAGTTCCTGGCAGACTCTCTTCCAGTCTTTCATGATGGCGAAGATTTCGCGCCGGCGACGCTGGCTGGAGAACGTCAACTGAAAGATGTGCAGGATGTAAACCCGTTCGCGATAATCTTTCGTATCAATCCCGTAGCTGGCGGCAATCTCGAAGAGCATCTTCATCTTCAGGCTGAGCCAAAGGGGGAAGTCGGCCAGACCGAGCAACACGCCACCAAATCCGGTCACAGCACCTTCGGCGGCAGCCGTGTTTCGATAGAAGGCGATGCGACCTCGCACGTGTTCCTCCAGTACTTCAAGCGAGTCGAAAGTGCGAGGCTTTCGTGTGGTATAACCAGCGCCAAAGAGCACCGCACGTGTCATCTGCTCGATGGCGGCCGTGATCACCTTGTGTACCTTTTCGGGGATGAGGCGGTTCATTGCCACCTGGATGTCTTTCGACACGTCGTTAAGCACCGACGGTCGCTTTTCCATCTTCCGCTGCCAGGCTTTGAGCTCGCGTTTGACCTTCTTCTCGTATTTCATTCAGACCCATTTGCTCACTACACTTCACCACAGAGACACAGGGCGCACGGAGGTGCACTGAGATATCCTGGTAGTGTCCTCTGTGTATCTGTGGTTAAGCGCCCTCTTCTCCATACTCACAAGGTTGTGCTATATTTGTCGCTCAACCAACACATTACCACCTAATCTATGAAAACTCCACTGATTTTGCTGTTATCTGCATTTTGCTTTGCAGCGGAAGCGCAAGTCGCCATTCCGGCACCAAGTCCCCCGGGAAAGGTATCTACTGTAGTCGGTCTTACAGAAATCCAGGTAGAGTACTTCAGGCCACAAATGCGGGGAAGGAAAATCTTCGGGGATGGAGAAGCGTACGTCACACCTTATGGTCGCATGTGGCGCACAGGTGCAAACAATGGTACGGTGATTTCGTTTTCTGACGATGTCACAGTAGAGGGCATTAAAGTACCGAAGGGCAAATACCTTCTGCTCACGATACCGGACGCATCCGAGTGGACCGTCATGCTGTACAGTGATCTATCCTTGGGCGGCAATGTTCATTTGTATGATAAGTCGAAAGAGGCCGCCTCTTTCAAAGTAAGGCCCATAACGCTCCCGCATCCTGTCGAAACGATGACCGTCAACATTGGCGATATCTCGGATGATAGCAAGCAGGCAAAGATCGAACTCGCCTGGGAGAAAACATCGGTGAAGTTTACAGTAGAGGTTGAATATGACAGCAAGGTGATGGCCTCGATTCAGTCGACCAAAGACATGAACCCCTACGATCTGTTCCAGGCGGCGGTTTACTACCTCGAAAATGGTAAAGACCTGAAGCAGGCCCTGGCGTGGATTACCAAAGCCGAAGAAAGCATTAAGGATGCATACTGGCTGCAACATCAAAAAGCCCGCATCCAGCAAGCTCTCGGCGACAAAGCCGGCGCCCTCGCCACAGCAAAAGCCTCTCTCGAGAATGCAAAGGCCGCGCATGATTTGCCGTATCAGAAGATGAATCAGGAACTGATCGCAGCCTTGCAATAGGCATTCATAGTAGGCAATAGGCAGTTGGCAGTAGTACGCACTGCCCACTGCCTACTGCTAAAACAGCTCGTCGTCCCATTCCGCGCTTTATCGCCCAAAACCTTACATTCCCTGCTCCTGCCGGTTACTCCTCCCCCCTGCACAGAATACACCCACGCCTAACCCAATTTTTTAGACCTAACCTACATAGTATGCGGCGCTTGTTTTGGACGCTGATAAACGCTATAGCCCTCTGTATCCTGCTGCTGATCTCCTGTAGCAAGGACAGTGAGTCACCCTCTCACGCATTCAAAGATCAGGATGCTGCCGGTGAAATTGAAGGCGTCGCGTGGGCCTATGGCGACGGATACGCCTCCACCACCGGAGAGGGCGCTTCAAAGACACTCCACGTCACCCTCGTGCTGCCCGACGAGGCAGAGGGCTGCGACATCATGCCAAAGGGCGACTTCGTCCTTTTCTCGCTGCCCGCGAACCAGGGTCTGTATACCTTGAAGCCGGTTTTCAATAACCTGGAGACAGCCACACCGTAAAGCTCTTTCAAACG
>QGUY01000152.1 GCA_003242315.1 Bacteroidota bacterium
TTAAAACACCCCGGAATCTTTGTTGTCCCGTTGGTGGTTCGGGGTGCTTTGGGACCGAAAAATCGTTCAATGTCTTGAAGGTCGCAACAGATAGCTTCCACGACATCGTGAAGAAGTGCTGCGATAATAGATGTAGTGCCAAGCCCTATTTCTTCAACGCATATCTGCGCCACTGCAAGCGGGTGAAAGATGAACGGCTCACCCGACTTTCTCCGCATGTCTTTATGAGCTTCGAGCGCAATGGTGAAGGCACGCTTGATAAGTTTGGCGTCGCCCTCGTTCAGAATAGGTTTGGCTTTTCTGAGTAATCTCCGGTACCTGCTAATTATTTCCTTCTTCTCCTGCTCGGCATCAATGACCATCATGAGGCACTGCTATTTGATAATACCCGGCTACGTTCCACAAATTATAACATCAAATCCGGTCGGAAAACTCCCGAAAAAAGCCTGTATCCCCACGTTCCAAAAGTGCCAGCGCCTTTTCTATTCGGCAATATTCCATAACTTTGCCCACCCTTTTCTGTCGTCCCGGTACGGAAGGGTTTAAGAAATCCGGCGGATGTGGCGAAATTGGTAGACGCACTAGACTTAGGATCTAGCGGGGCAACCCATGGGGGTTCGAGTCCCTCCATCCGCACGCCCGTTCCCCCTGTGCCTGGCAACTTTTGCATGGCGCCGGGGGTTCTTGATTTAGTTGGTAACACTCAAACGAAGTAAAAGTTGGAAATTACACTCGACAAAAAAAGTAAGACCGAAGGTCTTATTAAAATTAAGCTAACCGAGGGGGATTATCAACCCCATGTTGAGGAAAAAGTAAAGGATTTCGCCAAAAAAGCGAATATCAAGGGCTTCCGACCGGGCAAGGTTCCTCCTGGCGTCATCCGCCGGTTGTACGGGAAATCCATTCTTGTTGACGAGATCAATCACCTCCTTTCCCATAAAATTTCCGACTACATCCGGGAAAACAAAATCAGGATCCTGGGCGACCCTCTTCCTAATGAGGAGAAATCGACCGCCATCGACTGGGATGTACAAAAAGATTTTGAGTTCGAATACCAGATCGGGTTCATCGAAGATTTCAGCTACGACCTTTCCAACAAGGTCAAAATCAAGACCTACAAGGTAGAGGTAGACGACAAGGACGTAGCGCAAACGATAGAAAACATGCAGCGCCGGCACGGCACGGAAATACAGCCGGACACCAGCGAAGAAGGCGACACGCTGCGGGGCACCCTGGAAAAGCCTGACACCGAATTCCGCGATGAGCACGTTGCCATCACGATCGAAGAAGTGGACAAGAAGGAACGGAAAAAATTCATCGGCGTTTCCACCGGCACCGTCATAGAGTTCGACGTCGATAAGGCATTTCCCGGAGACAACAAGCTCCGTTATCTCGGGTACAACGAAGAAGACAAAGTCACCGGTACGGTTCGCTACACCGTTGAAAGCATTTCCCGGAGAACGCCGGCGCCGATCAACCAGGAATTATTCGACAAGATATTCGGCAAGGATGTAGTGAAGGATGAAGAGGCGTTCCGTACGCGCGTACGCGAATCGCTTGCAGAAGAGTATCAGCGTGAGGCAAAGCATTTCACGAACCACCTGATCGAAGATTATTATATCGAGAATACCAAGATCGACCTGCCGGATGAATTCCTGAAAACCTGGCTTAAGCGGTCGGCACCCGATATAACGGATGACCTACTGGATCGTGAATTCAAAGTTTATCGTCGCCAGCTCCTGTGGGATCTGATCAAGAACAAGATTGCAGAAGATCACCAGATAAAGGTCGAAGAACCGGAAATGGTTGACCGTGCGAAGCAACTGATTGCGTCGCAATTTGGAGGACAAGCCCTCATCGACCAGCTGGGCGACCGTATGAATGAAATCGCCGTGAACTACCTGACGAACAACGAAGGAGAGAATTTGAGGCGGGTATCGCGTCAGCTGTACGAGGAAAAGGTGCTGAACCTGATCACCGAAAAGATCACCCTTTCCGAAAAAGCCGTGAGCATCGAGGAGTTCACGAAACTCGTGCAGGAACACACACACTGATCGCACAGAGCCTACAATAATTCTAAGCCTAACCCGTCTGTTATAAAAGAAGCAGACGGTCCCTGTAAACCTTTTTTCAGTTTTTCCGGTTAAACGGAAGTTGGATTTTAGGTGAGGGATACCTATGATTGCCGGGGACTTCCCCTTTAATTCACCCCTAAAAGCAGTTTTATTTACTCGTACCTATGAAGCAAAAAGATGAATTCAGCAAGTATGCTGTTCACCACCTCGGGATGAGCAGCGCAAGCCTTGAGCGGTATCAGCGATTCATGTTGGAAAATGCCGGCATATGGAATTTTACGCCCAACGTCATCGAGGAGCGGCAAATGCGCGCGACGGTGATTGACGTTTTCTCGCGCCTTATGGCCGACCGGATCGTTTTCCTTGGCACTCCTGTCGATGACTACATTGCCAACGTAATTACCGCCCAGCTGCTGTTTCTTGAATCAGCCGATCCCAAGAAGGATGTCGTCATGTATATCAACAGTCCCGGTGGGGCCGTATATGCAGGACTTGGCATTTATGACACCATGCAATACATCAATCCTGACGTAGCTACCATTTGCACTGGTTTGGCCGCCTCAATGAGTGCCGTGCTCCTTGCTGCTGGTACTACCAAGAAGCGCTCTGCGCTGCCCCACGCGCGGGTAATGATACACCAGCCCATGAGCGGCATGCAGGGTCAGGCTTCCGATATGGAAATTTCCCTGCGGCAGACCCTGGAAGTAAAAAAGGACCTGTACACAATTTTGTCCAAACACACGAACCAGAAGTACGAAAAAATAGAAAAAGATTCAGACCGGGATTACTGGATGAGGGCGTCCGAGGCCAAAGAATACGGGATTATTGACGAAGTTCTCGAACCGAAGCAATAGGCGCCCTTCCGGGCTCCGAACCAGAACGGCCGAAAATTCGTACATTTGCTGGCAAGGACGCTCCACAAAACACACTTTATGGCTGAAGTAACCTGCTCATTTTGCGGTCGCAACAAAAAGGACGTGGACCTGATGATTTCGGGTATACACGCCCATATTTGCGATAAGTGTGTCACACAGGCGAGCCAAATTCTCCAGGAGGAGAAGAAAAGCAAGAACGAAACCGGCCTTTCGCCCAATTTCAAGCTGCTTAAGCCCCGCGAAATCAAGGCATTCCTGGACGAGTATGTGATCGGGCAGGACGAGGCCAAGAAAGTCATCTCCGTGGCAGTATACAGCCACTACAAGCGGCTCATGCAGCGGAAGGGCGAAAACGACGTTATCATCGAAAAATCCAACATCATCATGGTGGGTGACACGGGTACGGGGAAAACTTACCTCGCCCGGACCCTGGCACGCCTGCTGCAAGTACCCTTCTGTATCGCGGATGCCACCGTGCTTACGGAGGCCGGATATGTGGGTGAAGATGTTGAAAGCATATTGACGCGGCTGCTCCAGGCTGCCGACTACAACGTAGAGGCAGCGGAACGCGGAATTGTATACATAGACGAGATCGATAAGATCGCACGCAAGTCCGACAACCCGTCCATCACCCGCGACGTGAGCGGCGAAGGCGTGCAGCAGGCGTTGCTCAAACTGCTGGAAGGAACATCCGTGAACGTTCCCCCGCAGGGCGGAAGAAAGCACCCGGATCAGAAAATGATCTCGGTCAATACCGAAAACATCCTGTTCATCTGCGGCGGTGCCTTTGAGGGCATTTCGCGGATCATCGCCAACCGGCTGAATACGCGGCCCCTTGGCTTCGCCACCGCCCAGGATGGATACCACCATGCCATGCTGGACAAGGACAACCTGCTCCGGTATGTCTCTGCCCAGGACCTGAAGACGTTCGGCCTCATCCCCGAACTCATCGGCAGGCTTCCTGTGGTTTCTTACCTCAATCCTCTGGACAAGGAAGCGCTGCGCCGTATCCTCACCGAACCGAGAAATGCGCTCATCAAACAGTATAAGAAACTGTTCGAGATGGAGAACATCGAGATCGAGTTCAAGGAAGGCGCGATCGATTTTATTGTCGAGAAGGCGATCGAATTCAAACTTGGCGCACGCGGACTGCGCAGCATCTGCGAAGCGATCATTACAGACGCCATGTTCGAGTTGCCCTCTGAACGCTCCACCGACCGACTTGTGATCAACCGCGCATACGCGGAAGAAAAGTTCAGCAAGTCGCAGTACAGCAAACTCAAAGTTGCTTAAAGGTCCTACGACCGAAGGTAACGAACCATCAATCGCGCAGCATTTTCAGACGCAGAATCTCCCGCATCGAGGACGCGGGCTACCTCTTCGTATCCGTCCAGAACGTTCTTACGGCGGTCGCCCTGTATTAGGCGTTGCAGTTCTGCACCCGTGTCAGCAGGGTTCGCATCACCCTGTATCAGCTCACGCACGACCTCCCGCCCCGCGATGAGATTAACCAGTGAAATGTGAGGGACCTTCACTACGAGCCGTCCAAGAAAATACGACAAGGGACTGGCTTTATAAACGACAACCTGGGGTACGCGAAACAGCGCCGTTTCCAGCGTTGCAGTCCCGGAAGTCACAATTGCCGCTGTGGCATGGCGCAACAAGTCGTAAGTCTTGTTGTACACGAATCGGACATTAGCCATCGTCCGCAGGTTGCCGTAAAGCGAGGGTTCCAGGTTGTCGACCGCCGCAACAGCATACTGGTATGAAGGATATCTGCGCACCACCTCCTCCATAAGGGGAATAATGCGCTGAAGCTCCTGTCTTCGACTGCCCGGAAGAAGCGCGATGACCGGCTTATCGTTTGAAAATCCTTCCTTTCTGCTGAACTGCTCATCATGGGTATGCGCGCGCACGGCATCCAGTACGGGATTGCCGACATAATCCACCTCCCAATTGAACTTCCTGTAAAAATCCTTCTCAAAGGGAAGAATAACGAACATGCGGTCGACATTGGCTTTCAGTTCCCACACTCTCCGCTGATACCACGCCCACACCTTCGGCGGTATGTAGTAAAATACTTTGACGCCCTTTGCTCTTCCGTATTTGGCGATGCGTCGGTTAAAGCCGCCGTAGTCGATAAGGATCACTACGTCCGGCTTGAATTGTTCAATGTCGTCCTTGCATCGGCGAATGTACTTTGAAATTTTGCGCAGATTTCCCAGGAGCTCTGCCAATCCCATGAACGCCATGTCACTGTAATGGACGACAACATCCACGCCGGCATCTTTCATGTACTCGCCTCCAAAACCGCGGAAAACGCCTGATGGGTCTTCTTTTCGCAGGGCGCGTACGAGGTTACCTCCATGCAGGTCACCTGATCGCTCGCCGGCCACGATGTAATACTTCATTGCTTTTCTTGCGGGTCTGCGCTTCCAAAGTACTCCACGTAGTTACGCGGAGTCTCATATAACCTGACGGCGTGCAGCTTTCCATAGGAAGTAATCTCAGGCAGGTGACGTTCGAGGATTTTCCAGATTTCTACAATGAGGTTCTCACAGCTCGCAAGTTTACCCGTCATGAAATCCACATCGAGGTTCAGGTTTTTGTGATCCAGCTTATCAATGACTTCACGCCGGATCATGGTGCTTAGTTTTTTTAAGTCGACGACGAATCCGGTTTCCGGATCGGGTGTGCCCTTCACGGTTACGATGAGTTCGAAATTGTGGCCATGCCAGTTTTCATTCGCGCATGGCCCGAAAACCTCCCTGTTCTTTTCCGGCGACCAGGAGGGATTGTACAACTTGTGGGCAGCGTTGAAATGTTCCTTGCGGCTTACGTAGAGCACCTTTTTTGTAAGTATACGAGTCAGGGCGTGCAATTTACGCAATTGCGTCGATCTTACGCATTGGTAGTTGCAGAGGCAGGTTGCGAATCAATGGGTGATGACGATCTTCCGCCGCACTGTGGAGGTTCTCGTTTTGACGTCAACGAAATAAACGCCGGCGCTGAAATTGCCTGTGGGAATAGTTATGCGGTCTTCCTCAACCGTACCGGAAAACACCACCTGCCCCATCGTATTGATGATCGTGACGTTGGCGGGTAACACGCCGACAGGGACTTCTACGTTCAAATCTGTGGCCGCCGTGACAGGGTTAGGATACACTCTCGTTTCTGAAACCGCGACTTCCGGTTCGGCAGCAGTGATGACAAAGACTGGCGACGGAAGGTTACATGCGCCGGTTTTGATCACTACAAAATAATTGCCCGGCTCGCCTCCATACTCGTACGCTCGCGCCGTTTCAGATTCGAGAAGTTCACCGTTCTTGAACCACTGGTAGAACTCCGCTGTAAGCTTGCTGAACAGCTTTTGGTTAGCGATGATTACGGTATTCTCCGGAAGGTCGTTGTTGATTATGGGAACATCCCGTGTGTAGCTAGCCTCCTGATTGCCGTCGCTCACGGTAACGGTGACGCTATATGTGCCCGTATTGTTGTAGATGTGGAACGGATTCCGAACAGTAGAAGTGTTGCTACCCGAAGTGGGATCACCAAAATCCCACGACCATGAGATAATGTTTCCATCGCTCGTGTCTGTGAACTCGGTCAGCGAACCCTCACAATTGTATTTGAAACTGAAGTCGGCGAACAGCGCTTCCCCACACGCACCCGGAGCCCAGTTGGCGGCATCATTAAGTGTGCTATTGGCACCAGCGCTTATCACAACGTCACCATCCACGCCGACGCGCGTGACATCCAGGAAATCGAAGCATCGTTTGAAGCGACCGTCAAAACTGAGCGTAGCCGAGCCTGCGCCGGTTGAGGAGAGCGTAATCCGGTTTCCCGCATTCGCATTAAGCTCAATAGTGCTCGTAAGGTTTTGCGTCGTACCATCGCCAATCGCGATTGAGGCTCCAGGTTGTACTCTGAAGGCACCGAAAGTGTTGTTCCCCAGCAGCGTCAGTCCTCCCGTCACGGATAGATCAGCAATAGTAGCACCGCCAGAGATGGTAGTGTTGACACCGGTCGCGTTTACTTTACCGTCGAACACTACGCCCGTCCAGTTAAGTGTAACTGGCCCCGAACCCGAAAGGTTAAAGACGGCTCCGGCCGATTCAAGCGTGAGTACGGCACCGTTTAGGGTTGACGATGTGAGGCCGGATACGGTAGTATTGGTTAAATCCAGGGTTTTTGCCGCCGCCGTCGTTGCGTTAAGTACTCCAACGTTGAGGGTGGCATTGCGTGCGACAAGGCCGCCACGCTGCACATTGATCGTTCCTACGTTGATCGTTCCATTAGCAGTCCATGTTGCATCAGTGGAACTGTTGATTAAAATCGTGGCGTTGGAGAGGTTGCTATTGCTCAGGCTTAATTGATTTTGTGCGGAACCCGATCCGATCAGTTCAATAGTACCAGACGTGGAGACGGAAAAAGCGGAAGAAGACACCACGAAGTTTCCGTCTACCCGGAGTGTATTGTCGTTCAGTGACAAAGAGGCTGCGGTTTTTGCAAGCCACGTAAGCGAGGCACAAGCGGCGTCGTCGGTAAGGGAAATACTCTGGTTGGCAGCGGAAAAAGAATTCTCATCAATAATCACCCGACTGTCGATATCGGGTACCTGGTTTGCCGGTGGACCACCGGAGCTCAGTGACCATTTTGTGGGATCGTTCCAGTTGCCAGAGTTTCCGATCCAATAGTAGGCTGTCTTAGGATCGTTGACGGGCGTGAAGGTGAGGATTAATGAGTAGTCCTGTTTTCCGCCTTGTAGGGTACCCTTGTGCTTAACCTCAAGCGTATAGGTTCGGGGTTCAGGCTGGTCGAAGTCTATTCTCTCGACGTTATCGCGCGTGTTATTACCTCTTACCGCGGGGCTGGTCGGACTGTTCGGATTCAATGTCCAGGGTAGTACTTCGTTGCCGCCGGAGTCGAAGATTCGAATGTCGAGATCATTCACGAGCATAGGCGTTACCGGGTCGAGCTGCGGCGCCACTGGTGTTCCGGGTGGATCAGTCCATACAATTGTGGCTGTGACTTTTGTGTTAGCTTGTGGCTCAAAGGTGTACGTGAACACGTCGTTGTTGTTCAGCGTGTTTTCCAGGATCACGGTACTCTCCTGATCCTGGGCGAGCAGCACTTCAGCTGCGGCGCCTACATCGAGAAGCCCCCAACCAAACCGGTAGTCCGGTCCGGGGTCAAGTCCTGCTTCACGGGCCGTATGAATGGCCAACGCTTTTAGCGTCGCGGCTTTCATGTAGTTACCAGCATGAAGGTTGCTGTATAACTCCTGCAACAATGCCAGTGACCCCGTAGCGTTGGGGGCTGCCATGGACGTGCCCTGTGCAGAGCTGTAGGTGTCCTGACCGGATGAAGTCACCCCTGTTGAAAGAATTGACACGCCAGCGGCGACCAGGTCGGGCTTGATCCGGCCATCATCGGTCGGGCCCCAACTGCTAAATGACGACATGACAACACTGGAAGGGCCTGTGTAGTTGGGCACTTTGAGGACTGCACCAACAGTGATGTTGTTTTTTGCGCAGCCTTCGGGGCCGATGCTATCGAAGCCCGTACCTCCGTTGCCATCAGCTGGGGCAGGGTGTGTGCCGTCACCCGTGTCCGATCTGTCATTACCGGCTGCCCATACGATGGTGTAGTACGGCGCGTTGTATGCAATAAGGTCAATTACGCGCGACTTGCTTGTATAAAAACCGAAGCGATAGTCCTCGAGCGTACTGATGGAACTGTTTCCTGCCCATGACCAACCGTTTTCGTCCTGAATGTAGCCCAACACTATACCGTAAGAATGGTTGGAAAACAACAACGACGTTTGATCGGGCTTGGCTAGATTAGCCATCTCCGCCTCGTCACCCAAAAAATCCCACACGGAGAGTCTTGCTTTAGGCGCCATACCCTTTGCAGCGGCATTGAGGCCCGTTGCAGCAAGGGTACCCGCGACGTGCGTCGAGTGATCTGACAGTTCCAGGCTCTGGTTCGTGATTATCCGGCCTGCAAATTCTGCGTGGTCTTTAACCCGGCCAGCGTCCCACATACCAATAACCATCCCCTCCCCTTCCAGGTTGAGTCCCAGAGGACCTCCTGCTCTTAGTTCATCTACGCCCGTAGTGATCGCCGCACCTGCATTGAAAGTAGTGATGTAGATGGGCAAGCCTGATGAGTCGTCAATACCCACCATGAAGACATCATTGCCATTTGCATCTCGAAAATGCATAGGCAGGTTGTTAGCCTCGGCGTATTGTCGTGCCTTTTCCAGCTGGCTGAGTTGATGATCGCGCCGCTCTGCTGCGAGTTCAGTGAGCACGCGGTGTGCCTGTTGAGCCTGTGCACAAAACGTTGCCAGCAACATCGTGGCCTGTCCCTTATAAAAATCACCGAGCCCCCCAGAACCGACTTGACCCCGGTTGACGTCTTCTCCTTTGAAAAAAAACTAT
>QGUY01000153.1 GCA_003242315.1 Bacteroidota bacterium
GCTCCCTTCTTAGCTCCCTGCCACGTCATGATCTCGGTGGTTCCGATTATTCCGGACTTCTGAGAGCAACCGGAAAGCCAAAACAAAACAATAAGGGCTCCAAACGCCTTCATGAGTGAGGTTTGGGCGCCTCCGATTTTGAATCGATCTTCACCAGGTCGATAAGTCCGTAGACTATCGCGAGTACACTCACGGCGAGGGCGGCGCCGTGGGCGTACAGACCGGCGTCGGCCAGGGCAGGATTATCGTGTCGATTCCCCAGCCAGTACATGACCAGTCCGAAGGGGTAGAGGGCAACAGGAAAGTGCACGAGCATCGGATGGAACCGATGGTGGCCCAGCCGACCGCGGAGGAGATCAACCTTCATGTCAGAGCACTGCAAAAAGGAGGATGAGGAAGGCCACCACAGCGGCGCCGGCATGCACCACAGCCAGGGCCTTGGGTACGGGCTTCTTCTGGAGGTCTTGCGAGATCAATACAAATCCGCCCAGGGCTGCGATGACGAAGAGTACCAGGCTGGAGACCGGGACCGCCGCCGCCTCGTTAACGTAGCGAAGGATCAGGAGCACCAGGGCAATAGCGGCGAGTCCCCCGTGAATAAATAGGAACGCGCGTGAGGGGGTTTTACCCTGAAGGATGGGGATGATGAGCGTCAGGCCGAACACCGCGGCCACGGCGAAGAGTACGATAATGGTGATCATAGGCTGTAAGGTTTTGGCCATTAGATGATCCGTACGAGAAAGGGATACAGCGCTTCTACGCGGTACAAATTCTTAACTCAAGTTAACATTTATGTAAAATCATTTAAAATGCTGTATAACAACCGATAATAAGCATACATATGTATCAAAACATTAACTTGAATTCAATGTATGGAAGGAATGGCGGTTGTCAACTTTTTGAGTTGGCATTCCACCGAAATCGATATCTTGGGGCCTAACCCTTACCAATCCGAACCTGTACATGTACACGCTGCTGATTGTCATCGTTTCGCTGGCCCTGATCCTGGTGGCCATCATGAAATTTGACATCCACCCCTTCCTGGCCTTGTTCGTCGGGGCATTGACTTATGGACTGCTGGCCGGAATGCATGGTCCCGACATCATAAGGTCCGTCAATGAAGGTTTTGGAAATGTATTGGGCAGGATCGGCATACTTATCCTCCTCGGGGTGATGATAGGAACTTTCCTGGAGCGGACGGGGGGAGCGATGGTGATTGCGCAACGTGTGCTACGGCTCATCGGCGAAAAGGCTGTGACGCTCTCCATGATGATCACCGGTTTCATCCTTTCGATACCGGTGTTTGGCGATAGCGCTTTTATCATCATGCACCCCATAAACAAGTCACTTTCGTTCAAGGCCAAGGTCCCCTTTGCCGCTACAACAATTGCACTCACGCTGGGCCTTTCATCAACCCACTCCCTGGTACCGCCTACGCCGGGTCCGATTGCGGCGGCCGGTATCCTTGGAGCCGACCTGGGGCAGGTGATATTCTGGGGGATCATTATCGCCGCGGTTGCCCTGATCCCCTGCTTTTTCTTCGTCCGTTACTACGTTTCACGGATACCTTTGGTGCCTGTCTTCACCGAATCGGACAACGTCGAACAGGCCACGCGATATCCTTCCCTTGGGAAGTCCGCGCTGCCGATCATCGTTCCGATTCTCCTCATTGTGTTGGGGTCCATTGCCTCATATCCTTCCAAGCCGTTCGGCGATGGTGCATTGGCCTCGGTACTTCTGTTCATCGGCAATCCTATGATGGCCCTGTTGATCGGACTTTTCCTGTCGTTCCTGCTCCCCGAGAAGTTTGACCGCAAGCTTTTGTCGTCCACTGGGTGGATTGGGCAATCAGTCGTTACCGCCGCACCCATCATTCTCATTACGGGGGCCGGCGGCGTCTTTGGCGCGATGCTTCAGAATTCCGGGTTGGGCGATTTGGTCAGCAAGAACCTGGCCGGGGCAGAGTGGGGGATATTCCTGCCGTTCATCATGGCGTTTGCCCTCAAGACAGCCCAGGGGTCGTCCACCGTGGCGATAATTACCACGGCATCGGTAATGCTGCCTCTTCTTGGGTCGCTTGGGCTGGACACGGAAATGATGAAGGTGTTTACCGTTCTCGCGATCGGGGCCGGGGCGATAGCCATATCCCATGCCAACGACAGTTTCTTCTGGGTGATGACCCAGATGACCGGGATGAGCATCAAACAAGGTAATAAGGCCCACAGCGCAGGCACGTTCATTCTATCGGTGTCGGCCATCCTCATGATCTATGTGCTCACACTGATCTTTACGTAGCCTAAGTCGGGGTCGCATGGACAACTATTCGATATCAGCAGCGACCATTCGTGAAGCGCCCGTCACTGCTGCGCAACGCCTGCGATTCCTCGGTCCGGGCTTTATCCTTTCCGCTTCCATTGTAGGTTCCGGCGAGCTCATTGCGACGACCACGCTGGGGGCGCAGGCGGGGTTCGTAGCCTTTTGGGTGATCATTGTCAGCTGCCTGGTCAAGGTTGCCGTGCAACTCGAGTTTGGACGCCACACAATCCTTACAGGCGCAACGGCCATGCAGATATTCAATAGACTGCCGGGGCCCAAAGTGGGCAAGGGACGATGGAGTGTATGGCTGGTGTTGCTGATGATGCTGCTGAAGGTCGTGCAACTCGGCGGCATGCTGGGCAGTGCGGCCATTGTGCTGCACATGCTGTTTGACGGCATGCCGGTGTGGATATGGGTGGCACTCCTGGCGTTAACGATATCCCTTCTGATCTACCGCGGCTATTACCGGATTGTTGAGAAGACCTCTTTGTGGATGATCGGGATGTTTACGGCCATGACACTCATCTCGGTCATCGCCCTCACATTCACGCCATATGGATATACCTTTAGTGAGGTCATGTCCGGCCTGACATTCCGGCTCCCGCCGGAGGTCGTTGCCGTTGCCATCGGTGCCTTTGGCATCACCGGTGTGGGCAGCGACGAAATCCTGGCGTACAACTATTGGTGCATAGAGAAGGGCTATGCCGCCTATGCGGGTCCGCGCGAAGACTCGGAGGCGTGGCGCCGCCGCGCTGCCGGATGGATACGCGTGATGCACCTCGACGCCTTCCTGGCCATGGTCATCTATACCATTGTTACGGCTGCTTTCTACCTGCTCGGTGCATCGGTGTTGCACGACCAGGGCGCTATACCTTCAGGCAATCAATTGATCGCGACTGTTTCTCTTATATACACCGAAACGCTGGGTCCTGGTGTTCGCAACGCCTATCTCATCGGAGCGTTCTTTGTGCTGTATTCAAGTGTGTTCGCGTCGCTCGCAGCGTGGACGAGGCTATATGGTGACATCTTTGGTCAGTTGGGCTGGATCGACTTCCACGATCGGCAAGAGCGTGCGAAGGTCGTTCGCATCCTGGCGTGGGTACTTCCGATTGTGTGGGCTTCCGTATATCTCTTCATCGAGCTCCCGGTATTCATGATCCTCTTCGGCGGCGCCGTCGGCTCCGTATTGCTACTGCTCCTTCTGTACGCCGTCATTCACACCCGCTATTCCGCGCTACGCGCCGAAAAGACCAGCATTCCATATAGTATTCTCTTTTGGATAAGTGCAGTAGCGATACTGGCAGTAGCGGTCTACGGAATCGGTGCGATTGTTTAAGTTAGTCCCCTAAAGGGGCCCAGCGCGCGTTATGCTCACTTAGCCGTCCACCCTCCATCCACCGTCACCATCGATCCAATCATATAACTCGCCGCGGGACTGGCCAAAAATATCGCGGCGCCCTGGATTTCGCGCAGTTCGCCCCAACGGCCCAGTGCAGTCGCGCCAACGACAAATTTCTTGGCTTCTTCCGTATCGGCGATGGGAATGTTCATTTCAGTGAGAAATGGTCCGGGACAAATAGCGTTCACGTTAATATTGTACGGTGCCAGTTCCAGGCCAAGAGCTCTCGTCATTTGCACCACCGCACCCTTGCTGGACGTGTAGGGAGTTCGGTTTGAAAGGCCAACAACGCCAAGGGTACTCGCCATATTGATGATATTGCCCCGACGGTTTTTCTTCATATGAGGCACCACCGCGCGGCAGCAGAGCCACGTTCCGTTCACGTTGACATTCATGACCTTGTTGAAATCATCAAGCGTTACCTCATCAATAGGACCGCGGATGTTGATTCCTGCACTGTTGATGAGGATATCGACCTTGCCGAAATATTCGATCGCAGCGTTGACCATGGCCTCTGCTTCGCGCTGTACGGTGATGTCTGCGGCAAATGATTCTGCACGGACGCCGTACTCAGACGCGATTTGACGCGCCGCAGTCTTTCCGTCTTCTGCCGTACGGTTGACGAGCATTACATCCGCGCCGGCTGACGCCAGCCCTTCAGCCATTGCAAGTCCAAGTCCCTTCGATCCGCCGGTGATTATCGCGGATTTGCCGGTCAGGTCAAATTGTTTAATTCCAGGAAGCATCGGGAGATTTGGGATTAGTGACTAGTGATTTGTGATTTTTGATTTGTGATTTGGTGCCAGGATTAAGTTGGGTGCTGTTATAATGAGTGCACGTATCGGAACGATTCCAAAATGTTCTCTTCTTCCACGGCAAGCCGTTCCTCCGGGGACAGCTGTGACACCGTGGGAAGCGCAGACTTAAATCGCTTTGTCTTAACCATCCTCAAAGTATTTGCGAGTTCTCTTCCGCTGACACCGTCGAAGACGTTCCAATATACATCGGTGAGACACGGAATCTTTAACGGGTCACGGGTGATCATCTCGAGGTTGAAGGTAATCGAGGGGTTGTGTTTCCGGCAGGTTTCAAACATCGTGGGCAGGTCAAGTAACCCCTGTCCGAGCGGCACCTCCGACAACAAGAAGCCATCTTCATATTCGGCAACGCCCATGTCTTTCACATGAGTCGTGAACGCCCGTGGTGCGAGGGTGTTCAGCACATCCATTGGATCTTCGATTAACGAAATGCTATTGCCAAAGTCGAGCGTAACGCCGAGCCATTCGCTCCCAATCATATCGAGAATCTCAATCAATTCAGCCGCGCGCCAGTCTTTGTGATTTTCCACGGCGAGCTTCACCTTGTGCTTCCGCACGATGGGCTCTGCGCGCTTAAGTGCCGCTATCGCGTCCTTCCTGAATTCAGCAAATTCCGCTGCCGTATGAAAATTCTCATACCGTCGTCCGCTCAGGCATACCGTCCTGATAACCATGGCGCCAGCTGCTTTGGCGCTGGCTACATCGCGATCGAAGGCCTCCACATCTGCATCCGTTGCGGGCAGCCAGATCGATCCTTCCAGGTACATGCCCAGCTTTTCATTGGCATTGTTAAATCTCTTCACAAAGTCTTTGTCCCAGCCCCTGACCATCACCTGGATGCCCTTTGCCCCAATGGTGTGACAATGCTGTAACATGTCGATGGCGTCTTTGAAGCCGGGATACTTGGCGCTGGGTACCTTTGAATTCCAGCGGCTCGCGTACGAATGAACAACCACACCCATATCGTAGGTGCGCTGAGCTTTTCCAATATCTTTCATAGACAAATGTATTGCACCGGCTGCAGCGAGCTGGAGAAATGCGCGCCGGCCGATTCTGTGGTTGGGTATATCGTTTTCCTTCATGCAGGTGTTTGTAGCAGAATCACTTTGCCTCCAGTGTTTCCATGTGCCGGTTCAGATCCTCTGCAGTCCAGGGCACTACGCGTCCCTGCGTCGTGTGTCGTATGGTCCCGACAACTCGGGGTGTAACCGGACCAGCGTTGTTTCCCCACTCATTCCGAATATACGTCATTATCGCTGTGATCTCCCGATCTCCCAACACAGAATGCGCGGGCATCACAGGCAGAATGTCCGGAACATCGAGCACCTTGCCGTTCACTGCAATTGGTCCCTCCATACCCTGAAGCAGAATCAGCGCCAGACGGCGTTCGTCGCCCAACACCCACTCCGATCCCACTAACGACGGGCCAAACCGCGGCAGCCCCGCACCGTCCGTACCGTGACATCCGGAACATGTCGTAAGATATCGTTGCCGGCCCTCGGCAAACAACTCCATATCGCGTGGCTCCAGTTTTGGCGCATCCACCGCCACGGCTTCACCAACGTTCGAGTTTACTTTGACGGCCGTAGCAAGCGCTTGTCGCTGCCACTCCGGAAGTGCACTGCGATCGCCAGTCATGCTCAACAGCGCCTTCATTTCATTCGGATCAGCATTCCTTAGCACGGCGGCGGCAATCATTTCGAGGAATATTTCGCGGGAAGGACTTGAAGATTTCCACAAGGGCATAATCCCGCGCATGAAGGCAAACTCCTGCCCGTGCAGGCTGCTTAACACCGCATCGCGTATCAGCGCTGAGGTATCATATTTCATAATCACATCACCCAGGATGTGATGGCTTATGGTTGGCGGCAGTGAACTGCAGACAAAGATGATCTGCGGAACGAGTTCCGGCTTGCCTTCCTCGATCATCTCCTCAAGAATGCGAGTGAGCCTCTGCCTGACGTCAGCATCGCGTGCTGCAAAGGGTTCGATCAGTCGGAGTGCCGTCATGCGGACGTTTGAGTCCTCATCGCGCAATGCGTCAATCAGCAAATCTACCTTTAGTAGGCCAAGCCCTTCAAGCGTCCACAGGGCATGAAATCGACCGAGGGCACTAGTGCCGCTTCGAACCACCTCTTCAAGGGCTCCTGCCAGGGTTGTGTCACGTCGATTCACGAGCAGCATTTGCGCCATGTCCCTCCGCCAACCGTTTCGATCAGATAACCACACTATGAGCTGTGCATCTGTGGCGGTTGACATGCGGGCGATGGGAGGGCGTTTCCATTCTTCGGAAGATATTCGCCATATCCTTCCGCGGTTAATCGGAAGAACAAGCTTTCGCGCAAGAGTTTGTTCGCGAAGATAGGGTGTAACATGTGGGCCATGTTGAATAAGGCCGCGATACATGTCGGCCACATACAGAGCCCCATCGGGTCCCAATGCCAGAAACACGGGTCTGAAGCGTTCGTCTGTTGATGCGAAGAATTCTTCTCCCGGGTGCGGGTCGTATGCGCCGAGATCCCATCCTTCATTGACGACCACGTTGCGTTTCACCAGGTTGCCGGAAGGCTCACAAACAAACGCGTTCCCGTAGTACGATTCTGGCAGCGCGTCGCCGCGATAATACAGCGGTGAGCATGCCGCTGTGAATTCCAGAAGCCGTCCCTTTTCATCCAGGGTTCCGGGGATGTAGCCACGGTTTACGGCAGGGTTATCACGTATGGGGTAAACGCGTCGGTCAAGGGTAAGGCCGTGGTCAATGCCAGAGGTCGGCTTGTGGTTAGGATTGCGCGACAGATAGTTGGGAGGGACGAGGTCGGCATGGAGTTGCGACCAGTTATAATTATAGTACAAGCGCCCGGCATCATCGTGGGAGATTCCCCACTGTCCGCGGAACTCGGTAGTGTCTCGACACCATGTGCCGCCAATAAGTCGATAGCGAAATCGCGACTTCGCGTTGTAGTACCAGTTATCCATCCCGCGCCAAAGACCGTTGCCGGCATGTTCAACGAATGGTCCGCCGGCATACGTTGAGTCGATTAATATCTTTTCGTCCGCACGAAGATCGCCATCTGTATCACGTGTCAGCCACAACTTTTGATTCTCCGCAAGCAGTGCCCCACCGGGTACGACGGCTATCGCACGGGGAAGGACCAGGCTGTCGATATACACGGTGCTGGTTTCCATGTAGCCGTCACCATCGCGATCTTCAAGTACTGATACGCGACCTACAGGCTCGCCTTCACCAGCGCCATCAATGTCGGGCATGAAGCCGCGCATTTCCACCACCCACAGCCTTTCGTCTGCGTCGAAGGTTATTACGACAGGATCCTGGACGAGAGGTTCGGAAGCAACGAGTTCGATCTTTAACCCGGGTTCGATTTTGAAAGTGGCGAGTTCCTCTTTTGGCGACCTGGGAGGGGAAGGGCCTTCCTCGCGGCAAGACCAAAAGTAACTCAGGGCAACCATTGCCAGATAGATTACCCAATTCTGGAACTGAAAAGCCTTACTCCAACTCCGCGCTGTCACGACGACCTATACTGTTTCGGGCAGGGGATGCTTCCACGGTTCACGATAGGGTCTTTGCAGCAGGCGGGTTGCCTCGGGGTCACCTTTGACTTCGCGCTTTACGGGATCGTACATCATGGGCCTGCCGGTTTCCATCGACATGTTCGCCAGTATGCACGAAGCCGTGGATATGTGACCTTCTTCGATATCGGCTACGGGACGTCCTCCGTTGTTGATCGCGTCAAGAAAGTTAAGCATTTGCAGTCGCGTAGCAGGGGCTGCGTTGATATCGATACGCTCTTCGGTCACATCTTCTGGGTATTTGTCTTTTTCGAGAACGACATCGAGGTGTATTTTCTTTCCATCGCCCAGAGGCACAAAGTCGCACCGCGCGGTGCTTGCGTACAGCGTTCCCTTCTCTCCGTACAGCGTAAATGCCCAGGGATAGTCAGGGTTGGCGGGTGTACCCCATGTACGGTGTTGCCAAACGCAGTTGAGTTCCTTGTATTCGAAGTTGGCTACCTGTGTGTCTTCGATATTTGCTTTGAATGATTTCTGTACATAGATGCCGCCTGTAGACGTAATTCGTTCAGGCCATCCGAGGTTGAGCATCCAACGAACAGTGTCGAGCATATGAACACACATGTCGCCCATAATCCCATTGCCGTATTCCTTGAATGCACGCCACCATCTGAGGTGGGGGAGTCCATCGTAGGGTCTGAGTGGTGCGGGGCCCGTCCACATTTCGTAGTCGAGGAAGTCGGGTACAGGCTGCTCCGGAGGATTGGCATCGCTTCGCATGTGAATGTAGCAGCACATCTCAACGTGTGAGATTTTTCCCAGCAGTCCTGCTTCGACGATGTTCTTTTTTGCATCGATGAGATGCGGGGTGCTCCTTCGCTGAACCCCAACCTGCACAACGCGATTGTATTTCCGCGCTGCCGCCACCATGGCCTCGCCCTCGATCACGTCAACGCTAATTGGCTTTTGTACATACACATGTGCGCCTGCTTTTACCGCGTCAATAGTTTGAAGGGCATGCCAGTGATCGGGCGTGCCGACGATGACTATGTCGAGTTTATGATCAGCGAGAAGGCTTCGATAATCGTTATAGAGTTTAGGAGTCTTGCGCGATTTCTGTCTTTCGCTTACCAGCTTTCCGGCGTGTTCCAGTTGGTTTCGGTCGGGATCACAGAGGGCGACAACGTCGACAGGGGCAACCTGCATCAGGCGGAACAGATCGTTCTTGCCATACCATCCTGTACCGATGAGTGCGACGCGGTACGGCTTGGGAGGATTGATGATATCCATTCCGCGTGCGCCGAGGGCGCTTAGCGCCAGCGACG
>QGUY01000446.1 GCA_003242315.1 Bacteroidota bacterium
AAATAGAAATTCATGGCGTTCCCGGGCAACTCGCAGTGGAAATCCCGCTCAGTTTGCGTGATTTTGCCCAGCACCATGTGGACACCATCACGATATTCTTCGTCATGGGTATCCGTGCCAGACGCGTAGGCCGAGAAATCACAGTGGGAGTGGATGTCACCAAAATAAGTGTACTTGTCGTGGTCGATTTCAGGCATGTCGTACTTGACGCTCATGCTGCCGCTGGAATACGAATTACCAGTCTTCCAGACCGTGATGTACTGCTTCGGGCAAATGATCTCAATTGCCCCTGTCTGCTTGTTCCGAACCAAAATAACAATGGCTTCGGATTTGTATACGTTGAAGACTTCCAAAAAGAAGCCGGCCACCTTTTGTAGATCGGCAACCGGCATTTGCGGAAAACCTTCATTAAGATGGAGGTAAACCTCCTGTTCTTTCAGAGCCTGCGGAATCGCCGTAGCGGGCGTGCAGCTTGAGAACAGTTCAGTTTCGCGACGACGATAGACACCGCCTTTCGCGATAACGAAGCAGGTACTCACGCCCTGCGCCAGCTGAACTTCCTCGTCGCCGGTCTTCAGCACAATGGGAATAGCCATTTCTTCTCCTACTACGCGTTTGCCTTCGCTGTCACTTTTTCGCAACCCTTTTAGAAGCGGCCTTTTTAGCCGCCTTTTTTACCACTTTCTTCTTCTTCGCGGGCTTTGCCGATTTTGCAACAGCCGGTAGCTTTTTTGCTACTTTCTCGGCCGTCGTTTTACTCGATTTCGATTGCGGAAGTGCTTTGCCCGTCTGCTGTGCTTCCGGTACTGATTTACTCTTTACTGGGTTTCTTTTTTTTTGTTTAATTCGACCTTGGTGCCGTAGTTGAGAAGATGATAAGCCATATTCTCAATCACCCGCGCCTGCTTCAGCTCCGTAGCGGGCTGGGCATTTAGCCGCTTGAAGGTGCGCTCAATGGCCTCTTCCAGGTTGTACGCGCACGGCAACCAGTTCTTAAACTTATAACCAAACATCGGTGCGGCCGATGCCGTTTCCCAATTCTCAACCGGCGTGATCTCTTTTATCCCGGCCTGCGCGTACCTGGTAAACCAAGAAGCGCCTTCGTGATGTTCCGAAGAATAATTGAAAGCACCGTGCCACAGGTGTTCAAGCAGTTTGACTAGGACATCCTGCCAGGTATCATTAGTCGCAGTTTTCAAATACTGAGTGCAGATCCAAGTCTCGTCGAGCTTCTGACCGACAACTGACACATTCAGCAGTGACGGGTAGAACAAATTGTCCTTGACGTTTTTCAGCATGTTCGTGCGGAAGAACAGCTGGTTAGCCCCGGTGTTCCTCGCCGCACCATTGTCACTAATCTGATACGTCGAAATCGTTACGGTGTACGGCATGCTCAGCCGAATCGGCCGGTAGACCGTGCCTGCACCGTAAGCCGACGGCGAATCCTTCGTGATCCACCGGGTGTTACGCAGCATGGGCGGATGCTCATGCACTGCCAGTAAATACGGCTTCCGCCATCTCATAAATTTCACCCCATCCGGGATGACCAAGGCACCGCCGGGCGGGATATACGTCGATTCGTAGTACTTGTGAAGCTGCTCAGAGTCCATGGAGTACTCGTATCCCTCGTGCTCCATGACAGCCTTACCGTCACGAATCTGGATCTCCGCGTTCGTCAAACCCTTCAAGTTGATGGTCATTGCGTTCCTCGTTGCCGACACAAAAAGGGCCGGCTGGTGAGATAGAGGACCACCCTTTATCCCACACAGCCGGCCCGAGATGCTTACAGTCTAACAGGGCGTCGATTAAACAGCCGCGCCCTTTTCCCCTGCGTGCTTCACAAAGGTAATCCGTTGTCCCTCCTGGACAACGTAGTCTTCACCAACCGGCTGACCGTCGACGCTGGGCTCAGCATCAGCGGGGATGTTGAGCTCTTCGGCGGCTTCCGCACGAATCTCAGAAATCTTCGAGCCGGCCAACGGCAACGACATGTTGTACGCGCCGTGGATCACTTCGATGTTACCCGGAGCCTTGCGGACCTCCAAGGACTCTTCGTTGATCTCCGACAAGCCGTCGTTCAGGTTCTGGTTCTCGATCTCGTTGTTCTTCTGGTCTTCGCTCATGGTCTCTGCTTCGTGTTTTTTGTCTTGCTGTTTTCTGTCTTATTCTAAATCGATTTACAAATCTTTACTCGTCAGCCTTCTTAGCTTCAGGCGCTGCACGGAACATGCTGCCCGGCTTTTCAGGCTTGACCTGCCCGTCGGTGATCGAGACAGCCGCGACGGGATCGTTTTCCACCTCTACCGACATATAGTCGCGGATGTTGTGCGTCGTCAACGTCTTTGCGACCTGACGCAGCACATCCTCAAGCGACGACACCAATACGTCGGTCGACAAACCGATCTTGGTAGCCGACTTC
>QGUY01000447.1 GCA_003242315.1 Bacteroidota bacterium
TTAAGCATAGCAGTGTGTAGGAGTAATTGTTTTTTGTAAAAAAAACGGAGACAAAGGAGATTGTCACGGAGTCGATCGTCGGCAGCGTAAGATGTGAAAAGGAGACAGGCGAGGTGATAAGCCTTTTCCTCGGTGTCCCTCCGCCATCATTGCTGCGCTCCAGGATAATGCCTAACAACGCCAGCATGACGAAGACGCAATTGAATATTAAATGCTCCGTCCACCCCAGCTTTTCCAGCACCCCGCCACACGAACAAGGAATAAAAACGCCAAGATTAAGGATGGCAGCAATGTACACGGTAAACATGATCATCACGCTGAAACATCCGTATAGCGCGAACAACCGGAGCCGACTGAACATCAGCATGATCGCAAGCGCTAACTCCGAGCCGATTACAACCGCCGGCAGCCAGGACCCAAAGCCAGTAAGAATAGGAGATTGCCCAATCTGAATGCTAAACTTTTGATAGTCAAGGAGCTTGTTGAGCGCCGCGTAGACAAACAGTAAAATGAATAGAAAACAAATAACCTCAACGGCAATCTGGCGTTTCATCTCAATGGGTCCTTTTTATATTACCGAAGTTATAGCAACCAGCCGGTGCGTTGCAATCACCTGGGTTAAGGGTTCAGAAGGAAGGGGTTAAGAAAATGACACGTTGAATGATGTCGGTTACTTTTCCTTCATCTGGCGCTTGAGCCGACTGAGCGACTGCGGAGCAATACCCAGGTACGACGCTATGTGCTCCTGTGAAACCATCTGCTCGATCCGCGGAAAGGTTGCTAACAGCTTGTGATAACGCGCTTTCGCGTCAAGATTAATGATATCGTTCGCACGCTCACGACTCTCTTCGTAATAGCGATTTAAAACCGACTCATATATAAAATGCGCCTCCCCAAACTGCTGGAACAGCCGCTGCACACTCTTGTAACTAATGAAAACCACCTCGGCAGGAACCATGATCCGGATATTCTCGGTCGACGGAATTTGCTCAAAAAAGCTCTTCACAGACAAGATGATCTGTCCGCTCCGCCAGAAATTGTCCACACGAATGCCCTGATCCGTATAAGTGTACGACATCGCGAACCCACTGTCCAAATACCAGGCATAATCACTCACCCGCGGCGCCTCCAGCAACATATGGTTCTTCGGAAGGGACATCAACGTCAACTCCCGCTCAATAGCCGACCGGAATGCATCCGAAATGGGATGAATCTCAGATAGAAAAGCAAATAGTCGTGCAAAACTCACTGGCCAACGGGGTTTGCGCAAACAAAAATTACCCTACACGCCAACCCGGATATCCACGAAAATGGATATCACTCCAACCCCTTACTCTCAAAAGTGGCCAGTCACCCTATGCCGAAGGCCAGATTTTTTTGTGATTTTTTACTCGTACCGCAACGACTCCACCGGATTCGTCATCGCCGCCTTGAACGTATGATAGCTCACTGTCACAAATGCGATCAACAACGCCGCAACGCCCGCCCAAACGAACAGCCATACCCCTATATCCGTCCGGTAAGCAAAATTGCCAAGCCACAGGCTGCCCATATACCACGATAACGGCACTGCAATAGCAAAGGCGATCAGGACCAGCAACGAAAATTCCTTCGCCAGCAACGCCACCAACCCCAGACTCGATGCGCCGTTCACCTTGCGTATGCCAATCTCTTTCCGGCGGCTTTCCGCGGTAAATGACGACAAGCCCAGCAAACCAAGACATGCAATGAAAATAGCCAGCACAGAAAACACCTGGATCGTCCTGCCAAACTTGTCTTCCTTCCGGTAAAGCTTATCAAAATTCTCATCCACAAACGAATAGCGGAAGGGTACGCCCTCAAAATGCTTGCTCCACTCTTCCGCTACAAAATCCACCGCTTCCCGTGCATTCGCGCCGCTCATCCGAACTGCAACCTGAGTTCCACCTAACATAATCACTAACGGCTTGATGACGTCATACAACGGACGGTAATGAAAATCTTTCACCAGGCCAATGACAACGCCTTCCTGGTTGTTGTTGCCGCCAAGACTCCTCTTTAACGTTCTTCCCACAACATCATCACCCCATCCCAACGCACGGGCTGCCGCTTCATTAATTATAAATCCTGTTGAGTCGACCGCATTGCCCGGCTGAAACGCATGCCCCTGCAAAATCTCCAGATCAAGCACTTTCTCGAAATCATGCCCCACAAACATCACACTGAACCATTGCTGCTCCTCATCAGGAGCACCCTCCGGAACAAACGAGTTCTCAATAACTTCTTCTTCGCCCGGAATGCTTCCTCCCAGCGTTGCTACCGCCTCAATGTTGTGGTTCTTCAGCAACTCCGACTTAAACGCGTTTAACCCTGGCACCTGGTTGAAGGTCGCATCAACCATCATCACCTGGTCCTTCGCGATACCCAGATC
>QGUY01000448.1 GCA_003242315.1 Bacteroidota bacterium
GTGCGCAACTTCAACACATGAGCACGTCAACACATCACAACCCATGCTTCTCCAGCCTCCTGTACAAACTCGACCGGGTCAGGCCAAGTTCGGAGGCAGCCTGGGTGATGTTGCCGTTGTATTTCTTCAGCACTTTCCGGATGAGCAGCTTTTCCACTTCTTCCAGGTTGTAGGCGTCCAGGTTTAGGTGTCCGTCGTCTTTACCGGGCGCCGGTGAGAGGTTGAAGTCTTCAGGCTGCAGTACGTTGCCGTTGCTGAGGATGACGGCCCGTTCGATAGCGTGCTGAAGCTCGCGAATGTTGCCCGGCCATGTGTGTTTGTGCATGCGCGTGAGGGCCGCGTCGCTGATCTTTGAGATGTTCTTGTTATACCGGGCGGAATAATGTTTGAGGAAATGGTTCGCGAGTACCGGGATATCTTCGAAGCGCTCCCTTAGCGGCGGAACTTCAATTTCGATGGTGTTGATGCGATAGAGCAGATCCTGACGGAAACGGTTTTCCTTGACCATTTCGTACAGCGGCATGTTTGTGGCGCAGATCAGTCGTATGTCGATCTGAATCTCCTTGTTCGAACCTACGCGGCTCACCCTGCGATTCTGAATCGCGGTTAGCAGCTTGGCTTGCAATGGCATAGAAAGGTTGCCGATTTCGTCGAGAAACAGCGTACCGCCGTTTGCCAACTCGAAACGTCCCGCGCGGTCTTCCTTGGCGTCGGTGAATGCGCCTTTCTTGTGGCCGAACAATTCACTTTCGAACAGCGTCTCGGTGATCGAGCCCAGGTCGACCGACACAAAGCTTTCGTGTTTCCGCGATGAGTTTCGGTGAATGGCGCGGGCGATGAGTTCCTTTCCCGTACCGTTTTCGCCGAGGATGAGGACGTTGGCATCGGTATGTGCGACGCGGTCGATGGTTTGGAAGATGCGTTGCATGGCGGCGCTCTGTCCGATGATCTCGCTGTACCGCTCGTTCAGCGCCTGGTTAATTTCCTGGTTTTTGATTTTGAGGTTTTGTACCTCGTCCCGCGTTTCGCGGAGGCGCATGGCTGAGTAAATGGTAGCCAGCAGCTTCTCGTTTTCCCAGGGTTTAAGTACGAAGTCGGTAGCGCCCGCTTTAATGGCGCGCACCGCCATTTGAACATCACCGTAGGCTGTAATGAGGACAACGACGGCGGAGGGATCGATTTCCAGAATTTTTTCCAACCAATAATAGCCCTCGCTGCCGCTGCTCACATCTTTCGTAAAGTTCATGTCGAGCAGGATCACGTCATAGTCTTCGTTCGCCATGAGCGTGGGGATAGCCTCCGGGTTCTTTTCCGTATCCACCTGGGCAAAGTGCCGCTTCAGGTGGATGCGGGCGGCCTTCAGGAGGTCTTCATTATCGTCGACAATCAGAATTTTGCCAGTTTTCTGTTCCATGTCAGGAGGACTTGTTTCAGTTTTGTTATCCGAATGTCCGGTAGCGGGCAAAGGCTATACCGAAAGCCCGGTAGCTTGATTTCAGCGAAATTATGGGGTTCGCTGCTACGAAGATACGAGGAAGGCGTCCATTACCGGACATTCCCGTTCAAAGATGGACGGAAAATCGCCCAATTCCGGCGAAATTGCAGCCGGATTCCTCTTGGCACACTAATTGGCCATAGTGAAATCCATCGAAAGGCGCTATGCCTTCTGTGACGAGCCTATGGAACAATCTGTAATGGACAGGAAGATCAAGAAGAAAAAGTGGACGGTTAAACGGATTGCCACGTACGGAGGTATTGCCCTTTTTGCGGGATTTGTGCTCTACCAGCTGATCTGGGCGGACAGGCGTTCGCGCTTGCGGGTCGACCGCGACAAAATTACCATTTCAGAAGTCAGACGCGGCATATTTCAGGAATTCATACCGCAAACAGGTATTGTTGAACCGAGCCGCACGGTAGTTCTCGACGCTGTAGAGGGCGGCACCATCAAGAGGGTGGTGGCCGAAAGCGGACAAATGCTAAAAAAGGGCGATGTTATCCTGGAGTTAAGCAACCTTGACCGGGAATTGTCAGTCTTAAGCCAGGAAGCAGCGTTTAACGAAAGTATTACCCGTATTCGCGACACACGTCTGAATATTACCCGGAACGATCTGGAACAGCAGAACCAGCTGGCCCTTATTGATAATCAGCTGGCCATATACGGCCCGCAGTACGAGCGCCAGAAGGAGCTCTATGCGAAGAAGTTGATTTCAAAGCAGGAGTTCGAGCAGACGGAAGCGAACTACTTTTATAACCTCGAGCGTCGGAAGATTACGTATGAGGCTTACAAGCTGGACTCCATCTCACGGATACGGCAGATTCGCGAATTGAATGCTGCCGAGGAGAGAATGAAGGAAAGCCTCGAGGGGGTAGGGAAGATCCTGGATAACCTCATCATTCGTGCGC
>QGUY01000154.1 GCA_003242315.1 Bacteroidota bacterium
AAGCGAGGGTAAAGCCGTACATTTCCACGAGTCGGAGGTTAGGCCCATGGGCCGTACCGCGGCTGGCGTACGCGGCGTAACGCTGGATTCGCCGAACGACAAGGTGATTGGGATGGTTTGTATAACCAGGGAAGACGCTAACTTGCTGGTTGTTTCCGAGAACGGGTACGGGAAACGGTCGCCTATGGACGACTACCGCATTACCCGCCGGGGCGGTAAAGGCGTGAAGACCATCAACATTACGCCGAAAACTGGCAAGCTTGTTGCGATCAAGGAGGTGGTGGATGAAGATGAGCTGATGATCATCAACCGTTCCGGCATTACGATCCGGATCAAAGTGAGCGAATTGCGGGTTATGGGCCGCGCCACGCAGGGGGTAAGGCTGATCAAGCTCTCGGAAGATGACGTGATATCTTCGGTTGAGAAAATCCAGCGATTCGAAGAGAATGGAGCCTCAGGAGCTAAAGAAAATGCCCGCGACAACGGCGCGGGAGCGTAATTAGAACTAAATTTAAACCCTTATTATTACCAAGTAACCTATGAAACGAGTACTGCTGCTATTGGTCGTATTGATACCTGCTGTGGCGTTTGCACAAAAGGCGCCGAAACCCAATATCAATAAAGCGTTGAATGCGTTCAAGGCCGGCAAGCTTGATGAAGCCAAGGAAATCATCGATGCCGCTACCACCTATGAAAAGACGATGAATAAAGGCGACACCTGGTACTATCGCGGCCTTATCTACGCCGCTATTGATACCAGCAGCAATGAGGCATATCACAACCTTGCGCCCGATGCGATTGATGTTGCGCTCGAATCTTTCAAAAAGGCTGATGAGTTGTCGGATGGAAAATCCGAATACAACATCATCGGAGACAATGGTTTGCCTATCCTGAAACCCCAGCAGATCGATTACTGGGCCAGCAGCTACATCAATAAAGGTGCAACGCTCTACCAACAGGACGACCTGGAAGGTGCTCTGGCGAATTTTGAGAAGACAAGCAAAATTCTTCCTAACGACACCACTGCTTACTTTTACTCAGCGATCGTTGCCCATGGCCTCGAAAAATACCAGCTCTCGTATGATAAGTTCAGGGCATACATAGATAATGGCGGAAATCAGGCTGACGCTTATTCTATGATGCTCAACATGCTGAACGGTCCTCTCGACAACAAGGAAAAAGCACTTGAGCTCGTGCGCGAGGCCAAGCAGAAGTTCCCGAATCATGCCGACTTCGGTAAGGTAGAGATCGGAACGCTGATCGATATGGGCCGCATTGAGGAAGCCAAGACCGGACTTGAAGAAGCTGTCAAGAAGGAGCCTGACAACAAGATTCTGCACTTCTATCTTGGCTATGTAAATTCAAGTCTCGGCAACTCTGAAGCCGCGATCAAGAGCTACGAAGAAGCATTGCGAATTGATCCGAATTACTTCGATGCGCAGCTCCTGATTGCCAAGGAAATGTATAAGCCTGCGGAAAAGATCAAGAGAGAAATGGCAAACCTTGGGATTACACCGGCCGATAGGAAAAAGAAACTTGAACTGGACAATCAGCTCGTAGAAAAACTGAAGGCCGCACTGCCGTACTGGGAAAAGGCTGAAAAGATGAACCCCACTGAAATGGAAGTTCTCGATGCCCTTTCCTCAATCTACGGCGACCTCGGTATGACTGCGCAGTCGCAACGCATCGAACAACGATACAAGGAGCTCGGCCAGGATAACTGATCCACTGTAGCTTCAGCTTTTGTTCACAAGTGATTCTGAAAAAGGGCTGGCAATAGATGCCAGCCCTTTTTCTTATCAGGTACCGCACATCAATTTCCGGTATGGAAATTTTCGTGAAAACCAGGATTATTCTCAAATTCAGGCTTATCTAACCTCACGCTCGTAAATCATGACCAACACCTTCCAGGATACGGCCGCAGTAAACATCAATGGTCCGGGTAAGCAAAAGAATACGTTCGACGCCATCGTCATTGGATCAGGCATTAGCGGCGGATGGGCAGCCAAAGAGCTTTGTGAAAAGGGATTGAAAACACTCTTGCTTGAGCGCGGTCGTAACGTGGTTCACATCAAAGATTATCCAACGGCGACGATGGACCCATGGGAGTTCCCGCACCGAAATCAACTGCCTCGTGAAATACTCGAAGCAAACCCGATCGTCAGCAAGTGTTACGCGTTCCATGAAGATACGCTGCACTTCTTCGTGAAGGACAATGAGCATCCGTATGTGCAGGTTAAACCTTTCGACTGGATTAGAGGCTACCAGGTAGGTGGGAAATCGTTGCTCTGGGCAAGGATGACACAGCGTTGGGGAGAGCACGACTTCGAAGCGAATGCGCGTGATGGTTTTGGATGCGACTGGCCGATACGGTATAAAGACCTTGCACCGTGGTATTCGTATGTCGAACGCTTCGTAGGAATAAGTGGCAATCGCGACGGACTGCCTCAAATCCCGGATGGAGAATTCCTGCCTGCAATGGAGCTCAACTGTGTTGAAAGACACTTCCAGGAGTCGGTTCACAAAAACTTTCCCGATCGGCGCGTAGTCGTTTCAAGGACGGCAAATCTATCTCAGGCTCACAATGGTCGCGGGCCTTGTCAATACCGAAATCTGTGTCATCGCGGATGTCCTTTCGGTGGCTACTTCAGTGCGAACGCGGCAACCATCCCCGCGGCCGAAAAGACAGGGAACCTAACGCTACGACCTCAGTCCGTTGTTCATTCAATCATCTATGATGACCAAAAAGGCCGCGCTACGGGTGTTCGGGTGATCGATGCGCTGACAAAGGAGGCGACTGAATATTATGCCCGTATCATCTTCGTCAACGCGGGCACGTTGAACACGACGCTTATTCTACTCAACTCAACGTCAAACCGATTCCCTAATGGTCTTGGTAACGACAGCGGTGTGCTGGGGCATTACCTGATGGACCACAACTATCGCGGTCGCGTCAGAGGTGAGTATGAAGGATTTCAGGACAAGTATTACTCCGGCCGTAAACCCGGCGGATGGTATTTGGCGCGCTTCCGCAACTTCGGAAAGGATGTTCAGAAGGACTTCCTTCGCGGTTATGCCTTCTCCGGCAGCGCTAGTCGATCACGTGGTAACGTTCAGGAAGGAGACCCGACCATTGGCGCGGTCTTCAAAGAAAAACTCAGTGAGCCCGGTGTATGGGGCATGGGCATCACGGGCATGGGTGAACACCTTCCGTACTTTGAGAATCACGTAAGGCTTAGCAAAGATAAGAAAGACGAATGGGGAATTCCCTTGCTGGAAATCGACTGCGAGTACAAGGAGAACGAAGTGGCGATGCTTAAAGATCTGCTCGCAACCGGAGCAGAGATGTTGGAGAAGGCTGGTTTCAAGAATATACAGGCTACGGACTCAAAGCAGGCACCCGGCCTTGGTATCCACGAAATGGGTACTGCGCGAATGGGTAAGGATCCCAAGACATCAGTCCTCAATGGCATCAACCAAATGCACAACGTCAAGAACGTCTTCGTATCTGACGGTGCCTGCATGGCATCATCGGCATGTCAGAATCCGTCCATCACCTACATGGCGTTGACGGCGCGAGCCGCTGATGCAGCGGTGACTGAGATGAAGAGAGGAAATATTTGATGTGTTGAAGTGTTGCCATTACTTAGCCGCCATCACTTTCTGATCCGCAACCAACCCCACATCCAACAACACAAACAAGTTTCCACCATCTGATCCCGATTTGCGGTATATCAGGTACAAGTCGTGAAAGCCATCCATTGGCTTGATCGTAGCACGCACCTGCCCGGAGCCTTGTTGGGCTGAACTTTGGATAGCCTTGATGGGTGCCGATGTGCCGATGACAGGTCCAGTTGGAGAGTCAATGCGTATTTCGACGACACCTCCGGAGAATCCGAAGTTTGCTGGCGCAGATGCCGAGAAAGTCATGGCGCCAACTCCAGTAAGATCGATGTTTTCAAATCCTATGTAGGCGCCGTCGCGTGTGCCAATCACTAATTCAGCATCGTTGAAACGAAACTTGTTTATACCATCTACGGTCGTGGCTGACGCGGCAGGGAACGTCGGCGCACGCAGCACAAAAGTCTGCTCCTGGCGGATAGGAGGTACACCGTTAGCGCCTCTGTCGGTATATGCTGCACGTGCAATGATCACACCCTTGTTGGCAGCTTGTACAAGATATCTTCCTTCAACGGGAAGGGAGACCGCTGGCTTTTGATCTGCGAGGCTAAGGATATACTCAACCATTTGTGCGGTTTGTTCCCGCGTAAGGGCAGGGTGCGCCGACATGGCAACATCACCCCAGACACCACTGCCACCGTTGATAATCTTGTCGGAGAGGTAATCGCGGGCAGCGGGATCGTCTTTGTACTTCTTAGCTACGTCGATGTACATGGGGCCAATCGACTTCCTGTCGACCTGGTGACAGGCCATGCAGTCGCTTCCTTCCATAAGCGCTTTTGCGGCCGCAAATCTGTCGGTGGCTTCGTCCGCAGCCCGATGTCCCAGAGCGATTTGAACCTCATCGTAACCTTCTTCAAGGTAGTCGATGGTTACGGACACCGCCTGAGGATCAATGCGCCCGTCGGCAAGACTTCCATCTTCCTTATCGCTCACCTTTACAGCGTATTCTATATGCGAGTTTGGAAAGAAGAAGGTCTTGTTGCCGCCAACAATTTCAAAGGATACCTGGGGCGGTTCGTTGCCTGCGTGGATTTCTGTGGTCAGTGACGACGACGCCTTTTGCGTGTCAGTCACCGTGAGCTTCACAGCATACACGCCGGGTTCGTTGAAGGTGTAAGAAGGATTTTCCCCTTGCAGGGTTCCAACTTTCTTCCCGTCCGTTGAGGTGATTTCCCATTGATACGTGAGTTCATCCCTGTCGAAGTCGATCGTGCCAGCGGTGCTGAACGTCACCGTATGAGGCACTGCTCCTTTTGGTTTGTCAACCGCCATCTGGACCTGTGGCTTGCGGTTACCACCATTGTACTCTATGCGGACGAGACGGGAGTTGTCATTTTTCTGAAACCAGCCTGTACCATACTCGAGCATATAGAGATCACCATCCGGGCCAAACGCCATATCCATGGGATTACTGAACTTGTGGCTGGGCATGAACGGCTCCATTTCCACGAAGTTGCCTTCCTCGTCCATGGTCACAGCCATGATCCATCCCCGCATCCATTCATAAATGAACAGCTTACCATTGTAATAATCGGGGAAAGCACGGGCCGCACCCTTGAAGTCTTCAGAATAGAATACCGGACCGGCCATCGCAGTTCGTCCACCCGAACCTACAAGGGGAAACTCCCGCGAGCGATCATAAGGATACCAGATGAATGCGGGCTGGGCGGGTGGTAGTTCACGCAGCCCTGTGTTACTGGGCGATTCGTTTATGGGTCTTTGAGGATCGAATGGTGGTCCTGACTTTCCGGTAGCAAAGTTGTAATCGTAGTATGGCTTGTTGTCGGCTATGAAGTAGGGCCAACCGAAGAAGCCGGCTTTACGTGCCTGGTTGACTTCGTCATGTCCTTTGGGACCGTAACCTACAGAGTCATTCCTGGCATCAGGACCCACATCGCCCCAATACAAATAACCGGTTTTCTTGTCGACCGATATTCTGTACGGATTGCGTGTACCCATCACATAAATCTCAGGACGCGTATTCGGCGTACCAGGAGGGAACAGGTTGCCCTCGGGAATAGTGTATGTGCCATCCGGTTCAGGATGGATGCGAAGAATACTGCCTCGCAGGTCGTTGGTGTTGGCAGAACCTTTTTGCGCATCCCATGGCTCACGGCCCGGACGTTCGTCGATAGGTGCATAGCCAGTAGCGTGCGGGTTTGTATTGTCGCCCGTGCTGAGGTACAGATTGCCATCCGCGTCCCAGTCGATGGATCCCCCCGTGTGGCAGCATTGATCGCGCTGAACTTCCACTTCAAGGATGACCTTCTCCGATTCGGGAATCAATTTGTTGTCAACAAAGTCCCATCGCGTAAGGATATTGACGGCTTTCTCTCCGGGCTTAGAATAATACAGGTATATCCAGTTGTTGGTCTCGAAGTTGGGATCGACGCCTATTCCCAGCAAGCCATCTTCCGCTTCGCCGTTACCTGTATTATACTTGTGGCTGACTTCGAGTTGATATATTGTCTTTACAGTTCCATCCTCCGGCGTGTATAGCTTAATCGCTCCCTTACGTTCGATAAAGAGGACGCGATTGTCATTTAATACCACAAGTTCTACCGGCTCATCAAGTTTTTCTGCCAGGACAACTTTCGTGAAACGGTTCTCGTCGGGAACGCGAGGGGTGCTGGCCAGGGCGTAGTTAAGCTTTTTGGGAGCATCGCCTCCCAAAACGTACTGCAACCCGCCCCAGACATGATCGATAAAGAGCGGTTCGGTGTAACTTTCTTTGGTATGACCCATACCCGTATAAAATGCTCGTCCACCGTCATATTCGTGGTACCATGAATATGGGTGATCTTCACCGTTGGTGCCACCTTCGTAAGTTGATTCATCGATCTTCACCAGCACGTTGATGAGATCCCTTTTTATGGACTTGTAGTTGTAAAACTCATCCGAACGGGTGAAGCGGGCAGGCAGTGAATCTGAAGCAGGGTGGTTATGATCAGTAACGTAAAATTCGGCGGTCCGTACGTTGGGATTGTTGGGGTGGCTTTCGAAGTATGCACCCACGAGGCCGTTGTACCAGGGCCAGTCGTACTCGGTGTCTGCCGCGGCATGGATACCTACAAAGCCGCCGCCAGCCTGGATGAAGCGCTGAAAGTCATTCTGCTGCTGCTTGTTCAGCACATCCATCGTTGTATTTAAGAATATGACTGCGTGGTAGTTACGCAGGTTCTCTTCATTGAATTTTGAGGAGTTTTCTGTGGTGTCGACCAGGAAGCCCTTTTCCTGCCCCAGTTTCTGAAACATGGCGATTCCATCCGGAATGGATTCGTGTCGGTAACCGGCGGTTTTGCTGAAAACAAGAACTCGTGGTGTTGTCTTTTTTGAGGTGCAGGAAATTCCCGCAGCAGTGAGAATCACTGCAAAAAGGGCCAGCACGCGCGCCGCCCTGCTAAAAGCTTGGATCATCGTGGTCGTTAATAGCGTTAAGTTAACTGCGGTGATTTCCGCAATATAAAAGAATTTGAGGGAAACAACAGTGGCTTATTGACCGGCGGCGCAGCCTTGATTTTGGAACAAACGCCACACAACGTTGTGGACACATTTTCACGGGCGCGCATGAAAACGCGCGAATAAACGCTATTCAGAATATGGCATAAATGTAGTCCATAGTCATGGTAAGCTTCCATTACCATGAACAAAGGTTTTGAAATCATAACTGGGAATTCCCCTTTAGTCGCCGCCGCAGTTCACGACGGCCATTACATCAGGGAGGAGTTGCGTGATTACATGAACCTGCTGCCAAATGAACGGATGCGGGAGGAGGACCCCTATACCGGATACCTGACCGAGGTTGCACCAAACAGAATCATCGTGAACATCTCCCGATTTGAAGTCGACATGAATCGACCCCGCGACAAAGCGGTATACAAACAGCCCTCTGACGCGTGGGGACTTCACGTCTGGAAGAAACCCCTTCCTCAACAACTAATCGAACAATCATTGGCACAGTACGATCGGTTCTACCGCGATGTCCGGGAACTGCTGGTGCAGATTATAGGACAGCATGGCTTTTTCCTGTTGCTCGATTTACACACGTACAACTACCGCCGTAATCCTGACGCAGAAGACAACGCGGAAGACTCCCCGGCCATCAACATAGGCACAGAATCGCTGCCTCGGAAATGGCATGCGGCAAAGGACCAGTTCATGCGCCAGCTCGCCAGCAAGCCTATCAATGGAGAACCGCCTGACGTCAGAGAGAACGTGCGGTTTAAAGGAGGTGAGTTTTCGCGATGGGTGAACTCGAATTTCGGCGCCTTCGGATTCGCCCTGGCTATCGAGTTCAAGAAAGTTTTCATGGATGAGTGGACCGGCCGGGTCGATATCCACCACCTGGAAAATATCAAGGTCGCCCTAACGGAGGCGATACGGGCCGTCCAGGGCCAGGCGCAAAGGATTGCCACATGAACGCCTCACGCAACGTCCTGTCCACGATACGGGCACGGTTAAAGAAAGGAGAACCGATCAGTGTTGAATTGCCCGCCTCGGGCATCCTTAACATCGATCGCCCTGTGCCGTTCCTCCTCGTATATCGCTTCCCACACGATGGTAAGGATTACTTTACCTATCAGCTGGGAATGACGGAGTCATCCTATATCATGGCGAATGACGACGAGGGTGGAGCGCTTAGCGAATTACTTCAGGGTCTGATTAACGAACTGTCGCAAACCTTTGGGTCCTTTCTCTTGCTTGAAGTCTGGATGGGAACGCGTGACAATGAAAGCGACTTTACGATCTACATCAACCACAAGAGTACTGAAGTAGTAGCCCAAACATTGGAAAAAGAACTGCAAGGCAATATTGGCTACATCAAAGTCACGGCTTCCGTGAAAAAAACGGATCGTATTGCGCCTCCGGGCTTCAGGGAACTCATAAGCAGGAGTGACGCCAAGCAGATTGGTTGTCAAATGGTGGGGCTGGAGATCAAACCCATCTACATCGATTTTCAAACGCGAAAGCCTTACCCGCTCTTTGCGCGTGAACTCCGTAAGATTTTCGGTAAGGCATTAAAGAAAGCTTTTTTCGAGTTCATACGCCTCCACACGTCGTTTACACCATCTCACTTTGAAATACTTGGACCAACCCAGGTAGAAGACCTGGTTTGGCAGATTGACGATGCGCTCGCGCAATTGAGTGAACAGTTCGACCTGCTCGCGCTGATAACGCCGGTGAATGTTGCCGAGGCGTGGGAGGAATTCAAGAAGAACCATTACCGCAAGTCGCCGGTATTTCACTACCGACACATGCCAATAGATCCGGAGATCATCAAGAGGAAGATTTATGATCTTCCGATAGAAAACATCGCCGACCCCACGATCGCGTACCTGTTTCGCGACAAGCGAAAGGAAATCGACAGGATGTTGTCAATGCTTATCGATCGCGAAAAGCCAGACTTTCTCCAAAGCAGCATCCAGCTTTTCGGTCGCCTTGAGGAAAGCGTTATCGACGTTGCCCGTGGCTTGCTCGTTGCAACTCCGATGATCAAAACAGAAAAGTCCGACCAGATCGATGCGGAAGAATTTGCTGCTAGGGCAAACCGGGAAAGGAAATACCCACGAGGAAAGCA
>QGUY01000449.1 GCA_003242315.1 Bacteroidota bacterium
TTTTTGACTGCGAGGTTTTTCGAATTCTTTCCTCCGTTTTAAAGTTTTCCCAAGGGGGAACGGGTGGTGGAATTGCGGTGTGGACGCCAGCAACCCGGTGTTGGAGACCATGATTGCTGCAGGCGATCCGAGGGTTAACGTGATCTTCAATACGCCTGAAGCAGGAGGCGGTCACATTGGACTCGATCAGGGCGATTATGGTAACACAGGCTTCCAAAACCACGTGTTCCTGTCGCAGCCTGCCATTGGTCCTACCCACCCGGTCGTGTTCATGAGCGCGGCGGAAAGCAAGTTCCTCCAGGCAGAAGCTGTTGAGCGGTACGGCGTAGCCGGCGATGCGGAAGCGCTGTACCAGGAAGGTATTGAAGCCAACTTCGAAAAGCATGGTGTGTCGGGTGCAGCTGCGCTCTACGGTGTGGGAGGTCCATATGAATATAACGGATTAGAGTCCATCATTTTCCAGAAATGGATCGCTTGCGCCAACTTCAACAGCCTCGAATCTCATTTTGAGCGCCTGAGGACTGGATATCCCGATCACTTCACAATGACCCCCAATAACATTACCGGAGGCGTCTTCCCGAGACGGCTACCCTATACGTCAACGGAGCTTTCCAACAACGCGGTGAATCTGAACGCCATCGGCGGGCAGAAGTCTGTGATTCAAAGGACGTGGTGGAATATTGCCAACTAACCTGTTAAGTGAGAACAATGAAAAAACTAATCATACCGACATTGACCCTGTTGACAGGCATTTTATTCGGTGCCTGTGAGACTGACGATACCGCTCATGTTTCCATTGTAACCACGTACCCCGTTATCAACCTCAATGGCGACGAATTCATTATCGTACCCGTTGGTACTCCCTATTCGGAACCCGGTGCGATCGCTTTGGTGGGAGAGGACGAACTGCCGGTTGATATCATCGGCGGAGTTGACGACGATGAGCCGGGTGTAAATACGATCATTTACAGTGCTACGAACACGGAAGGCTTCGTGCGGTCGCAAGAACGGGATGTGGTAGTATATGATCCTGCCACCGATGCGGTGGATCTTTCCGGCAGTTATGTCCGTGAAGCGACGGGTGTCACCGTCACCGTTACGAAAATTGGCCCTTCAACCTATCACATCAACGACGCAGGCGGCCTTGGAGAGGAATTTCTCGATGTGGTGTTCGTGCACGTTCAGGGTGACGAGCTTGTCGTGCCTTACCAGGTAGCTCCCTCCAGTGGTATTTCAGTGCGGAGCATACCGGGAACGGGTGTGATAACCGCGAATGGCTTTCAATGGAGGCTAGAAGCATCCGCAGTTTATGGGACAGCCTTAAGGGATTTCAAAAAGAACTAATTTCTACACCATGAAGAAACTGATACGACAATATATCATCCCAGTACTCGTAACAGCAGTGCTATTCTGGAGCTGCACGGAAACGGAGTTTGATAAAGTTCTGTTGCCCTCAACAGAAGTGGCCGGTGAGTACGTTGTGACGATCGAGCTTCCGGCACTTGACATTACCGACGTGCAACATATCAAGGTTTTCAATACTTCTTCCAGCTTTGATTCGCTCTGGATTGAAGACCCTGATTTCTTCGAAACCCAGGTTAAGGTTAAGTTGAACAGCGACAATACCTTCGGCATCACCAACGGTGTCGACATCTTCAGCGGGATATCCGTAGACATCACCGGTAAAGTGTTTCCCGAGAAGGACAGCATTCACATCGAATGGCTTTACAAAGATGTTGACATCGGACTTGGCGAAGATGACTATCAGGTGATCGCGAATGGAGTGCTGTATGATGGACTTGATTGATTAGATGCAGGCGCAGATGCAGATGCAATGGCCAACCAGACCCTTGCCTCTGCATCTGCAACTGCAACTAAATCCCCTCTTCGGTTGGTACAATTACGTTAAGCGATAGGGGATTCACCCGTATAGTAAAAGTATCACCCTCTCCGCACGGTTCTCCATCAACATGGTATGCTACCTTGCGATCCGTGTGAAGGGTTAATCCCGATGTTTCGAAAGCCGTACACAACGATTTCCTGGTGACGTCTCCCCGAAAGAAAGACCACACCACGTCGAGGCGGTAGGGGGGTATGCGCCTGACCGCATTGACCGTCAGCTTTCCATCGCGGACAGAACAGCGGGGTGCGATACGTGCGTTGTTTCCATACTGCGACGAGTTGGCAATCGCGATAAAGAACAGGCGCTGCAATGACGGCGCGGGGTCCGGAGATTCAATACGTGCGCTGAAAGGGGCGAAGCTGCGGTACTCACTTAGGGCGATGCGAGCGTAGTTGTATAATCCCCTGCGTTTGCTGTGGCTGAATTGCTCAGCAATATGTCCGTCAAATCCGACACCCGACACATTCAATGATAGCCTGTCGTTAAGCGTGAATG
>QGUY01000450.1 GCA_003242315.1 Bacteroidota bacterium
CCTTCCGCCACGGTTATTTCCAGGGCCTCAAAAGTGAGGTAGCCATCTGCGTAATTGTCGGTTGTCTCTTCCCCACTCAGCGAGAAGTCGCCAAATCCCCCGGATGTCGCGGGATTGGGGAATCCATAGAAATATATGTGGCTCATAGTAGCGCGTGCCCCGTCGCGGAAGTCAGCGATCTCTGCGTTCGTGCTGCCCCTTACTGTTCCGTTGATGATAGTGTGGCCTTTGGACGAACCTTCCCCGTATGACCCTTCCGGACCATCTACTTCGAAGGCGTGATCGGTTTCATCGCCCGCAAGGACTATGAAGTTGTCGAGGGTGCCTGCCCAGGCCTGGTCTGTGTCGATCGCGTCGTCACCAACCGACCAGACGAGGACGTTGCGCACATTTACAGTACCGCCGAAGAATTCAATGCCATCATCTTCGTTGGCGATCACTTCAATGCTTTCGATGACGGTGCCGCTGCCCACACCACCAAGCGTGAGACCATTGATCTCATTGCCTTCGCCGATGTTGGCGCCGCCATGTCGGATGGATACGTACCTTAGTATACCCGAGTTATCCTCCGGGTCGTTGCCTCCATAGGCTCCATTCGGATCGCTGGCGGGGATGCCTTCAATCTGGAAGTTCTGCTCATTTGTCGATACCGATATTGGCGCCTTTCCAAGGATTATCAACCCGCCCCAGAGTCCACCCCCATCCAAAGGACTGAGATTTGGACTTTCGATCATTCCCGGTTCAATCTCATCGGCCACCGACGTGAAGATGATAGGCTCCTCCGCCGTTCCCTCAGCGATGATTTTCGCTCCTCGCGCAATGATCAGCGCTGTGGCATTCGCGCCCGCGCCGGCCTGGCCTTTGACAACAACACCCTTCTCGATGGTGAGTGTTACCCCGTCGACGACGGCGATTCTTCCGGCAAGAACATACGTCTTGCCTCTTTCCCAAACTGCATCTTCAACAACGTTGGCGTCAACGACTACAGTATTGGAGTCCTCGTCTTTGGGAGGCTCCGGAGTATCTGAAGGTGTCGGATCATCGCCGCACGAAGTCATGACAAGCATCATTCCGCCACATAGGAAATTCAATAGCGTTTTCATCTAGCGCAAGTTTTAAGTTTTGATTACTCTTACTTGTCAGCAAAGGTGAATCGCTGATGTTACCTGACTGGGACAGGCGTTTTAAGAAATTGTTAAAGAAATTCTGCGGGAGGCCCTGGGGTTGATGTGATGAAATTCCGCCACCGCCGGCAGGCACATTGCCACTTCAACACTTCAGAACTCGACCTACTTACTAATGGGAACCTTGTTAAGGATGGCTTTGATAATGTCGGACGTTTTCACGTTGTCGGCCTCCGCTTCATAGTTCATGATGATGCGGTGATTCATTACATCGATGGCGACGTCTTTGATGTCTTCGGGTAGGACATAGTCGCGGCCATCCATGTATGCCAGTGCCTTCGAGGCGAGGTTAAGGTTGATGCTTGCGCGCGGCGATGCACCAAACTGCACGTACTGGGCCTGTTCGTTGAGTTGATATTCCCTCGGTTTGCGCGTCGCGTACACCAGTTCAATGATATAGCGCTCCAGCGACTCCGATATCTTAACTCTATTTACCTGGTTTCGGATGTCGAAAATATCTTCCTTCGTAAGTACCGGCGACACCGTGTAGTCGAACTGCATGTTGGAAATCCTTCGCATGATCTCCAGCTCCTGTTCTTTCGTCGGGTATTCGACGAAGACCTTCATCATGAAGCGGTCAACCTGCGCTTCCGGGAGAGGATAGGTTCCTTCCTGTTCAACCGGATTTTGCGTGGCCATAACCAGAAAGGGCTTGTCCAGCGAAAACGTAGTCTCTCCGATGGTGACCTGTTTCTCCTGCATTGCTTCCAGGAGCGCCGACTGTACCTTTGCAGGCGAGCGGTTAATCTCATCCGCAAGAATAATGTTGGCGAATATGGGTCCCTTCTTTACCTCGAATTTTCCTTCACGCTGATTGTAGATCATTGTGCCTACAAGGTCCGCAGGAAGCAAGTCCGGCGTAAATTGAATCCGTGCGAAATCAAGGTGAAGAACTCGGGCAAGCATGCTCACCGTTAGCGTCTTCGCCAAGCCGGGAACACCCTCCAGGAGAATGTGCCCGTTCGTGAACAACCCAATGAGAAGACGGTTCACCATATACTCCTGGCCAACCACAACCTTCCCAACTTCGCGAATCACACTGGCGATCTTTTCCTTGTGCTCCTGCTGCTTTTCAACGGCTACCTGATCCATAAGGCTATGGCTTATACTGAGTTGCAAATAAAGCTCAATAATAAAGATTAAGCCTAATAAAGTACAGAATTCGCCTGCATAATCGCTAAGTGGTAAAATGTCGGCTTTTGGGGCTTAC
>QGUY01000155.1 GCA_003242315.1 Bacteroidota bacterium
TGATGCGATGCCTGGCTGGAAGTACTGAACCCCATAGGACATTGGACACATAGAGGTCACATAGAGGGTTTTTGTGATGACATCAGCAGACAACCCTCTCAACTCCACCTATGTGCTCCCTATGTGTCCTAAGTCCTATGTGGTTCCCCCAAATTCTCCGTAATTCGCAATCATGACTGATGAAAAACTCTACTTCGCTCACGAAACAGCCGTCATCGATCCCGGGTGTGAGATCGGGAAGGGAACGAAGATCTGGCATTTCTCGCACATCATGACCGGCTGCAGGATTGGCGAAAACTGCAACATAGGACAGAACGTTGTCGTTTCACCGGAAGTCGTCCTGGGCAACAACGTCAAGGTACAGAACAACGTGTCGATTTACACGGGTGTCACCTGCGATGACGATGTATTTCTGGGGCCTTCGATGGTGTTCACAAATGTCATCAATCCAAGGAGTGCCATTAACCGGAGATCGCAGTACGCACGCACTCATGTTGGAAAAGGTGCTACCATCGGCGCGAATGCTACCATCGTCTGCGGCAACGACATTGGCAAGTACGCTTTCATCGGAGCAGGCGCTGTTGTTACCCGGGAGGTACCTGACTATGCCCTGGTTGTGGGAAATCCGGCACGACAAACCGGGTGGATGAGCGAAGCGGGACATAAACTCAAATTTGACGAAAAGGGAATTGCAGTATGTCCCGAAACAGGTGAACGTTACGCATTGGAGAATGGCAAGGTGAAGAAGTTGACATCTTGAAGTACTGATAGGCATATATGAAAAATTTTGCGTTGATAGGGGTCGCTGGTTTCATCGCCCCAAGACATTTAAGGGCGATTAAAGACACGGGTAATAATCTCGTCGCTGCGCTTGACAAATTTGACCAAGTCGGTGTTCTGGATTCCTATTTTCCCAATGCGGATTTCTTCACCGAGTTTGAACGTTTCGACCGACATCTCGATAAGCTTCGGAGAAAAGGTACCAGGGTCGACTATGTCAGCATTTGCACACCCAACTATCTTCACGACTCCCATATTCGCTTCGCGCTTCGTCACGGTGCCGACGCGATTTGCGAAAAGCCTCTCGTGCTCAACCCCTGGAACGTTGACGCCCTTGGAGAGATTGAAAAGGAAACAGGAAAAAAAATCTATACGATCCTGCAACTAAGGTTGCACCCGAGCATTATCGCTTTGAAAGAGAAGATTCAGAGTGGCGACCCGGGAAAGATACACGACGTTGATCTTACCTATATAACGTCTCGAGGCAACTGGTACAAGATCAGCTGGAAAGGTGATCCGGCCAAGTCGGGTGGCGTGGCAACCAACATCGGCATTCACTTCTTCGACATGCTCCTTTGGATCTTCGGAAATGTAAAGAAGGTAGAAGTTCACATTTCCACGGATGATACGATGGCGGGATACATGGAACTCGACAAGGCGAGGGTGAGATGGTTCCTGAGCATCAACGCTAACAATTTGCCCCGTGAAGTAGTGCAGGAAGGAAAGCGAACCTATCGATCGATAACCGTAGAATCAGAGAGCATTGAGTTTAGCGAAGGCTTCACAGACCTTCATACCCTGAGTTACCGTGAAATTCTCAACGGCTCGGGTTTCGGATTGACCGATGCAGGACCTTCCATTGAACTGGTTCATCGAATCAGGAACAGCGAAGTCACAACGAACTCTCCAAATATTCATCCCTTTGCCGCCAAATAAACTCGTGGAAGTAACCAACGTCCCCTCCCCGGTATAACTATTCCTCTATTGGTCAGGGATTCCATGGAATCTTCCAGCGGGATGGCATTCTTCTTGCGGTTGACTATATTTGTGTTTCTTCCAGAGCCATCCCATGAGCGTGGGAACATTTCCACAGCTTGCCGGCCTGGTTTTCTTTCACAAAGCCCCTTTTACAACCACACTTGGCCCGGGGTAAGTAAAGCTAACGTATGCGGTTTACTAGCCGTCTTAAGTACCTGGCGTATGTTTTCGCATTTGTGATGGCATTCGCCTGTGATTCGGATAATGAACCGAAACCGAACTCGGTGTCTCACTTGAGCCGGCTAATGCACCTTAATCTGTCGGCTGGCGAGCTGAATCCACAATTTTCTCCTGAGACTCTTGAGTATGATACGTGGGTGAGTCGCGACAATTACTCCCTAACGGTCACGGCTGCGGGTGGCTTTCTTCCGGTAGACATCCAGTATTTCCTGAATGAAAAAAAAGTTGACCCCACCTTCCCGCTGAAGGTTGGCCTCAATCGGCTTGTGATACGCGTTTCATTTGGGGAAGACGTCACCGAGTACGTGATAAACATTGAACGTGAGGCCTTGCGAATCACGACCATAGACACGGTGGCGCTGGCTCCTCAAGCGGTGGAAATAGAGGAGACGGCTTCAGGGTATGAGTTTGTCTATGGATACACTACCGAGTTCGCCGACCTACAGCTGACGTTAGACGATTCGCTGGCCACATCGATAGTCGTGAATAAGGTAACGGGCTCCGAATACTCCAACCAAATCCCCCTGCAACCGGGAATCAACCGATTGGAAATAATTGTAACAGCGGATGACGGTGAGACGACGCGTTCGTATGATCTCAACATCACCAGGAATCCCTGGCAACTGGTTGCTGAAGCCGCCCCTTTTTCGAAGAGGGATGGCGCCCTGGTCGTAGAATTTAAAGGCAAACTGTGGTTATTCGGTGGGTATCCGTTCGATCCTCCCAACAACATTCATATCTGGGTGTCTGCCGACGGAGAGAACTGGGAATACGCAGCGACTCCGCCGACTGATTTACTACGTCATGCGGTAACTCCGGTGGTTTACGATGACAAGATTTGGGTGATTAGCGGCGACGGCAAGAACGACGTTTGGAGTTCACCAGACGGTATCAACTGGACACAAGTTGCCACCGATCTCCCGTGGGGCTATCGATACTCACCGTATGTGTTTGCATTCAAAGGCAAACTCTGGCTGATGGGAGGCCACTCATGGTGGGATGAAGCCGGCATTTATGTATTGCCTGACGGTGTTCCGCCGGTAGGGTTTAATGATGTGTGGTCATCTGAAGATGGCATAACCTGGGAGAAGGTTTTGGATCATGCCCCATGGGCTCCAAGAGGCATGACGCACGGAAGTGTCGTGTTCAACGGCCGCATGTGGATCATTGGTGGTGGCATTAAGGATTCGGAAACCATTGAAGCGTATAACGACGTTTGGTCATCTGAAGACGGAATCGTGTGGGAACGGATGCCGGATGCACCGTGGGAGCGTCGGTATCATTTTAGTGCGGCCGTATTCGAGAACAAGATTTGGATCACAGACGGATCTGTTTACCCCAGTCAGAGCAACATGAGCGACGAGGTTTGGTTCACTGAAGACGGCAGAACATGGACCCAACTCAAGGCAACGCCATGGCCGGCAAGGCATGCATCTTCTTTGGTGCCCTTCAACAACAAACTGCTCCTCTTGTGTGGCATGGGACTGGACGGAATCACCCGGAATGATATCTGGAAAGTGGAGCCGGGAATTGCCTATTGAAATTGGGCAAATGGCAAGGGTCCGTTATTTTTGGGTCCATTAATGATCTTCTATGTTGTTTGACAAGTACATCGCCTGGATACCTGCCAGGGGGGGATCGAAGCGGCTGCCCAAAAAGAATAGTCTGATCTTTTGTGGTAAGCCGCTGATCTTTTATTCCATCGATGTTGCCAAACGCTGCCCATCGATTGACAAGGTTTATGTCTCTACGGACGACTCCAATATCGCGGATCTCGCTCGTCAGTATGGCGCGGAAGTGATCATGCGTCCGGAAGCGTTATCCTCTGACACTGCGTCAACAGGAAGCGCAGCTCAGCACCTGCTGGCCACCCTTGGGATTACCTCGAGCAAACAGCTTAAGGGTCTGATAACACTGCAACCCACACAACCGCTCCGAACGGTTTCGCTCCTCGAATCGTGTATAGAGAAGTTCGAGAACGCCAATGCCAGCGCCCTTTTGACTGTGGGTCGCAACAGACATAAGCTTGGACGAATCGAAAATGGCGCATTCATAACGATTACCTATAAACCTGAGCAGCGGTCGCAGGACATGGAACCGCTGTACTTTGAAGACGGCGTCGTTTACATTACAAAACCCGAATTGATTTTGGAAAAGGGGATGGTTTTTGATGAGTCCGCCGTACCTTTCGTTATCCCCGATGTGTATTCGCGTATCGACATTGACGATAAGCTTGATTTCGATATCGCGGAATTTATTTTCATGCATGAAAAAGAACTGGTAAATGAGTTCAGCCCCCGGTAACTATCCGTTTATTGAAATTGCTGGTCGAAAGATCGGGCGCGATTTTGAACCGCTTGTGATTGCCGAGATTGGCATCAATCACAATGGCAGCCTTCAGACAGCGTTTGAGATGGTGGATGCCGCCGCCAGCGCTGGCGTAGAAGTCGTCAAGCACCAAACCCATATTGTCGAGGATGAGATGGCGTCGGAAGCTAAAAAAGTCAAACCCGGCAATTCCGACAAAAGCATCTACGAGATCATGGAAAGCTGCGCCCTGGATGAGGACGAAGAAATTGCGCTTAAGGAGTACGTAGAATCCAAAGGAATGATCTTCATAAGTACACCATTTTCGAGAGCCGCTGCTGACAGGCTCATGAAAATGAATGTGCCTGCATTCAAGATCGGATCGGGAGAGTGCAACAACTATCCCCTTCTCGAGCATATTGCTTCCTTTGGCAAGCCGGTGATCCTCAGCACAGGGATGAACACCATCGAAAGCATACGCAAGGCAGTCGGCATATTTCAGAAAAAGGGAATCCAGTATGCCCTGCTGCATACCACCAATCTCTATCCGACACCCAACCATCTCGTTCGTCTTGGTGCTATGAAAGAGCTGGCGGAAGCATTTCCCGAAGCCGTATATGGCTTGTCCGATCACACGGTGACGAATCACGCCTGTTTTGCTGCCGTTGCGCTGGGGGCCTCGATCCTGGAAAGACATTTTACTGACCGCATGGATAGGGAAGGACCGGACATTATTTGCTCTATGGATCCAACCGCATGCAGGGAATTGATCGAAGGGAGCAGGATCATTCACTCCCAACTTGGCGGAACCAAAGGGCCTGCGAGCGAAGAGCAGGTGACGATCAATTTCGCTTTCGCGTCAGTCTGCACAATCCGTGAAATAAAGAAAGGCGAAGTGTTTTCACGTGATAACCTATGGGTAAAGCGTCCGGGCACAGGAGAGATTCTCGCGGAGGAATATGAATCGCTGCTTGGCAAGAGAGCAGCTACCGATATCCCAAAGGATGTTCTTCTCAAAAGGAGCGATGTGGAATAATCGGGTTTTGAATGGACAACAAAAAGACCAAATACACGAAGCCCATTGACTTACGGAAATTCAACCGCGACAATCAATGGCGATTTAAGATCGCTGGTCTGCAGAAAGAGATTGCGGGAAAGCTTGTTAACGCTACGATCGAACTGAAGTCATGCCCTATATGCGGTTCACCCGACAGCAAGCACTTCGTCACCATATACGAATATCCTTATCACGAATGCGCGGTATGCGGACACCTGTATTCGAAACGTCCACCCACTGAGGATTCCGTTGCCCTGCTGTACAATGAAGACAAGGAAGGCAATGTCTTGTCCGGCCAGGCCGAGATATACATTCAAAAGGAACTCTACGACAAGCGTGTGAACGACATTGCCGCCCCGAAAGTCGCCTTCGTAGCTGAATCGCTCAAGCCCGGCGGCAAATGGGTCGACATCGGAGCAGGTGTCGGAGATCTTGTCCTGGCTGCCCGGAAGAACGGGTGGGATGCCGTAGGATTTGAAAGCGACGCTCACGAGGTGGCCTTCGCCACACAAATGGGATCTAACGTCGTAAACAAATTTCTCACTCCGGAGGATATGGTCCTGCTAAAGGACGCGGACGTCGTATCTACCATCAATGTGCTTGAGCACATTCTGAATCCGAAGGCTCTGGTCAATTCGATCGCAGCCAACCTGCCCGTTGGTGCGCATTTTGTGTTTGAGGTTCCGCGTTTCCCGTCCCTGAGCGCCCTGGTGAACAGGTGCTTTCCGGACCTCGCTGCGCGTAACATTTACGCTCCCGATCACCTGCATCTATTTTCGGATAGATCGGCCGAAATCATGCTGGATGAGGCGGGGCTCGAACCGGTTTCCTGCTGGTTCTTTGGTCAGGACGTATACGAACTCATCACCAATTGCCTCGCGCAAGGAAACTTTGAGAATCATGACCTGATCGACAAGGTATTATCGCTGACAAATCAACTCCAGGCAATTGTTGATCAGAATCAGCTCTCCGATACGATGTTAATGTTGACGAAGAAGAAATGACCCGATGAAAAGGATAGTTTTTCTTAGCGGTACACGCGCAGACTTTGGAAAACTGAAATCGCTCATTGATATAATGAACAGGGACCCGGGTTTTGAGGTCCACATTTTTGCGACGGGGATGCACATGCAGTCACGCTATGGCGGCACCGTAAACGAAATTGAAAAGTGCGGTTATCCCAACATCTACAAATACATTAACCACCTTGCCGAGATTTCCATGGACCTCGTGCTGGCAAAAACCATCGAAGGTCTTTCCGGGTTTTGCCAGGAAATTGAACCCGACCTCATCATAATCCATGGTGATCGGGTCGAGGCGCTCGCCGGAGCAATTGTTGGTTCATTAAACAATATCCTTGTCGCGCACATCGAGGGCGGAGAAGTGTCAGGCACGATCGACGAACTCATACGGCACGCGGTGAGCAAGATGAGCCATACGCACTTTGTGGCTAATGACATTGCAAAGAAAAGGTTGATCCAGATGGGTGAGGAAGAAGAGTCGATCTACGTCATCGGAAGCCCTGACGTAGACTTGATGTTGTCGGAAAAATTGCCAACGCTGGAGTCAGTTAAAGAATACTATGAAATCTTTTTTGACGAATACGCTATCCTTCTCTTCCATCCGGTAACTACCGAAGTTGCTCACCTGGAAGGATACACCAATGCGCTGATCGATGCGGTGATTCAATCAGGATTAAAGTACGTTGTCATATATCCAAACAACGACTTGGGGTCTCATCACATCTTGCGGGCTTACGAGCGCATCATGGGCCTGCCCAACTTCAGGTTTTTCCCGTCAGTCCGGTTTGAAGCATTCCTTACGCTCCTGAAGCACGCGAAATTTATCCTGGGCAATAGCAGTTCCGGGATTCGTGAAGCTCCCTATTACGGCGTTCCGTCAATAAATGTCGGCACCAGGCAACATAACAGGGCGCTTCACGACGACATCATCAACACCGACTACCGAACCGAGAGCATTCTACAAGCAATTCATCGCGCGATGAGTTTGAAGCCGAAGAAAGTCGAACTGTTCGGCGACGGCAAGAGCGATGTTTTGTTCAGGGAAATTCTGAATTCGGAAAACTTCTGGAATACAAGCAAACAAAAGCATTTCAGGGATCTAGTAGAATGGAAAAACTCAGACTGATCGCGAGACTCGACATAAAGAACGAATACGTTATCAAAGGAATCCACCTTGAAGGCCTAAGGAAAATTGGCGACCCCATTCAGCTCGCAAAGAAATACTACGACGAAGGCATCGATGAGATTATTTTTATGGACGCCGTCGCAAGCCTGTACGGAAGGAACAACTTGTTTCACATCATCGAAAAGGCTTGCGAACAGGTATTTGTACCCATCACGATAGGCGGAGGAATCAGAACGCTGGAAGACATCGGCAAGGCGCTGAAGGCGGGTGCTGATAAAATTGCCCTTAACACATCTGCTGTCAGGAATCCGGATTTCGTCACGGAAGCATCGCGAATTTTCGGATCGCAGTGCATCGTAGGGTCGATTGAAGCTAAACACAAAGGCAATTCCTGGGAAGCATATGTCGACAACGGGCGCGAAGAGACCGGACTCAATGCAGTCGAATGGGCCAAAAGGCTGGAGGACCTGGGCTGTGGGGAAATAATGATAACATCCGTTGACCGTGACGGAACCATGCTCGGCTTTGATCTTAACTTGATATCCAACATCAACGACAACATTTCCATTCCGTTGATTGCGTGCAGCGGAGCCGGAACCATAGCGCATTTTGTCGAGATCGCCAGCAAAGTACGGACGGGAGGCATAGCCACTGCCTCCGCGTTGCACTATAACCGGGCGACCATACCCGCGATAAAAGCCGCCCTCAGGGAACATGGAAATCCAATGCGATGAAAACAATAGCGATACTGGATTACGATATCGGAAATGTGAGAAGCATCCTGAATGCCTTTCGGACGCTGAATACCAACCCTATCGTGACCGACAAGCCAGAGGTAATTATGCAGGCAGATGGCGTTGTCCTTCCGGGGGTAGGCGCCTTTGCCACCGGCATGAATAACCTGAAGTCCCATCAGCTGGTGGACGTTATTCACCAGTACATTGCCACCGGCAAACCCTTCCTGGGCATTTGCCTTGGAATGCAGTTGCTGATGGAGGAAAGTGACGAGTTCGGCGTAAGTCAGGGTCTGGGTCTCATCCAGGGACGCGTCGAAAAGTTAAAGGTGAACCACTTCAGGTTGCCCCACATCAGCTGGAACGAACTCCGAAAGCCGGAAAACATAAGCTGGGAGAACACCATTTTTAGGAATGTCGGCAAAGATGATAATTTCTATTTTGTTCATACCTTTGCCGCAAACCCGAAGCACGACGAAAATATCCTGTCCACAACAGTATATGACGGGTATTCGTTTTGTTCAGCAGTATTCAAGGATAATATCTACGGGGTACAATTCCATCCTGAGAAAAGTGCCGCTGCGGGGCTCAGGATTCTGGAAGACTTTACTAAACTGTAGCAATGGAGATCAAGAGTCAGGAACCTAAATATCCAGCTTGGTACGGCCTTCCTGCCGAAGTCAAATTCTGCAAGAAATGCGTCATCTCTAATCAACGGCCGAGCTCTACCGTTGAATTCAGGAGCACTGCCAATGAAAAGAAGAGCGTTATCGACTTTGATGAGGAAGGTGTGTGCTCCGCATGCCGATATCACGAGGAGAAAGAGAAAAATATTGACTGGAAGGAGCGTGAGGAAATTCTCTGGAAACTATGCGAGAAATTCCGGCGTAACGACGGTCGTTACGATGTAATCGTTCCGGGTTCCGGAGGTAAGGACAGCGCGTTTACAGCGCACATCCTGAAAAACCTGTCTCTAAAACAAATATAACGCG
>QGUY01000156.1 GCA_003242315.1 Bacteroidota bacterium
CGCCGAAACCAGTACCTGTATATGTATCCATCCCCAGCCAACGGCCGGTGATAAGACGACAGCACCGCGAGGGGACCCCTCACGTCTTCGAATGAAATATCCGGTATCGACAACGAAAATCGATATTGGGATGTTAATAGAATAAAAGCAATTAAACGAGTCCAGCCATGAAAACATCACAGCTACCTCATCTGAGTGTAAATCAGATGGGTAAAACATTTAAGGTGTTACACGTAACGGGATCACCAGGAATGGACATGCCGGAACATTTCTGCACTGGGGAAGCAGTTCTCGTTGTTCAGCGTGGGTCAGCCGTGCTTCGCATGAAGGGCGAAGAATATTCGTTGAAGCAACATGACGCCATACTCATACCGAAAGAAGAGCGACACACGCTTGCGATCGGTGAAGACTTCCAGTCGCAAGTGATTATGGAAGTCGATGCTGAAATAAAGTTCGCATAGCCACAATTTTCAGGTGCAGGGGAGAAAATTGATATTATAACGCGATTGAAAGAACGATTGAACTACAATGCTATGTCAAATGAAAATCAGTATCCGGCGGCGACACGAGAGCTGGCGGAAAAGAAAGCCGCATTAGCTCCGTCGAACATCGAAGCCTGGCGTTCGTTCAGCAAGGCCGTCTTCGCAGAGGGAGCGTTGTCCGCCAAAACGAAAGAACTGATCGCTGTCGCGGTGGCGCACGTTACACAGTGTCCTTACTGCATTCGCGCACACACGAAAGGGGCATTACGGAAGGGAGCAACTAAGGAAGAAATTATGGAAGCAATTTGGGTAGCTGCTGAAATGCGCGCAGGCGCAGCATATGCGCACGCCAACATTGCTATGGATGTGATGGAGAATGGGTGAGGAGTATGGGTGAGCTACAATGCCTCTCCAAACGTAAGTAACGTACCGTTTGGATCGAGCATCGCGAACTCCTTTTGTCCCCAGGGTTTTTCCTCCAACTCACCGTTGGGGTGGATCGCTGTATCCACATCCTGAAACTGCCGATACATCTCCTCGATGTCCTGGTCAACGCGGAGGTAAATCATGAAATCAGATTTGGTGGGCTCCAATTCAGGGTAGGAGAAGAAATGCAATTCCGCATTGTCGCGTTTCATAATGACGTAGTCTCCATAGTCCGACTGCAAAGAAAAGCCCAGGCGAACATAGTAATCAACGGTCTCCTGCTTCTCGATAAAAGGCAGCTTGGGTACAGCGTTTGTGATCATGGCCTTCAGAATTAGGTTAAGCTTCACTCATTACGCAGAGATTCCGCCGGATTGATTCTCGCCGCCTTGAAGGTCTCGACACTCACCGTCACCCACGCAATGATAAGTGCTACAAGAAACGCAAAAATAAAGACAGTCCAATCGACTTGTACGTGATAAGCGAACCCCGCAAGCCAACGATTCATGCTGTACCAGGCAAGCGGACAGGCAACCACCATAGCAATAAAAACAGGCTTGGTAAAACTACGCGACAACAAGTAAACCACACTTGGCACACTCGCGCCGAGTGCTTTGCGCAAGCCAATCTCTTTGGTGCGCCGCTCAGCAAGGAACGCCGACAGTCCATACAAACCAAGACAAGAAATAAGAATGGCGAGGCCCGAAAAGACGTTGAACAAGGTCCCCAGGCGCTGTTCAGCCCTGTAAAGGGAGGCAAGCGATTGATCGACAAAGTCGTACGAAAACGGATATGCTGGATTCAGTTCTTCCCAGATGTCTCCGAGCGCATCGATCGACGCATCAGTCTGTCCCGGTTGCGTGCGAACGACGACCGTTCCACCCCACCTGTTCATCCCCATGACCAGCGGCCCGATGGGTTGCTGAAGCGGCTGGAAGTTGAAGTCTTTCACAACGCCGATAATCTTTCCTTTTACATCCTGGAACATTAGCGGTTGCCCGACGGCTGTTTCGGCATCCATGCCCATAATCTTGAGAGTACTTTCATTCACAATAAAATTTGCGCTGTCAGCTGTGAAATCTTTGGAGAACCACCTGCCCTCTACAATCGAAACGCCGAAGACATCCGCGAAATTTTCGTCAACTGCCAAACTGGTAAACAGGGGTTGCGTGTCCGGACTTTTCCTTTCCCATTCTGCGTTCACAGTGCCGTTCACGAGATTGGTTGGAAGATCAGAGACAATCGTAAACCGCGATGTGAAAGGGTTTCGCTCCAATTCGTTGCGCAGTGTTCGGTATTTCGACCATAGGTCGCCGTTCATCGGAGCATATACCAGGTTTTCCTTGTCGAACCCCAGGTTCCTTTCCTGTATAAACTGCAGTTGGTTGTACACGACGCCGGTACCGACGAGCAGAATGATTGAAATTGCGAATTGCACGACTACGAGCGTGTTCCGAAACGTGCTTCCCGCTGCGCCCGCCCGAAGATTACCCTTTAGCACTTTGGAAGGAAGGAAGCCTGAAAGGAACAAAGCTGGATAACTTCCGGAGACAAGCCCCGTCGCTGCAGTAATGATGAGAAGCCATGTGAGCATCTTTCCGTCGGTGAAATCAAACTTGAGCGACTTTTCAGTGAGTGCATTGAAAGGCGGAAGAGCCACGACGACAAGTACGATCGCTAACAGTAAAGCAAGCAACGCAACAACTGCGGACTCAGCGAGGAACTGCCTGATGATCTGTGAGCGCACCGCTCCCGCCACCTTCCGTAAGCCTACCTCCTTAGCCCTTCGTGCCGACCGTGCCGTGGCAAGGTTCATGAAATTGATACAGGCAACCGCGAGAATAATGACGGCAATTATTGTAAGAATATACACGTACTGGACATTTCCGCGCGCAAACTGGTCGGCCATAAGATAGCTTGAATGCAGGTAAGCGTCCTTAAGCGGCTGAAGGGCAAAAGCAACCTTCAGCACAGGTTCGTTCTCCTTGTAAATCGCCTGGATCTGATCCCCCATGCGCTTAAGACCTTCTGGGGAAGTGTCAACAGACTCATCCAACAACAGATATGTCGCAAAATTGAAGTTGTCCCAAACGTTCTCCTTGAGATCACGGTCTGTACGCGCACGATTCGTCATTGGCTGAACGAAGTCAAATCGGATATGCGAATTGCCGGGTGCATCCGCGACTACGCCCGTCACCACAAGGTCTTCCTTATGATTCTTTACGATTGTTTGTCCCAGTGCCGGTTCGTCTCCGAAATATTTTCGTGCGGCCGACTCAGTGATCACTATCCCATCGGGGTTACGGAGCGCGGTTTTTGGATTTCCGGCAACCAGGGGAAAGGAAAACACGTCGAAGAATGTTGAGTCTGCAAAAAGGAGCCCTTCTTCCTCGAACATACGGTCGCCAACCTGAAAAAGGCCTTTATTAAATCCCCGCAACCGAACAGCGTTTTTTACGCCCGGAATTTGCGTCCTAACCGCCTGTGCAATAGGAGCCGAACTTATGGCTGCGTGGAGGTCAAATTCAGGGAGCGAGGCGATTATCCGATAGGTATGGTCGGCATTAGTGTGGAAACGGTCGTAACTCAACTCATCCCGTACCCATAGGAGGATGAGAATACTGCACGCCATGCCGATGGCGAGCCCGAAGATGTTAATGAATGAAAACCCCTTGTGTCGCTGGAGATTCCGCATGGCGACTTTGATGTAGTTGCGAAGCATTGCCTGTTTCTTTGGTTCAATTATGGGACTATCAGATGAGACGTGCGCTACAGGTTGACACTGAAAATTATCCCAAGCATTCCCCTCAATAGACGCGAAACAAGGTGGACCCGTTACACCGTCAAGAACAAAATCACCCCGGCGGCGGAGACCCTGTCCAAAAAAGCACACTGTTAGCTGATTTCCCGCTATCTTTACCTACTTGCCCCAAAAGCCAAGGAACCTCCTCACCTTAAATATTCATGCAATGAACCCGGAAAATCTGATCTCTCGGAAGAAGTTCCTGTACCAGGCCGGCATGCTCGGAGTAGCTGCAGCCGTTGCGTCTATCACGGGCGAGGCAAAAAACCTGATGCAGGATGGGAAGAAAATCCGTGTTGGCCTTATTGGTTGTGGAAGCGTTTCCACCAAGTACCTTCCTCATTTGTCGAAGTCGCCATACGTCCAACTCGTAAGCACCTGTGACATCATCCCTGAGCGTGCCAAGAAAGCGGCGGAACAATACAACATCCCCAATCACTATCCTTCCATCGAAAAAATGCTGGCCGGCGCGCCATTCGACTTGCTTGTCGTCACTACCGATATGCAGGAACACGGGCGTTTGAACAAGATCGCCATTCAGGCAGGCAAGCATGTGTGGAGCGAAAAACCACTGGCAAATACATATAAGGAAGGCAAAGAACTCGTGGATTTGGCTCGTCAAAAGAAAGTCAGGGTTTGGGGCGCACCGGTTGTAGTGAACAGCCCCCAGTTCGCTTTCATGGCTAAAGCCATCAACCAGGGCAAGCTAGGTAAGGTTGCCGCAGCACACGCCCACTACGGTCACCTTGGTCCCACGTGGTCTGCTTTCTTTTATGAAAAACTCGGTGGCAGCATGCCAGATCTGGGCGTGTACAATATGGCAAGCCTCACCGGACTACTCGGCCCTGCGAAATCGGTAGTGGCTATGCTCAATGTTATCACGCCCACGCGCAAAGTCGATAACCGTCCCAATCCCATAAAAGTAGAAGCAGAAGATAACGCTATGGTGCTCATGGAGCATGCCAGCGGCGCACTTTCACACGTACAATGCGGCTTCAATTACTTCGATCCGTACGGTCACGGTGGCGACGGCCAGGACAAACCTACCATCTCCATTTGGGGAACGGAAGGCAATATGCATTTGATTGGTTACGACTGGGCACCATTCGGTGTAGACATGGCCACGTTCGAAAGTGAAGAAAAAACCATTCGCTACGCCGAAGACACCGGCAGCTACGTGTGGGAAGAAGGCGCTTCCGTCATCGCCAAGAGCCTGGCTACAGGCGTTGAGCCCCTCGTCAATGTCGATCATTCCCTGCACGTGCTCGAGATCATCGAAGCCGCGCGCAGGTCACAGGAGGAAGGAAGAAGGATTACGTTACAGTCGACGTTTAAGTGGCCGATGATTACTTAGTAGGCAGTTGGCAATGGGCAGTAGTACGCATCGGCATATTGCCGCCCAACTTTATGGTAATTTCCTGCGTTTCGAGCGAAAAACTTTTGTCGTGCCTTTCAAGAATATACTCAGACGCCCCTCTCGGTGTCAACCTTCCATCATTCTCTCAACTACGCGTAAGGCGCTTTGCAACGCCGCCTCAACAGTACCCATCTCATCGCCAACATTAAATGCCTCACCCGCAAAGTAAATTGTATCATACACCGGCGTCGTAAGCACTTCAAGCGCAGCGGGCGTTTGTGGCGTCTTGTAAGCATAGCCACCAAGTGAAAACGGGTCGCGCGACCAGTCGGCAATTTCTATTGCCCGGAGTTCACGCTCGATCGTTTCCGGCGAACAATCGAAAAGGTAAGCCAGCGACTCAATTGCCATCGCGGTCAGATTATCACCGCGCGGAGCGGTAAGAGTGGCAGGACCGGACAGCCAACCGGATAAGATCGGATAGCCTGCCGGGAGTTGCGTCCACCAGGTCGGCACCCGTGCATCGGAGAAAATAAAACCCGCATCACGTAGCCTCTCTTCCCACAGAGGGCGACGAAACTCGAGAAGGAATTTGATTACGCCACCCGTTTCAATTCGTGAAACCGCGTCATGCCATCGATCAGTTGCAGGACTGAAAGTTATTGCTCCGGTCCGCAGCACACTGGCCGGAACTGTGATGATCAGTTGGCGTGCCTCGAAGCGATCGCCGTCCGTTGTCATCACTTCAACTCTTCCCGGCGTCCAGGCGATTGTTGCTACAGGGGACGAAAGCCAGATCTCAGCTCCATGGTTTGTCGCCTCACGTCGAAGAAATTCGCACAACTGCGAATAGCCGCCTGCCAGGCGTGATCCGCTGAATTCGGAATCGGCCGACCACTCGCTGTGAATCGCCTTCGCGCTAATCCTGTCGAGGTCAGCGGCGTCGAAGCCTTCAATAACATGACGCACGTCTTCCCACACCTCAGGGAAGTCGGGATGCGGGAAATGCCGATCAAGAAACTCGTTCATGGTGATGTCAGTGCCAAGCTTGCCAAGCGCTTCTGAAACCATTTGAAGCGTTTCGGGAAACATTGACGTGCGTTGAACCTGACCCTTGCGCACTTCCCACGTGGCGCCTTCAGTAGGGAATGTCTGAACTCCGGCTTCCTGAATTAACGCCTGTGTATGCTTCGGCTTCCCGTGAACAAACTCAGCTCCCCGCTCGATATGTGTCGAAAATCTTCCATCAATTGTATTAATACGGCCACCGATTCGATCACGCGCCTCCAGCACGGTAACCGATCGTTCTTTTAGCGTCAGCTGACGCGCAGCCATCAATCCGCAAATACCTGCACCTATAATTATGACGTCTTTCATCTTTTTATTTACCCCGAAGGAACAAATTTTCGGCCGGTCGCTCTATGGCTTCTATCCGAAAAATACTGCCTGATCGCGATTCCGCAGATGGGGCGGATTTTCCCGAGAGAGGTTATTTTGCACCATGAAGGTGAAAGTCTACGCCGACTACGAGACACTTTCGCGCGAAGCTGCTGATGAAATCATCCGGTGCGTGCGTCAAAAACCGAATGCCGTTCTTTGTCTGGCTGCTGGCGACACGCCAAAGTTAACGTACGAGACACTTACAGCGCGTGCGATCAAAGAGAGCATCGACTTCTCAGGCTGTACGTTTGTAGGCCTCGACGAATGGGTGGGCATTCCTCCGGACAACGAAGGAAGTTGTTCCTGGTTCCTCCACAAGTACCTCTTCACGCCTTTGTCGCTTCCTCCATCACAAATTCATCTCTTCAACGCCATGGCTTCGGATCTCGAAGCCGAATGCAACAAGATGAACCACACAATCCGCGCCGCAAATGGCATCGACCTTATGCTTGTGGGAATAGGTATGAACGGTCACATCGGATTTAATGAGCCCGGTGCACCTGCCGACAGCTATGCCCATGTGATCGACCTCGACGATACAACCCGCACTGTCGGTCAAAAGTATTTCAAACAACAAACCTCACTTTCCCGGGGGATAACGCTTGGACTAAAACACCTGCTTGAAGCACGAAAGGTAATCCTCATCGCCAGTGGAGAACGCAAAGCGGACATTATCCGACAAACAATCCTCGGACCCACCACCCCCGACGTTCCTGCAACCATTGTGCGCAGCCATGCGAACAGCATCGTAATGCTGGACGATGCCGCAGGCCGATATGTCAAGAATTTGACGAAAGGCTAAATCATTTTTATATTAGTTCAGTAACCTGAACTTATGCACCCCCTAACCCCCAACAACAGCCGGCAGGCCAGTCGGATAGTTATGGCTTTTGTGCTGGCATCATCCCTACTCATTTCATCCTGTAGCCGCAAGCCTTCGGAATTCCGTTTTGCCAGTTACGTTGATACCACCGCAGCCATCTACGGTCCATATGTGGCGGTAAAACTTCCGCTCACTAAGGGCGTAACGCCCAGCAACCCCATTCAACTGGCGCTGGGTCCTGCTGGCGTATTGTATGCCTGCAACCAGACTGGAGAAGTATACAGTCTTCGCGATACGGACGGCGACGGGCTCGAAGACACTGGCGTACTGTATTGCAACGTCACAGATTTTGGGCTACGATCACCCGGTGGATTCACGCACAAGGGTGACACAATTTATATCGGCACGGCACAACAAATCCGCGCGTTCCGTGACCTCGACAATGATGGCGATGCAGACACAAGCTGGGTATTCTTCGATGACATTCCCTATAGCGCCCATCCCTATGAATGGACATCCGGCCTAACGTTCGGACCCGACGGCTGGCTTTACGTTGCGATGAGTACCGACTCGTGGAACGCGGGACCGTCGCCCGATCCACACGGTTATCGCGGTTCAATAATCCGCATTTCTCCAGATGGTAAGCAGTTGGAGACCGTTGCGACGGGAGTCCGATCTGTGTTCAGCATGGCGTTCAACTCGTATGGCGATCTGTTTTTCATCGACAATGAAGGCGGCGGCAATCCACACGAAGAACTCAATCGTGTAGTTAAAAATGGATTCTACGGCCACAATCCTGCTAAGTATGAGTTCGATTCAATTATCGGACCCGAACTGACGCTCGAAACCGAGACCGCACCGTCAGGCATACGATTCAACAGCGATGACAACGACTTTGGTGGAACTGCTGGCAACCTGTTCATATCGTTTTATGGCGCCGGCGAACGGTGGACGCGTGGAGGCATCGGTCGTGTAATCATCAAGCGCAATGCAGACGGCATCTACAGTTATGAAGAGTTTCCGGTAGCCGACATCCCCAAGTTGTCAGCCCTCGCCTTCGGAAGCGATGGCTCCCTTTATGTAGCCCAGCATGGTAAATCAGATTATTGGTACAATGCGGTCTATGACGACGAGGGTGTATTTTACAAACTGATCTACGAGCCCGGACGTCCATCGTCGCCGCCGAAAGCACGTAACGTGCTTGCGTCAATGCCCACTGAAAATTCGATAGAGGCCGGTAAGCAAATCTATGCGGAATACGCGTGCCTGGCATGTCATGCCGTAGATGGAGACACTGAACTTCTCGGCCCAAACATGGTTGGTATTGCATCACAAATGTCGCGCGAAGAAATCCTGGAAGACATACGCAATCCATCGCTACGAATTAAGCCTAGTATGGGTGCAGTGCGCATCACAAAGACCGATGACAAAGTTCTCATCGGCAGAGTGGTCAATTCAGATGAAAATACAATCTCCCTCATGGTTGTGGGTAACCAGGTTGTGCGCATTCCCCGTGAGGACATTCGGAATGTTGACAATGAAAAGAAATCGCTGATGTACGAGGGATTGCTCAATAATTTAAGCGAGGAGCAGATCGAATCGTTGCTGGATTATATTGTTAGTTTGGGTGCGGGGAATTAATGGGGCTCATCTCTTCCCGCTCCCACTCACACTCACCCTGTTCTCTACTGTTCTTTCAGCACCTCAGCCGGATTGGCGCTGGCGGCGGAGAACGACTGAAAAGCCACGGTAAACGCTGCGATCGACAGCGCAACGGCTCCCGCCGAAATAAACACCCAGGCATCCATAGGCGTTCGATACACAAAGTTGTCCAGCCATCGGTCAATCATCAAATAGGCAAACGGGATCGCAATCACAATGCTTAACACAACGA
>QGUY01000157.1 GCA_003242315.1 Bacteroidota bacterium
TGAAAAAGAGAAAAAAAACCAGCCTTCTTTTTTTTCATCCGCGCCCCCAACAAAAACCAACGGAAAAAACACCACACCACCCACCCAAAAACGAAAAATCTAAATTTCCGCGTCGTGCAAATCAGCAGGAATTCGTGGAAGTTGTAATGAATGGAGCCTGCCAGCATACACGTCGCTGAGAAAGGAACCGGCGTCACTGCCCCGACAAATACAAGATACCCGCCATAGCGTTGCAGGTTCCGATCATACTGGGACAGATATCGCTCGTGAAGCCTTGTGTAGAACGCAGTTTTCGAAAAGCGTTTTCCTATCCAGTATCCAATTATTGCAGCGACATAGGATAGGATTGTGAGGATGGCCAGGTTAATAATATATGATACGAGGGAAATATCGTGGAGTATCCATACCATCATGAAGAACTCCGGCGGAATGAGACCGAACACGACTTCAGAGGCGAAGAATATTCCAAACAGAGGCAAAGGTTTATCGTAGATGGATCCAATCGTCTCCTGAAAGTTTTCCTGAAGATAGTCTTCAAGGAGGATAAATGCCGTGATGATTACGGCAAACCAAAGGAACCCTTTCAGCAAATTTCTGAACAGGAACTGCGACCTTGACTCTTGCTCCTCCATATATTTATCCCAGTACCGGCGCCCGTCTGAACGGCTTAGATTCGTCGAAAAGCTTGCGGTATGTGGCATGCCGTTTAACCACGCTGGCGCCCACCTGTTCCACAACCCGGATCATTTTCGGGTTGAAGTCTCCGATCCAGTTCATTTCGTATTCCTTGTACGCCGTTTGCTGATGCTGCAGCACTTGCGCCGCAGTCATTACCAACGCTCCATCTAACCCTTTGCCCTGATGTTCGGGCGCAACACCAAACAGTACACCCAGCGCCTTCGTATTGCCTTTTACATATCTGTGCCAAAGGAACTTCAGCTTGCCGATCCAGTCCAGCTTCCCGTTCACATGCTTCAGTATCTGATTGACCTCAGGTACTGACAGGTACATGGCCACGGGCTCCCCTTTGTAAAAGCCAAAGTACAACAATTTTCTGTCCAGTATCGGCTTCATCTGTTTTACCAGCCTTTGAGCCTGTGGCAGCGAAATTTCGGGATTCTCAGAGCGGTTGGACCACGCTCTGGAATAGACGCTGACGATGTACTCGGGTAATTTTTTCAACTCATCCCTTCTGAGGTACCGGAACTCGTAATCCGGATCTCGGGCAACGAGCTCTGCCTTGTATGCAAGTCGCTCCGACAAGGGATCCAGGACTTTCCTGCCGAACGTCAGCTGATAAAAGTACACCTTGAAACCGTAGGCCTCAAAGAGCTTCTGATAGTATGGGAAATTGTAGTTGCATTGATAAGCAGGTTCGCGGTCAAAACCCTCCACGAGCAGTCCCCACCATCGATCGCGACTTCCGAAATTTATGGGGCCATCCATCGCCTCCATTCCTCGCGCCTGGAGCCATGATTTACACTGATCGAATAGCGTAAAGGCAGCAGTCTGGTCGTCAATGCATTCAAAAAAGCCCATACCGCCAGTAGGCTGATCGTTGCCCTTGTGTACCGTCTTTCGGTTCACAAACGCGGCTACCCTCCCAATGGGCTTTCCTGCGTCATCGTAGAGTACCCACCTCGTGCATTCACCGTGACGAAAGGCGTGATTTTTCTTAGGATCGAATACCGCTTCAATATCCTGGTCGAGAGGCCTGATCCAGTGGGGTTCCTTCTTGTACAGGCTCACAGGAAGGTCCAGAAAGTCCCTGACCTCCCGTGGCGTGCTCACCTCAACAATTCTCATTTCGACTGCTCGTCATACACTATCGGAAACGGTTTAACGATTCCACTGGCAATCCGGTTCGGCAATACTATATGGAACCTCGTACCCTCGCCCTGTTTGCTGGCCACGCTTATTTCACCACCAAGTTTTTCAACAGCGTTCTTCACAATGTACAAGCCGATTCCGGATCCATCGGATTGTTCCGTAGCCCGGAAGAACATTTCGAAGACGCGGGTAAGGTTCTCCTCAGAAATGCCAATACCATTATCAGCAAAGGTAATATCCGCCCGCAGGTTATCGACATGGACCTTTACGGCAACTTCCGGTATGCGGTTGCCCTTCATGTGGCGATATTTGATCGCATTCGAAACAAGGTTGCGGAAAATCTCTGCTACACGCCACGGGTCGCTGTAAAAATCGACTCCTCCCTCTACGGTCACATTCCAAACCATGTCCTTCGCCCCCTGCAGATAGTTCAGATCGCGGAACGCGTTTTCAATGATCTGTGCCAGTTCAACCTTACCGATGGTGACTTCCATCTTGAGGTTCTTGGAGTGGCTTAATACGTCGCTGATAAAATGATCCAGGTGCTCAACCTTTTCGCCGATAATACTGATGTAATCCATTAGGTTATCTGGATTGTCGGGCACCCGGGAAAGATTGACAAGTCCCAGTATAGACGAAAGTGGCGCCCTCAGATCGTGCGACACCTTGTAGACGAAGTTGTCAAGTTCTGCGTTCCTGATTTTGAGTTCTTCTTCAACGCGTATCCGATCGGTAATATCAACGTAGACACCGAAGATGCCGATCGTTTGAGAATCCTGCATAACGGGAACACCATAGAGAATTACGTTCACCAGTTGTCCATTCTTGTGTCGCCGTACCGTTTCAACACTGATGATACGATTCTCTGTGATGAGATTGTTCAGGTCAATCCCCTCGTTCCTCAATTCCTCAGGAACGATAAACTCATTCAGGTTATGATCTTTGAGTTCCTCCAGTTCATAACCAAACATCTTCCGGAAGCCTTCGTTGATCTGCTGCACCTTTCCCCGCTCATCCAGCATGACCGTTGCCATCGGAATGCTGTTGAACAGTTGGGTAAAAAGCGTTTCGTTCTTTCGAACCATCGCTTCGGTGCGTTTCTTCTCCGTGATGTCCCGGAAGACCACCTGAACTGTGTTTCGCGCCCTGAAGATGAACGGAAATGCCATCTCCTCCACGTCCACTTCGGTGCCATCCAGGCGAATAAACTTTCGTTCGACCGCATTCGACGGAATACCATCACGCACAGACTCCATGCGTCGCACCATCGCCTCGCGTTCTGCTTCGGGAACAAAGAAATAACGACCGGCATCGTTGAGTTCCCGAGCACGCTGTGCGCCGAAAATCTGCATAGCCATATCGTTGGCAAAGACGATTTCATCGTTGTCGAGGATGATAATGCCGATGGGAATTCTCCGCACCATGAGCTGGTAGCGGATTTCACTTTCCTTGGCTGACAGACGTCTCTCGGTGATATCCTGAAGAATACCGCGTCGGATAATTGTCCCGTCAGAAAGTTCTTCGTGGTTGGAATTGATCTCGATCCAGCGCTGATGGCCTCTCACGAACATGCGTCCTTGCCATGACCATCCTTTCCCTGTCTGTTCGCTTTCGTAGGAAGTTTGCTGGAGATACTCAAGGTCATCCGGGTGGACAAGGCGTTCCATCACACCCGGGTCATTCATAATCTCCTGCGCTTCCACACCCAGAATCCGCGCGCTGGAAGGGCTCACAAACGTAAATGCCCGTTTCCCATCAGGAAAGATGGTATACTCATAAATAACCGCCGGTAGGTTCGCGATCAGATCCTGCATGGATGGCGTTGAATTGGCTCTCTTAAGAAGGTGAATACAGCGACATGCCGGATGTCGTCACCGCTACTCAGCGTTGATGGGCGGCTCTCCAAAAATCCCCCATTTGGCCGCCAATAACCGGAAATTTAAAGGCGGATACGCACGATTCGTTTGCGACGATTGATCCGGCCTCCCATGATGTTGTATTCAGCCTTGCAATTTAGCGCATAACGAGCACAAAACAATGAAGCTATTGCCTACCTGCTCATCCTTCTATCGATCATTTCCGAGCACAAATCGCGCGCTTTTCATGAATCCACCGTAAAAAAAATCGTACGACCGCAAAACAAATCCCGTTCGTTCAAGACATCCCTCCCAGTCGGGCAATTTCGACGCTTCAATGGCGCACAGAATCCTAAAAAAGCGGTACATGAGCCAAAGCATCGCACCGTGCCAGGATCGCAAACACACAAAATCACTGACCAGCCATGTTCCACCACGCTTTAACCTTTCGCCAACAGCATCGCAAACGCGTTGCAGTGTCTCGTTTGTAAACAAATCCAGGAAGTAATGCGTGATTACTGCATCGAACGCAACATCGGGTACGTGCTCCCAGCTTCCCTCGATAAACCTCACATCAAGGCCCTTCCCGTGCTTCCTCGCCCTGTCGAGCATGACACGTGAGGACTCGACATAGTATACGGTGCAATTGCGTGTGCGAACGCTTAGTTCATCCAATATCCACCCGGTGCCTCCACCCAGTATCAAAACCGTCGATCCAGGTGCAATGGACTCGAGAAAGCGAACCTGCGACTGCCTCATGCGATCGGCAAAAACAACGCGCACGAGTGGATCATAAAGCCACGCGACATTGTCAAAGTTCGCTTTGCCTTTCATGCCAGTACCGCAACCAACGGTATCAGAAAAATCGAATCTCCCAGCAATCTGAAACGATCGCTTTCCGAAAAGTATTGCGGATAGCGCATCAGGATAAGCAACACCGCGTTCATTACCAATAGCACGAGCGAGGGCAAAAAGCGATCTGCAATCATCAGATAGGCGCATACGCCGAAACCTGTCATCAGCGCGGCAACAATCACATGATGCGTAACACGAAGACCCCACCGGGTTGCAAATGAAGTCTGCGCGTTCTCCATGTCCGACTCATAGTCGAAGTATGAGAACAGCAGGAGGTTAGACCATGCGACAAGAAAGAAAGCAATGATGAAGATTCCCTGATTGACTGTCAAAGGCCGGCCGCCCATAAATATGTAAGCTGGCAGGCCGACGCCGGCGGTATACAGTATCGCACCCAGCAATTCCTTTATCGAAATAAAAAAACGCTGCGCGATCAGATAAATCGCAACCGGTGCAGCAAGGATTAGTCCCGCCTGAAAAACCGCTGGCCGAATCTTCAATGCGAGAAGACCATCGGCAATCACAGCCACCGCGGTTATGGTGACCATGACCTTGAAATGACGTTGATAAAAACTGTGACGATGTGTTACCGCTTCCTTTTCGATACGTCTGGCATCGAGCAGATGATCAGCACTGTAGATGATCCAAACCGTAAGACCCAGCATGATCAGCGCGGGAACTCCGGGACTGGAGCGGAGAACGTCGGCAAGAAACAACGCGCATATCACTGCCCCGGCAGCGACATCAATACTAAGGCTATTGAGCAGGCGGTATGTCTTCAGTGCATAGGACATAAAACATCAACTAGCACAGAAGACCGAAGGTTCTTCTGCTAGGACGACTTGAGCGCTTCTGCGCCACCCACGATCTCGAGGATTTCCTTCGTGATGGCAGCCTGCCGCGTGCGGTTATACGTGAGACGCAGTTCCCTGAGCAGTTCGCCCGCGTTTTCCGTGGCCTTGTCCATGGCTGTCATCCGAGCACCATTTTCAGCGGCATTGGAGTCGAGAAGAGCTTTGAACACCTGTACCCGAAGCGATTTTGGAATAAGTCCGGAAATGATCTCTTCCTGATCCGGTTGATAGATGTAGTCGATGGGAACAACTTTCTTTTCCTGGGATGCCGGCGGCAGCACCGGAAGATACTGTTCGATGCGCAGGATTTGCGTGGCGACGTTCTTGAATTCGTTATAGAACAGGATAACCTTATCGTACTTGCCAGCACGATACGCATCCATTACGTGGTCAGCGATAGCTGATACATGCGCGAAGGTCAGGTCGTGGAACACGTTGACAAAGGCCGCGTCCACCGGAAAGTCGCGCTTGCGGAAGAACTCCAATCCTCTCTTGCCGAGCGGCAGGATGGTAACGGTCCTTTGCTTGCGCTGTTCACTGTACTGCTCGTCGATGACGCGCATTACTTCTTTGTATACGTTGCTGTTGAACGAGCCGCACAGTCCACGGTCGGAGCTGATCACGATCATGAGGATGTTGCGTTCCGGACGCGGTTTGTTGTACCATCCGGGTTCCGCCCCATCTGTCGTGGAGAGGTTCTGCAGGATTGCAGTCAGCTTCTGAGCAAAAGGGCGCATTTGCAGCACCTTCTCCTGCGAACGGCGCAGCTTTGCAGCGGCCACCATCTTCATGGCCTTGGTGATCTGCTGCGTCGATATTACCGACCCAATCCGGTTCTTTACTTCCTTTAAACTAGGCATATCTTCCTGCTAGGTCCAGCGCTACTTTCTTTATCGTATCCAAATCGGAGTCCTCCAGTTTACCAGCGCGGAGGTTGTCCATGACATCCTTGTGCTGCGCGCGCATGATCTCGAGGAAATTGCGCTCGAAGTCCCGCACTTTGTTAACCGGAACAGAGTCCATATATCCACGGGTTGAAGCGGCGATGATAGCCACCTGCTCTTCAACCGGTACAGGCGAATACTGATCCTGCTTGAGGATTTCCACGTTGCGGCGACCGCGCTCGATAGTAAGTTTCGTGGCAGCATCCAGGTCGGAACCGAATTTCGCGAACGCTTCCAGCTCGCGGAATTGAGCCTGATCAAGCTTGAGCGTACCCGCAACTTTCTTCATCGACTTAATCTGCGCGGATCCACCCACACGAGATACGGAGATACCAACGTTGATGGCAGGGCGAATACCGGAGTTGAACAGGTTGGTTTCAAGGAATATCTGTCCGTCCGTGATAGAGATCACGTTGGTCGGAATGTATGCCGATACGTCACCCGCCTGTGTCTCGATGATCGGAAGCGCTGTAAGTGAACCACCACCCTTAACCATATGACGTATGGAAGGAGGCAGGTCGTTCATCTTGCGTGCGATCTCATCGTTGTTGATGATCTTCGCTGCACGCTCGAGAAGGCGTGAGTGCAGATAGAACACGTCACCCGGATACGCTTCACGTCCGGGAGGACGACGAAGCAGCAGTGAAACTTCGCGATACGCCACAGCCTGTTTCGACAGGTCATCGTAAACCACCAGCGCTGGTCTTCCCGTGTCACGGAAGAATTCGCCGATAGCAGCACCGGTGAAGGGTGCGAAGAACTGCATAGGTGCCGGATCAGATGCCGAAGCCGATACAATGATCGTGTACGGCATAGCGCCAGCTTTTTCCAGCGCGGCGGCAACGCCTGCAACCGTCGATGCCTTCTGGCCTACGGCGACGTAGATACAGTAAACAGGCTGTCCCTTAGCGTAGTATTCCCGCTGGTTGATAATCGTATCGATGGCAACTGCCGTTTTTCCGGTTTGACGGTCTCCGATGATCAACTCGCGTTGTCCGCGGCCGATGGGGATCATGGAGTCGATAGCCTTGATACCCGTTTGCAGCGGTTCATTCACTGGTTGACGGTAGATAACGCCGGGAGCTTTGCGCTCGAGCGGCATTTCATAGAGTTCGCCGGTAATGGGGCCTTTACCGTCAACAGGTTGGCCAAGGGTATCAACGACACGGCCGAGCATGCCGTCGCCAACGGCAACGGACGCGATCTTGCCCGTGCGGCGTACGGTGTCGCCTTCATGAATATCTTTTGAATCGCCGAGCAACACGGCTCCGACGTTGTCTTCCTCCAGGTTGAGGACAAGCGCTTTCAGGCCGTTCTCGAACTCCAGGAGTTCACCCGCTTGTGCGCGTGTGAGTCCGTATATGCGGGCAACGCCGTCACCAACGGTGAGGACGGTTCCTACTTCTTCAAGTTCCGCATCCGTCCGGGCTTTCGACAGTTGCTCACGCAGGATGGCTGATACTTCTTCCGGTCTGATTTCTGCCATGATATATTCGCGTTCGTATTCTCGCTATTGAACAATTAAAATTCCTTGATATAAGGATTCTTACTGAGTTCTGTTCTCAGTACTTTGAGTTTCCTCCGAAGCGACGCATCTACTTGTTGGTCGCCTACCGTCAGCACAAACCCTCCGATCAGGTCGCCATCCACACGCTCGGCGAGTTCCACTTCCTTTTCACCCGAGATGCTGCGCGCGATCTTGTTGAACGTTTCGCGCAGCTCGTTATCAAGCGGAACGGCTGTAACAACAGACGCGTTCCCGATCCCTTTGTGCTTGTTGTACGCGCGGTGGAATCCACGGGCGATTTCAGGAAGGAGCGGTTCGCGATTTTTTCTTGTGATGATGTCGAAGATCGCCATCGTGAGTTCGCTCACCTTGCCTGAGAACAGCCGGTTGAGGATTTCCCGCTTCTTGTCATGCTTGATGATCGGGTTCATCAGCATGAGTACGAAGTTTCGGTTTTCACGGCACACCGAATCAAACAGCACCATGTCGCGATGCACCTCTTCCAGTTGTCCTCGTTCTATCGCGAGGTCCAGAAGGGATTTGACATAACGTGATGCTACTCTCGATGCGGCCATCGGTTAGTTCAGTTTCAGGTCTTCCAGGTATTCTTTCACCAGTTTCTTCTGGGCTTCGTCTGACGAAAGATTCTTCTTCAGCAATCGCTCTGCGATCTCCAGCGCAAACGTTGCTACCTGGATCTTCACTTCACGCAATGCGGCTTGCTTTTCAATATCGATCGCGGCGCGGGCCTCAGCTATGATCTTGTCGGCCTGGCTACGCGCTTCCAGCTGAGCTTCTTCTTTTATGCGATTGGCCACTTCACGCGATTCACGTAGAATCTTATCGCGTTCTTCGCGCGCCTGCTTCAGAAGAATCTCATTATCTGCCTTCAGCGTGGCCATTTCCTGGCGCGCCTTTTCGGCTGTTTCAAGCGCTTCCTGGATCGATTGGTCCCGCTCCTTCAATGAATTCAGGATGGGTTTCCATGCCATCTTCCGCAGCAATACCACCAGGAGCAGGAAAACCAGCGCCTGCCAGAAGATCAAGCCAATTCCCGGAGTGAGCAGATCCATAGTTTATTTCAGTTAAATCAATGTCGTTGTTAAAAGAATACCTGCCGTGGCCAAGTGCCATGCGGCAGGTATTCGTGCTAAGCTTCGCGGATCGAGATAAGGAAACAGATCACAATCGCGAAGAGCGCAATAACTTCTACCAGCGCCGCGATGATCAGCATGGAGCCTTGCAGCTTGTTAGCCGATTCGGGCTGGCGCGCCATTGCTTCCATGGCGGAACCACCGATTCTACCGATACCGATTCCGGCGCCAATTGCAGCCAGACCAGCACCGATGCCGGCAC
>QGUY01000451.1 GCA_003242315.1 Bacteroidota bacterium
CCAGTAAGCCGTTGCTTTTCCTGGCGGACGCAACCAAGCAATGCCAACACTATAAAGAGTATGAGAAGGACTTTCGAACGTGGATAGGTCATAGATAGTCAGGTGATACGGGAATGTAGGAATAATTTCGCGTAGGATGCAACGACTTAGTGGGCAGTGGTGAGGTATTGACAGACGTTTCGTCTTAACCAGACCGTTTGGTTGGGAATTTTTACCGCAAAGGCGCCATGTCGCAAAGCAGCGCAAAGAGTACGCATATAACATCGTCGGTCAACGTAACCCTATGTGCCTATGTGTCCTATGTCTATGTGGTTCAATACCTCTTAATCTATAACGATATGGCTATGCATTTTTTGCCCAATTTTTTTTGCTTCGATCCAGCCTTTTGCCTAACATCGTATGCGTCTTCGGACAAACGAAAATCAAACCAAAACAATTAACCTATGTTAACTCCGGGCTGACAACCCACTCGTGAATCATTGCCAGCGTTACTGGCCGAGGCATGCCGAAAATCGTTAAGAGTAGGCCAATCATTAAATCGTTATCAAAAATGAAAAAAAGATCCATCCCTCTCCTCTTTTTTACTTTTTGCACCCTCTTCTCCTGCCAGGAACCAACACCTCCGGAGATCAAAATCGACGATGAGGCAATTGCGACATTCATTAAATTCATTGACTATAGTGTACAGGAAGTAAGGCGACTTCCGTCGACGGATGTAAATTCCGCTACCGAAGCGGTCATCCGGATAATTCCGGAATTTGAAAAGGAATATGGTGTCGACCTCAGGTATCAGGCCAGGGGATTCTCAGCGGGACGTGCGCCTGCAACATCTCTTTCAGAGCGCGATCTTGAGGAGAAACTCGTGTACTATAGTTCCATTTCAGAGAGTGAAGACGACTACCTGCGCAAACTAAGGGCACTCAGAACAGAAGTGATGAATTCGACCCTAAGTCCCGCGATCAAATCAAAACTTCTGACACGCATTGCCCTGCAGGAAGAAGTAGTCAAATACCTGGACAAGGTCGATCAGACTACGCGAAGCGAGAAAGACAAAGACGACAAAAAGGAAGAATGCAGCGGCTGGTGGAAATGCTGGGGTAAGTGCGTTGCCGGGATTCTGGGAGGCGCGGCTACTGGGGCACTAACATTCGGATTTGCGGGTGCGGCCGTGGGAACCGTCACCGTTCCGGTAGTGGGCACTGTTTCCGCAGGAACCGTCGGCGCAATCGCTGGTGGCGTCGCCGGCGCGCTGACCGGAGCAACTACATCGTGCGACTAATGCGCTGAGACCATGAAACGATACACAATCCTATACATCCTCATGATCAGCGTTACGCTGGGAAGCTTCATGGTAATGCTGCGAACCATCACGGCCGAGGCGAAGCTCTGGCAGATATTAACCGGAACGTCTGGCTTCCTGCTGACGCTTACGATGGCAGTGTTCTTCCTTATCAGGCTAAGAAAAATGCGAGATGGGTGATGTCGCCATGTTTCATTCAATGTGATCAGCCATGAAGCCATCGCAAATGTGCTTCATGGCTGATCACTGCCTATTGCCTACTGGATTCGATCCATCGATCAATCTTCTCTTCCAACAAATTCAACGGCACCGTCCCCGACTCCAGCACCTTATTATGAAATTCTCCAATGTCGAAGTTTTCGCCAAAGGCCTCCTCCGCACGCTTCCGCAGCTCGCGGATTTTCAGCTGGCCTACTTTATACGATAACGCCTGCCCTGGAATCGCCATATAACGCTCGATCTCGGCAATGATAGACGCTTCGGTCTCCGCCTCATGATCCAAAGAATATTGAATCGCCTGTTCACGCGTCCAGCCTTGCGTATGCATACCAGCATCGACAACCAAACGAATCGCGCGGTGCATCTCACCACTCAACATCCCAAAATACTGGTACGGGTCGGTGTACAATCCCAGCTCCTTGCCTAGCGATTCAGCATAAAGTGCCCATCCTTCAATGTACGCGCTGTTGCCCAACAGCTTTCGAAACTCCGGCAGGCTGTCATTCTCCTGTTGCAAAGAAATCTGGTAGTGGTGACCCGGAATCGCTTCGTGAAGGAACAGATCTTCGTCCATCAATACGTTATACTCTTTTGGTTCCGGTACCGGAACGTAAAATATCCCGGGACGTGTGCCATCCAGTGAGCCTGGGTTGTATTCAGCGCTGGCTGCCGCTTCGCGGAACGCTTCGGTGCGGCGTACCTCGAAAGGCGTCTTTGGTTTTTTATCGAACAGCCTGTCCAAATGCGGCTTCATGCGCTCGTGGATCGCATTGAAGTTCGCGATGACCTCATCTGCAGTCTTGAATGGCATCAACTCTTTACGCGTGCGCAGGTTTTGAAGAACCGTTTTAAGGTTCCCTTTA
>QGUY01000158.1 GCA_003242315.1 Bacteroidota bacterium
TTGAGTCGAATCTATGTGATCTTAAACTAGGATGTTGTCGGGAGGGTTAGAAGTGGATAAGAGACAGGTATACGCTATCCTTCAGGTTGATGTACTTGTCCTGATACGCGGACGCTTTCTCGAAATCCCTACGCGAAGCATAGAGATCCGCGAAGGCGCCGAATACACTAATACGCAATTCTGTATAATCAAGCGTCTCAAGAATCGACTCTACCTGTTGCAGGAATTGGATGGCGCGGTCCGGATCATTCATCTTCACGCTCACCATGTACAGACCGTACAAGTTCTCTGCTTCCCATCGCTTGTTCTCTTCTTCAATCGCGATATCATAGGACGTTAAAAAATGACGATAGGCCTCTTCAAGATTGCCGAGGCCTAAGTTGGCAGAGCCAAGCGTGAAGTATATCTGGTTGAGGCGTTCTGGCGTACATCGATCCTGACAGTATGTTAACGCTTCGTTCAGATATTGGATCGCTTTTGTGTTTTGTTCAAGGGCATTATAACAAAGCCCTATGTTGATGAGGCAGTAGTCGATGTCATAGTAGTCGTTAGCCTCTCGCTTGATTTCAAGTGATCGCAGGAAGTAGTCGAGTGCCTGTTGGAAGTCGCGCAGCTTGTAGTAGACCAGCCCGATGTTGTTATAAGCGATGCTTATCTCCATCGGGTTGCCTTCTGCTTCACGAATAACGAGAGACTGGAAGTGATACTCCAGCGCGTTGTCGTAGTTTGCCTGGTAAGTGTAGGCGAGTGCGAGACCGTTCAGTAGGAACTTGAGCTGGTCACTATATTGGTTACGACGCGCTACACCGAGTACGGGTTTGTATTGCTGGATAGCTGCTTCAAGGTCGCTCTTCTTGACGTAGATGTTTCCAAGGGCACGGCTTGCCTTAACAAGCCCAAGGCTGTCGCCGGTTGACAGCGCTACTTCCTTTGCTTGCTGTGCATACGACAGGGCCAGGTCGTAGTTCTTCTCTGAGTGCAACCTGGCAAGTGCATAGAATACTTCATAGCGTTGCCTGCCGCGGGCTTCGGGAAGCAGTGCATTGAGTGAATCAATCTCATCCTGCTGGGCGTAAACTTCACCTTTTATCCCGAGTATGCCCGACAAAAATATCGACAGGCCAATGATAGCTTTCAAAAAATTATCGTACACGGGTAATTAATGAAATTTTATTACGCCAAATAGATTAAAGACAACCCGCACCTTTGGATTACAAAATTACTCCAAACAGAAAAATAAACAAAAACCTAAAACCAACCCTATATGAAAAAGCTGTTCTACATTATGGCTATTGCCATTGCTAGTTCCCTTGCCTTTACGGCCTGTACTGAAGAAGTGAGCCCGGTTGAAAAGCCTCACAACGGTGGCGGAGCTGGAAGTCTCGATCCTCTCTGATATCGGTACTGAACAACCCACTTTCATAAGCGAATTAAAGAACCCAAACCTAACAACCCATGAGAAAGATCATCTACATCCTGGTCATCGCATTCGTTAGCTCGATGGCCTTGTCTTCCTGCACAGAAGACGAAGTAAGCCCCGTAGAGAAGCCGCATAACGGCGGAGGAGCAGGCAGCCTCGACCCTCTGTGATCCAAGTTATAAGATAAGAATTAGATTACTTTATTCCATAGCCATGAAAACGAAATCCTTACTGTTCATCATAGCCGCTGCAATTCTCCTGTCTTTCACGGTAATTGGTAACAAATCGAAAGACATGCCCGCAGCTACTGCCAGTAGCTCGGTAACAACCACGGCATCGACGCCCAATAGCGGCTTTGCTATGGAGGATCCGAATCAATGGTAAATCGAACCTGAACCTAAACTTGTCCGAAATGAAAAAAGGTACACGAAATCGTGTACCTTTTTTCGTGGATAACAACAAAAGTGCCAGCAACACGCGGGATTTTCTCAAAAAAAGGCTGAACGGACGCGCCCGTGTGTGTCACATCCTGTTAAAAAAACACACTCTCCTCTCGACCTACCAACAGGGCGAGAGTAATGTTTAGCTGTCATTACATTCAGCAGAGCTTATCGCTAAACGGAGAATAGCGAAGGATAAGTAGCGCCTGGACCCGGACCATCGTGGGAATACAGAGGATGAGTTGAATTTATCTGCCGGTGAGTCGCTGATGACACCAAAAAAAAGTAACCGCCTCGGGTATGTTGCATGGCTTCTTTTAAGTCAGCACTGAGGCGATTTTGTCACAATTGATACACGAATGTGACAAAATCCAACAAAATCTTACATCAAAAATCGTGGTAAAATCGGCCCCTAGCGTACCTGTTTTTCCATCTGGAAGGCTTTCATCGGACGCAGTTGCAGCGTTTGGAACAACTCCTGGTCGGCGATGTATCCGGGGTTCGGAGTGGTGAGCAATTTGTCCCCTGCAAAGATGCTGTTGGCGCCCGCCAGGAAGCACAGTGCCTGTTCCTCGATAGACATGCGTACGCGGCCGGCGGAGAGCCGTACCATAGCACGGGGCATTATGATGCGTGCAGTGGCGATCATCCGGATCATATCCCATACCGGAACCTTGGGCTGGTTCTCAAGAGGCGTTCCCGGCACAGGCACCAGAGCGTTAATTGGAACTGATTCCGGATGGCTGGGTTGATTTGCCAGCGTCATGAGCATATCGATGCGATCTGTTTCACCTTCGCCCATCCCTATGATTCCACCCGAGCATACGGCAATGTTTGCTTCGCGTACGTGTTCAAGCGTGTCGAGACGATCTTCATAGGTCCGTGTTGAGATGATCTCGTGATAGTATGATTCACTGGTGTCGAGGTTATGATTGTATGCGTACAATCCCGCTTCCTTCAGACGACGCGCTTGCTCTGGTGTCAGCATGCCCAACGTGCAGCATACTTCCATGCCCATGGCATTGACACCCTTGACCATCTCAATGACTTTGTCGAAGTCGCGGTTGTCACGAACTTCGCGCCACGCAGCGCCCATGCAGAAACGCGTGCTGCCTGCCTCCTTCGCTTCACTGGCTTTGGCAAGCACCTCCTCAACGTCAAGCAGACGATGCACTTTGATGTCCGTATGATAGCGCGCAGCCTGAGGACAGTAAGCGCAATCCTCAGGGCATCCACCTGTCTTGATCGATAACAGTGTGCATACCTGCACTTCAGAGGGATCGTTATACCGGCGATGTACGGTAGCTGCCCGGTAGATCAGTTCCATTATCGGCATGTTGTAAATCGAGGCGATCTCCTCGCGGGTCCAGTCATTCCGTATTTCGCTCATGGTATCTTTTATCATCATTCCAATACAAATTCAAAAGGAAGGCGCGCCTGTGCGCCCTGATATTCACTGATCTTTTTGACTTCGTTATACCACCGATAGAGGTCCCCCATCTCGGTGCGCGCCTGGTCTTCCTGCGCCTGCTCCAGCCACAGCTCGAGGAACGACTTCCTTTCGGGATAGTAGCGGAGCCTGTAGTCGTCACCTACACCCGCGCGTTCGGCAGCGATCTGCACTGCTTCATCAAAACCGCCGAGCACATCGACAAGCCCGATCTCTGATGCCTCTTCCCCACTCCATACGCGTCCCGCTGCCACCGCACGAACAGCATCCTTCGTCATGCCTCTTCCTTCAGCCGCTTTTTCCAGGAAGGTCTCATAGCTTTCGTCAAGCTCCTGCTGCCAAAAGGCGCGCTCCTCTGCCGTGAGCGGTCGGGTAACGGTAAACATCTCTCCGAATTTACCCGTGCGCACTTCGTCGAACGTGATGCCGAGCTTTTCATCGAAGAAGTCCGACAAGTCGAATATGACACCGAAGATGCCAATGGAGCCTGTGATCGTCGCAGGACGCGCAACGATGGTATCACATGCCATCGCCAGGTAGTATCCACCCGAAGCGGCATAGTCACCCATCGACGCAATCACAGGCTTCACTTCAGATGCAAGCCTCAATTCGCGCCAGATCATATCAGACGCCTGAAACTCACCTCCCGGAGAATTCACACGCAGTACTATAGCCTTTATGCGATTGCTCAATCGGGCACGACGTATGAGCTTCACGTAAGTTTCCGCTCCCACGAGTGGTTGCGTTTGGTCATCGGACTTACCCGGAAGTATAGTGCCCTCTGCCACGATTACAGCGATCTCATTGCTGGACGGTTTGGAAAGGCTGAAGCTTTTGCGATAGCGTCCATACTTCACGAGTGAAAGCTGATCGCGTTCTGAAACACCTACGCGATCCATAAGAATTTCTTCGACATCGTCAGAGTACAGCGCAGAATCGATGAGGTTGAGCGACACCGCTTGCTTAGCATCGCGCGCAAGACTGTTATCAGCGATGTGCTTTAGTTCAGCGACGGGAATTCCACGCGACTCAGATACACGCTCCAGAATGTGCGAGTGAATCGATTCAATAATGGACGAGAGCTGCTGGCGATTCTCCTGGCTCATCTTCTCCATCAGGAAGGGCTCAACAGCGCTCTTGAATTCGCCGACGCGAAACACCTGAGGATGGATCGAAAGCTTGTCGAGCAACTTCTTAAACGACATGAACTGCGCCGTCAGGCCATTGAATTCGAAGCGCCCTTCCGGGTTCATGTAAATCTCGTCGGCAGCAGATGCCACAAAGTACGCGCCTTCACTCATGTTGGCTGAATAGGCCAACACCCACTTGCCGCTCTCCCTGAACCGAATAAGCGCTTGCCGGATTTCATCGAGCGTAGCTACTGACGCCTGCGGCTGCTCCACCTGAAGAAGTATCCCTTTGATATTGTCGTCGTTCTGAGCGTGTTCAATAGTGCGAATCAACTGCAATACGCCGATGTTCTGACCGGACGAGCCGGGTAACGGCAACCCTGCCAACGGGTTCTCTACTTCAAGTTCGTTTATTGGGTCATCAAGCGTGATGTGAAGGATTGAATTGCCCTTAATAATGACTTGCTTCTCTCCCGTCATGCCAGCAATGACCGCAATGACCAGAATTGTAAAGATGATCATGGCGACCAGCGCACCAAGGCAAGAAGAAAGAAATGCTTTGAAGAATCCCATTTGGTGTATTTTTGTGTCCAAAAATAAGGAATGTGCCTACCATAATAAAACCAGGCAGACAATCCGGGAAAACGCAGTCAGATAACATCTTTCTGCTCCTCGGATCGAACCTGGGCGACACCGCCGCCAATCTCACCCAAGCGCTGGGAGAAATCGCGTCAAAGCTAGGTACAATCACGAACCGGTCATCACGCTACCGCACTGCGCCGTGGGGTATCACTGATCAACCGTACTTCCTCAACCAGGTCGTTCAAATCAGCAGCTTTCTTGAAGCCCACGAACTTCTGGATGGAATAAACGCTATTGAGGCATCGATGGGACGCGTCCGCCATGTGAAATGGGATGCACGCATCATTGATATCGACATCCTGTTTTATGATGACCGGGTCATTCACAACGCGCGTCTCAATATTCCTCATCCGGGTATACCATTGAGACGCTTCACGCTGGAACCTCTCGCGGAGTTGATTCCGGATTTTGTGCACCCCGAACTACAGAAGACCATTCACACGCTCCTTATAGAGTGTCCCGATCACTCCGAAGTTGAACGGCTCGCCTAACCAGCAGCACTCACAGCGCCGAATTCACCCGTCTCAACATCAGCCGCGATCTTTCGCACCAATCCCTGCAATACTTTTCCGGGTCCGCATTCATAAAACTGTCGCGCGCCGTCCTTCACCATGTTTTGAACAGATTGGGTCCATCGCACGGGTGCCGTGAGTTGCTCGATAAGGTTCCTGCGTATGTCCTCCACATCAACAGAAGGCAAGGCATTGACATTCTGATACACCGGACACACGGGTTTTGAAAATGTCGTCGATGCGATCGCGTCGGCAAGTTCCTGACGTGCAGGCTCCATGAGGGGAGAATGGAAGGCACCACCCACGGGTAGTATCATGGCACGCTTGGCGCCCGCAGCCTTGAGCTTTTCAACGGCGAGCGTCACCCCTGTCGTCGTTCCCGAGATCACGAGCTGTCCCGGACAATTGTAGTTCGCGGGTACGACCACGTCATCGATCGAGGCACATATCTCTTCAACGACCTTGTCGTCAAGGCCAAGTACCGCGGCCATTGACGATGGGTTTAAATCGCATGCGCGTTGCATCGCCTCTGCGCGTCGCGCTACAAGGCGGAGGCCGTCATCGAACGTGAGGGCGCGACTTGCGACAAGCGCTGAGAATTCACCAAGGGAGTGTCCGGCAACCATGTCCGGAGCAAACCCTTCACCGGACAACGCCGCGGCAACCGAGTGGATAAAAATAGCAGGCTGGGTAACACGGGTCTGTTTCAGTTCGTCGGCCGTCCCTGAAAACATGATCGACGTGATGTCGAAGCCCAGCAACGCATTCGCCTTGTCAAAATATTCACGTGCTTTTGGATTGTTATCGTAGAGCTCTTTGCCCATTCCGGGAAATTGTGAACCCTGTCCGGGGAAGATGAATGCCTTCACTTTGGTTTGCGATTAGAGTATTGGGGCCAAAGGTAAAAAAATGTGTTGATGTGTTGATGTGCTCACGTGTTGAAGTTATCTGGCTTCCGGAGGGTTACAAATACTCCCGGGACTCATGCCAGTTTTTGGATGGGACCTGCGCGTTGGACCCTTTTAGGGGATCAAGGAGCGTGGGGAGTGAGACAATGACCTGTGAGTCGCCAGTAACAAATAGACCACCAGCACACTAGTGGCGAGTCAGAAACTTCAACACATCAACACATCAACACATCAACACATTAACACATCAACACACTACCTCAACAGATGCACCCACCCCTTCAACGTCTGATGCCGTTTCGCGGGGTCGCTGGTAAGGAATGTGACTTCAGCGACGTAGTAGTAAACGCCGGAGGCAAGCTCACGACCATCTTCGTCGCGGCCGTCCCAATCGATGTATATCGTGCGTTCACCGCCGGATTCGTATTTGTAGACTTCCTTGCCCCAACGGTTGTATACGCGGAACTCAACCTTGTCTACGAAGCGTGCGCACTTGGCGCGGTTGTCGGGATTCAGCGAAGTGCAAGGTCCGCCTTCCTCTCCGGTACCTTCGATCGGTCTGTTATTGTACGCACTGAAAAGATCATTACACTTGTCGCCATTCGGCGTGAAGATGTTCGGGAGTTCGTAATACGGGCAATTGTCGATGCAAACGGGATCGCTCAACGGGCCCACATTTCCAGAACGGTCTACCGCGGCAACGCGATAGCATCGCGCATTGGAGGCGAGATTCTTGTCTTCAAAGAACAGGTCGCGTACACCCGTGGCATGCAACACAAACTCACCGCCCATTGTGGCCGAAACATAGATGTTATACGAATCGATATCATTCTGGCACTCACCACCAACAGGGCGTTGCCATTCGATGCGGTTGGAAAACACAGTCTCGCCACATCCGCCGGTGTAGTTGTCGCAATCCGGCGCATCGATCGCTACAGGCAAAGCAACCTGGCAGGGAGGTATTGTATCACTGGGCTGAGCGCAGACAACCTGCGAGTAGTTCTCCAGGGGCTCGTCGATCTCGGGATTGCCGTACGTACCGCGCGTCAACACGCGATAGCAATATATCTGATCGTCCTCCAGTCCCTGGTCGATGTAAATGAATCCGTCAGCCGTTACGTCGACGTTGCCAACAAGTTCAAAGTCCTCAGGATCCTGTCCCGGGCTACCCCTGTACACCAGGTGCACCGGATATTCGGGCGAAACATTCGACCACGGAACCGACGCCGACCAGGTCACATCAATGCGCTGGAGTTCAGACCGAGCTTCTGCACGCACTGATGACGCTACTGCCGAAGTGTCTACCACATTGCCGTTGTTGTCATAGCATACGATCGCGTAATTATAGACGACGTTCTCAGTGTTCAAGCCCGTGTCTGTAAAGGTCAACGTTGTGAGCATTCCGCTGACTTCAGTTGTTGGAGGTCCGGCAAAACCTTCCCCTCGCAACACCTTGTATTGATAGGGTGGCGGAAACTGTGCAGGATCAGCGTCGAACGGCTCTCGCCAGCGAACGGTAATCACACCATTCTCGAGGTCCGTCTCATCCACGGTGACGTGTGTTATCACTGGTGCATCAGCCAATATGGGGCCTACACAAATTTCTTCCGACATGTAGCTTTCTCCCAGCGTTGGCGGAGGGAATACAGCTACAAGGCGGTAGCAATAGGTAGCACCGGGCGCCAGTCCAGCGCCTCCGTTATTATCGATGTAAGCAGAAATACCATCTGCAGGTACGGTTGCTACCAGACTATACCCTAAAGATTCCGGCATACCGGTCTCGCAGTTGTCCGGGGTATATGGATATGAGTCCACACGTCGCCATACCTGGATATCGCGCGCATTCTGACACGCATAGTTTTCCCAGTCGAGTTCAACGGACCGGCTACTTGGATCCAGCGTAGCGGCTTCCCATACAGGTTTGGGTGCCACAACAGTTATGTTCCACGTCTTGAACGTCACCAGGCGTGGACCGTCCTTGCCCGGGTTGTCGGTAATCTTGAAGACGACCTGATAAGGTTGCTGCTTGATGTGATTACACGTCGTCTGCCATTCGAACTGGAGTTCGTAAGGAGGATTCGACGGACGAAAATCCGGTTGCGGTGAAAACTTTGCAGGCGAGTTTGCCGGAGGGAAGTTAAAGATCTCGGAGAACGCCTCGATCTTAACCGGATGATTTTCGGGATCGATGCCAAAGATTGTCTCCGTTAACAAGGTACCCGCTTCCACGCATATGTCCTCGGGAATGATCAGGTCGGGCCGGTCGTTTTCGCATTCGCTGACGAGGATTTGCATATCCCGTCTCACGAAGCCAATCCTGATCCACTGTCCGGCGATTTTCCGCCACTCGACAATCACGAACGCAATATTGTATTCACCCTGTTTGCCGGGCGCATCCCAGGTAATGGTGCCGTCTATCGGATCAATCCTGAACGACGGGGGACCATCGCCATTTTCGTTGCCGGAGCCATAGTCCAGATAAAATTGACGAGGATCATTGGCGGCAGGGTCCTGGTAGCGCACGACCTGAAGGTTGCGGTCGGAGAACGGTACTACCAGTTCAAAAGAAAGGCTATCGCCGTCAGGGTCATAAGCGCCGGGGTTATGGAAAAAGGCTACGCCGGTACAAGCCCGGTCGATCGGGGGGATCAGCAA
>QGUY01000159.1 GCA_003242315.1 Bacteroidota bacterium
GATCCTTAACTGATCCGTTGACCATTAGCAACACGAACTCCGGAACCTATGACATCAGTTTGCTTCTACTTCCAGGTACACCAGCCGTGGCGGTTGAAATCGTATAGCTGCTTCCAGATCGGTTACGACCATGATTATTTTGACGACGCTGCCAACCGCACGGTTCTGAACCGCGTGGCCGACAAATGCTACCTGCCGGCGAACAGGCTGATGCTGGAACTCATCCGCCGCCACGAGGGCCGCTTTCGAATTGCTTACTCCATCACCGGAACCGCGCTCGAACAGATGGAACGATTCCGCCCGGATGTCATTGCATCCTTTCAGGAGCTTGCAGAAACAGGATGCGTTGAATTCCTGGCGGAAACATATTACCATTCGCTTAGCTTCCTCTACTCCCGGGAGGAGTTCATGCGTCAGGTCAGAGCTCATACCGAGAAAATCGAAGCACTCTTTGACCAGACGCCAGTCGTGTTCCGCAATACCGAGCTGATCTATAACAACGAGCTCGCAGCCTTCCTCGACACCATGGGTTACAAGGGCGTACTATGCGAGGGACTCGATTACGCTCTGGCCGGCCGAAGCCCGAACTTCGTTTACCATCCCCCCCACAGCTCAACCTTCGCGGTTCTGCCGAAGAACTATAAGCTTTCCGACGACATCGCCTTTTGATTTTCCGACAAAGGATGGCAACAGTGGCCTCTCACCGCGCCCAAATTCGCACATTGGATACACCAGATTGCTGGCAACGGCGAGATCGTCAATCTCTTTATGGACTATGAAACCTTTGGTGAACACCAATGGCCGGAGACCGGTATCTTCGACTTTCTTAGATGTCTCCCCACGGAAATCCTGCATCATCCTGACTTCGACTTCCTGACGCCCTCCGAGGTCATTGCACGTTATCCAACCCGCGGTGAGTATGACGTACATGCCTTCAGCTCCTGGGCTGATTTGGAACGGGACCTTTCCGCCTGGATCGGAAACAGCTTACAACACGACGCAATTGAACGGATCTACAGCCTGGAGCGGCACATAAAGTCCAGCGATTCGCCCGAACTTCTGGAGACATGGGCACGGCTGCTGACTTCAGATCACTTCTACTATATGTGCACGAAATATTGGCAGGACGGCGACGTACACAAATATTTTAGTCACTACGACACGCCGTATGAGGGATACATTAATTATATGAATGTTGTGACTGATTTGGAGTATCTTTTAGAACGACAGATGCAGAGGGAGGCGCAGGCGCAGCTGCAGACGCAGTAGTGCACTGCAACTAATCTGCGACTGCATCTGCGAGTGCGTCTGAAACTATTTCCTATGAATTGGCTTCGAAATCGTCCAGGTCGGATATCCCTTCGAAACAACATTCCCATACTCGCCCTGCTCCTCTGCTCGATGCACCGCCTTGGTCATGGCTGCGTTCGGATATGTGGGGGAAACGACATACCGATGCGACGCGTTCAGCCAGTGGCTTTCGAATAACTGCTTGTTGGAGATTCGGTTGATGGGTTTGTACACGATCCAGGACGTGTGGTTGTTCGCGGGCTGATCAACCGGAGACTGCGCGCCAGCAACGCCGGCCAGGCCGACAAGAGCGACGAGCATAAGGCTCTTTGCAATATTCATGGGACGTTAATTCGTTTTGTACCTATTCAAATTAACGGCCCTGCCCAATGCCTATCGATCAGGTAAATCAGCGAAAACGGGTCGGGTCTTTACCGGACAAAAGACTAGGGGTTTTCCGGGATGTCAAAGTTTTATGATGTTTAATTCGATGGCCTTGCGGATGAGTTCGGCTGTATTACTGACCTTGAGTTTCTTAAGCATGTTGATACGATGAGTCTCCACCGTGCGGGTGCTGATCCCAAGCTTGTCTGCTACCTGCTTGGTACTCAGGCCGTGAGCGACCAGGTCGAGGACCTCCTTTTCACGGGGTGATACCTCCGGAAGCGCCGGCGTTGCATTTCCGGAAACTGCATCGGCGAGAATGTTTGCCACCTCGGGACTGAAATACCTCCCCCCTTCATAGACCGTGATAACCGCCTTAATTAACTCATCGCGTTCCGCATTTTTCATGACATAGCCGCTTGCCCCGAGGCGCAGCGCATTGATGACGTACTCCCGCTCCTCATGCATGGTCAGAACAACAAAACGGATATTGGGAAACTCTTTAACCAGCTCCCTTAGCGCTTCCAGTCCGGTGACCCGCGGCATCTTGATGTCCGCCAGTACGACATCGGGTTGCAGGCGTTTATACGCATCGATCAGCGCCTGACCGTCTTCAACTTCGCCCGCGACCTGAAGGCGTTCATTACCGCTCAATAACGAGCGAATTCCTTCACGTATCAGCGGATGGTCATCAGCAAGGAGTAGCCGGATTGGTGTCATACAGCGTTGCCGGGTTGCAAGGGTATCGTCACTTCTATAACAGTGCCCTGACCGGGCGTTGAATTTACATCAAAGTCTCCGTTTAGCAGTCGGGCACGCTCCTTCATATTGCGAAGCCCGTATCCCGCCTCGTCCTTCTTCAGGTCACCGGGATTAAATCCCTTACCGTTATCTGCCACGATGAGGTATACCTGTTCCGGACTGAGCGCAAGGTGAAGGTCTACCTGTGTCGCACCGGCATGCTTGAGAACATTGTTCATCGCTTCCTGCGCTATCCGGAAGATGGCAATGCTGACCTCGAAATCCGGCTGCACTTCGCCCGTTTCAACGTAGTTGAAGTCGACCCTCACACCGGAATATTTTCTAATCGTGTCGCACAAGCCCTCCAGAGCGGCTTTCAATCCATAGTCGACCAGCGCCTGAGGCATGACGTTGTACGATATCCTTCTGACCTCCGCTATAGTTTCATTGATGAGCGCCTTGATTTCCTTTTTTCGATCCTCGTTCCCTTCCACAAGCTCAACACGCATACGTATAGCAGTGAGGAGTTGTCCTACGCCATCGTGCAGGTCAAGTGTAATGCGTCTGCGTTCCAATTCCTGACCTTCGAGCAATGCGGCCGTTCTGCTTTTCGCGAGGCGAATTTCATTTTCATTTAATTGTTTCAGTCGATCCCGCATGTTGATCAGCGCTGTACCAAGCGAGTCATAGTCGCTAAGCTTTTCATACGGCGTATCGAATTGTCCCGATCCAATAGCATTGGCAAAACGAACTGATCTTTCGAAGGCTTCAATGAGTTGGTTGATGGCCTCCCCCATTTGCCCTATTTCATTATTCGGATAGGCCGTCGCACGTTTTCGCGGTATGATGCCATGCGAAAGCGAGGTCATAAGATCGCGCACTGCCAGGACCGGCTTGGATATGGCCGTTGAAAGCCCGTAAGAGATCATAACGGCGACAATCATTAAGAGAAAGGTGGCGCCAATCAGAGAGTTCCTCAATCCCCTGACGGGTTTCATCGCTTCATCGAGATCCATTTCAGAAAGAATCACCCAGTTGACATCGCCAATCCTGAGGACATTGTATGCGCTGAGTACCTCGACACCTCGGTAGTCCCGGACAATATGGGCCGGGTCTCCACTGGCCCTGATCGCGCGCGTCACTGACTCCCTATCCGCTTCTACATCATATGGAACGCGTTCAGGAAAAAATCGCGAGCGTGATCGCATTCTGAAATCATCTCCAACGATGTATGATTCACCAGTGATGCCCATTCCGGTCTCTTCCAGGAGTATGGTTTGTATCCTTTCAAAAGCAAGCCGGGCAATCAGTGTTCCTTCCATACCCACGTCGCCGACGACAGGCATAAAGAACAACAATGTGGTTTGATGACCCGGTGCAAAAGGTGTCGCATCAACAAGGCGGACTGAATCACGGGCACCCGTTTGGCCGGTGAGCGCCATGCTCAAATAATCATGCAACGTGCTATCTGTACTGAAGATCAGGTTACCGCCGGCATCGTATATCCAAAGGGATTCGAACCCGTGAAATCCCAGGAGGTCGCCGAATTCCTCATTGGCTTCCTGGGTGTTTGCCGGCTGGAAGAACCTGTGGAGGATTGCCTGCTCTCTGAGGCCCTCCAGTTCGCCCTTCAGTTGTGCCAGGTGAATCTGGATGAGGTCCTTTTCGAGAACATTAATTGCGGAAAGCTGATCAACTGTACGCTGGATGAGGGTATTTCGCAGGAACAAATAAACGATAACGGAAAGTATTATCACGACCGTCAGTCCCATGCCCGTATGGGAGATGAACAGGCGAGCAAATATGTTCAGGTTCCTCATGAGCTACCCTTGCAAGTAACGCGGCCGATCCAAGAAATCAAAGGGCCGGTCCGGCCTGCCGGGGAGTCAGAAAAGGCGTCAGGCGTTTTGCGGCGGGGCGTCATGCCGCAATTCACTGAGACCGGAAACGCCTCCGGAGACGATGTACTTCATCGCCAGGGTACCGGGTATGTTGAGCGCACGCACCCGATCGCGCGGGACAATGTAGTGAATTCCTGAGATGGCGTACGAATGAGGAAGGTACACCGATACCATATCATGCAATCCCAGTTCAGAGAGGTCCTGTTCCGTAATGAAGCCGATTTGATAAAGCTTGTTCTCGCGGTTGATTTCGACAAGAACGGGTTTGTCGAACTTCCGCCGCTCTCCAACAAATGCGCCTATCAGGTCGCGAAGCGAAGAGTAGATCAGCTTTACCAGTGGAATTTTATTGATCGTCTGATCCAACACATCGGTTACGGTTCGAAATGCATAATGGGTAGTGAGGTATCCAAACACGGTAACCACGCCAACGATGATCGCGAAGCCAACGCCTGGGTAAGGCAGATTGAGCAGGCCGTCCAGCCACCGAAACGATTCAAAGAAAAAGTATACTGTGGCAACGAGCGGCACGATGAATAGAGTACCGCTAAAAAAGTATCGAAGAATTCTTCGCAACGTCTTGTCCATACCATCAAAAATTAAAATGGCTCCCGGATTTTTGCCCGGGAGCCATACAATGCTTTTCGGGAAGTGTCCGGGCTACAAGGCGATACCGATAAACGACTTGAACGCAAACGCCATGAGGCCTGTAATGAACATGGTAATGCCCAGGCCTTTGAGCGGAGCCGGTACATTAGAATATTTCAGTTTTTCCCGTATTGCTGCGAGCGCGGTGATGGCAAGAAGCCAACCCACTCCACTACCCACGCCGAATACCGTAGCCTCTGCGAGGGTATAGGTGCGCTGAACCATGAAGAGGGAAGACCCCAGGATGGCACAGTTCACCGCAATCAGGGGAAGAAAAATACCGAGGTTGGAGTAAAGCGCCGGCGACACCTTTTCAATCACCATTTCGACCAGCTGTACAATTGCGGCAATGGTACAGATGAACATGATGAACTGCAAAAACTCCAGGTTCACGTTCTCAAATGCAGATCCCAAGCCAAGCTTAGCCAGCGCTCCTGTTGTCAGTAGTTTTTCCTGAATGAGCCAGTTCACAGGAACCGTGATGCCGTTAACAAAGACTACGGCAGATCCGAGACCGATGGCAGTGGAAACCTTCTTCGAAACCGCGAGAAACGAACACATGCCCAGGAAGTAGGCAAAGATCATGTTCTCAATGAAGATGGATTTGATCCCTATATTAATAAGCTCCATATCGCATGCTTTTAATGCGTTTCTACATATCCCGTACGCGTGCGCTGCACCCAGATGATAATCCCCAGTACCATAAAGGCACCAATGGAGTCAACCATTACTGAGTTGTTGGTATAAGCTATCCCGAGGTTGGCAAAAACCGGGTAGTTGAATACCGAACCCGAACCGAGCAATTCGCGGAACAGTGCTACCGTAAGAAGTATCCACGCATAACCCATTCCGTTACCGAGGCCGTCGAGGACCGACTCGTAGGGCTTGTTACCCATCGCGAATGCCTCAAGCCGTCCCATCACAATGCAGTTTGTGATGATAAGGCCTACAAACGCGCCCAGTACCTTATACATTGGGTAGTTGTAAGCCTTTAGTATCTCTGCAACCAGCGTAACCAGCGTTGCAACCACCGACAACTGCACGATAATGCGCACCCGGTTGGGAACATAGTTGCGGATCAATGAAATCACAAGGTTTGATAGCGCTACTACGAATATCACCGAGACACCCATGATCAGGGTTGGCTCAAGCTTCACTGTAACAGCAAGCGCAGAACAAATACCCAAAACCTGCACGGTTATTGGGTTCTCTTCATTAAGCGGATCAGCCACGATCTTGCGGCGTCGCTTCGACAGTAATGGTTCCGATGGTTTCTTTACAACCGCAGAGCCCGTTTTTTCCAGCGTTCCTTCTGCCATAATGTTCAGTATTTATTGACCGGCATCCGCCGTCGAGGTGGCGTTGGCCCTAACCTTCTTGATAAAATTTCTGTAGCCCGTAAAGTAAGTCTTGAGCATGGCGTTCAGGCCGTTTCCGGTAAGGGTTGCTCCCGACATACCATCAACACGATGGGGATCGTCTGCATAATATGCTATGCTGTTTTCACCACCACCGTGCTCTCCCTTCATCATCGTTACTGAGACAAGCTTACCTTCGTCATCAAAAATCTTCTTCCCGACAAATCTGTCCTGAATTTCAGGCGTTGCGATACGCTGTCCCAGACCTGGCGTCTCAGCTTTGTGATCGAATGAGGTTCCTACGATGGTTTCCATCGACTGATCAAGGGCAACATAACCCCATATCTTGTCCCAAAGGCCGTTGCCATACACTGGGAGAATATACGCCTGAACGCGATTGGCGTCATTCTCATCAACAAGACGAAAAACCGGATATAAGCGTTCTTTCAAGGGCTTGCCGTACTCGGCGGCCACGTTTACATTCTCCGCAACGATGGGTGTCCCATCAGGTAACGTCGTGACCTCTTCACCATTGTAGTTCACTACGGTGGACGTAATCCGCTTTTCATAGGTCGCCAGTACCTCGTCCGGTTTTTCAGGAACGTCCACGACCGCTCTCACTGCGCTGAGTATCTGCGACTTGGTATCCAATTCCAGCGACTTCTGCTGGGCCGGCCCCAGAACAATGGACGTTCCGGCCAGCAATCCTCCAATCAATACACAGAGGACAAGGACAAAACCGATGATATACCCGTTAGACTGCTGTTGCACGACGTAATCTCCTTTTTTTGTTGGCCTGTACTACATAGTAATCAATAAGCGGCGCAAAAACGTTCATAAGGAGGATGGCCAGCATCACTCCTTCCGGGTAAGCCGGATTGAACGCCCGTATGAGTATGGACAGAAATCCTATTAGAAAACCATATATCCATTTCCCGCGTTCTGTTTGTGCCGCCGTTACCGGATCGGTTGCCATGTAAACTGCACCAAATGCCAGTCCGCCAATTACCAGGTGATAATGGGCCGGCATAAGCAAGTATTCATTCGAGCCTGCCACTTGATTAAGTCCCAGGGCCGTCAGATACGCGCCTGCCATCACGCTCACCATAATCTTCCAGCTGCCAACCCCGGTGATGATAAGAATAAGAGCCCCAATCAGGCACATCAGCGTCGACGTTTCGCCGATGGACCCGGGGATCAGACCAAAAAACATGTTGGAGAAATCGTAAAGGCCTTCATGCCAGGTGTTAGCCAGAGCGTCCGACACCAAATGCCCCGTGTTCAGAGAGTCGGCTACATGACGTGCATGCTCCGCAGCGGCCTGATTCAGCGGCGTGGGGTCTTCGGCTGCAAGAAGGGCAGCCTCTTCATACGCGATAACTGCCTGTTTGGCGCTCACCGCAGCCTCGTAACTCACGGCCAGCGGTGTGGCACCGGAATATCCGGATACGACTTCAGTTCCTTCAGGAAGGTATGTCCACACATTACCCGAAATGTCAGCAGGGTATGCAAAGTATAGAAAGGCACGCGCCGTAAGCGCGACGTTAAGGATGTTCATTCCGGTTCCTCCAAACGCCTCCTTACCGATGATGACGGCAAACGCTGTTCCAAGCGCCACTTGCCAGAGCGGAATATCCGGCGGCATAATCAGAGGGATCAACAACCCTGTTACCAGGAACCCTTCGTTGACTGGGTGTTTACGCCAGACAGTGAAAGCGAATTCAATTCCCAGCCCCACGACATACGATACAATGATGATGGGCAGCACCTGCTTCAGCCCGATCAAGATCATCTCGCCAGCGCTGGCCTCCACACCCTGCGCCAGGAAGTGCTGATACCCTACGTTATAGATACCAAAGAACAGACAGGGAAGCATGGCGATGACCACCGTGATCATCAGCCGCTTCATGTCGATCGCGTCCCGTACCTGCGCACCTTTGGTTGGAGCTACCGTATTGGGTGCAAAGAGAAAAGTATCGATCGCTTCAAAGATGTAATAGAACTTGTGATACTTCCCTCCCTTCTCGAAGTGGGGCTTAACGCTGTCTAACTGCTTTCGTAAGAAATTCATGACCGGCTAGCTGTTCCTGATGAGTTCTATACCCTCGCGGAGTAATGCCTGTATGTTGTGCTTTGAGACGTCTACAAAATCGCAAAGGGCCAGGTCTTCCTCAATGACTTCATAGATACCCAGCGCCTCCATCTCATCAAAGTCTTCCGCGATAATAGCTTTGATCAGATAGGTAGGTAGAATATCCATGGGTGTTACCTTTTCGAACACGCCTGTCTGTACAAATGCGCGCGGCTCACCATGCGTATTCGTATCGAGGACATACTCTTTCTTCGGAGTAAGGAAAGAAAATAAGCCCCAGGCACGCTGCAGACTCAGCTTCCTGAAGCCATGAGAAATCCACCCCATGAATTCGTAGTAGTCGCCCTCAGGTATGACGGTAACCATGTGATCAAAGAACCCGACAAAACCATCAGCCGGAATCTTTGTTCCCGTCAGGACATTGCCCGATATATACCGCACATGATCCGACTTAATGTTGTTCGCGATCATCTTGGTGATGCTCGCGCCAGTCCAGGTTTTATAGTACTGCGGCGTCTTAACTTCAGAACCAACAAGGGCTACAATACGCGATGCGTCGTAAATGCCGTTGAGAAACAGCTTGCCGATCTGAATAACACCATAGGGATTGATGGTCCACGCAACTTCCCCACGGTTGATCGGATCGATATGGTGAATCTGAACACCTACACAGCCCGACGGGTGAGGTCCTGTGAAGTAATTGAACTCAACGCCTTTCGTCCCG
>QGUY01000160.1 GCA_003242315.1 Bacteroidota bacterium
AACCAATACACGTTCGCGCCGTAGAGGTACACGAGGAATGCGCCAAGTAAAACAACCGCGCTCAACGCATCTGGCGTTGAAAGCCGGGCAGCTTCAAGCACAGGGGGCATGCATAACATCGATAGTCCCAGGATCGCCGCAGCCCATGACGGAAAGTTGCGGGAGAAGCGATAGAACAACAGCAATGCCAACACAAAAATCCCAAGTATAGATGGAAGGACTGTCGCCTTCGTGAGCGGCACACCTATCGAATAGAAGAGATTGCACAGTCCGGCGTACAATGGCTTGACCCTGAAGTATGAAAGAAACTGGTAAAAACGTTCCGAATTCCGCAATACTTCACTGCGAAGCTGATGCGTTGTGTCTACCATCATGCGATACTCCCTTTCCGGGACCTCCTCTGAGGCAACGCGATAGACTTCCGCGTGTAATGCCTCCGGGCTAGTTTCCCCATCATCCAGGATCACCGCGGCATACGCAAGCATGTCCCAATTGTAGGAGGGTCGCGCGTAGCAGAAAGCCAGGAGGGCAATGACTACCGCGAGGTAGAGGGAGAAGGTGAGGACGCTGGCAGTATGTGAAGACATTTTTTGGTAATCCGGTAATCGGTGATGGTCCGTCGGCCGCTCAGGCAACCTTACGACCAGAGTCTCCGATTGGCATTAACATCACCTCTAGAGCGGCTCATTCCTGAGCTCGTCGAAGGTCTTACACTGACCTATACGATCATTTCCAAAACTACCGCCGTCACCGCTCCTGCTCCCCCCACAAGCAGCTTGATCGCATTGAAGCGGTGTCCGGGACTGCTTTCAAAGACGATGGTCGTGGAAATCTGAAGAAAGCTGCCACACACCAATGCATAGAGGTACATCAGTCCGTTACGCGTCAATACCTCACTGGACGAAAGATAGTTGCTTAGCAGCAGTCCCAGAGGTGCGGCGAGGGAAAAGCCCACCAGGTAGGGCAATGCCTTTCGCGACGAGCCGAGTTGAAAGACGAGGACTGTCATCAATGCGAAGGCCGCAGGCGCGCGATGAAGGACGATACCCAGGAGTACGGCGTTGACATTGTACACGCCGCTGCCCACCGTGGGCTGCGCCAGCATTGCTCCTTCCAGGAATGCATGAATGCACAAAGCCACCAGCAGCACAAACGCTGACATCGTGTGAGAGTGGTGTGCATGATCGTGATGATGGTCGTGATGGTCGTGATCGTGATGGCCGTGGTGACCATGCAAATGGCCGTGTTCGACACCTGAAGTAAAATACTCCAGCACCTGTTGGAGAAAGAATCCGGCAAGAACGAAAATTCCTGTATACCCTACCTCCTCGTGCTGCAGATATAGTTCGGGCAAAATGTGGCTTACCGTTATAGCAAACAGGTACGAGCCCGCGAAGACAAGCAACAGCCTGTAATTCGCGTTCCGACCTTTCGGAACGAGGTAGATAAGAAGACCCGCCAGCAACGGCGCAAGGAAGAGCACGATCAGTTTTATGGTCATGGCTGCTGCTTCCGGTTTAGCTTGAGTATGTTGCGAAGTCCCTCTGTAGAAAAAGTCCCGATCGATCCGTCGTGTTGGGTGTATGTCAGGAAGGCGTTGATGTCGTCGCGTTCATCGAGAATTTCCATGGCCCGCTGTTCACCCATAACCATAAACGCCGTAGCCCATGCGTCGGCCGTCATGCAATCTTTTGCAAAGACGGATGCACTCAGGATGTTCCGTTGTACGGGGTAACCAATATCGGGGTTGATGGTATGGGAAAATTTCTTGCCGTTCTCGATTCGAAAGTTGAAATAATTTCCGGATGTCGCGAGGGCCATATCCTTTAATTGTGCGTAGGCGATATAGGACTGCATATCGATTGTCGAGTTCGGATCAAGGATGCCCACCTGCCAGGGTCGTCCTTCACCTATGTTAGAGCCTGATGTTACTACCTCTCCACCGATTTCGACAAAAAGATTCTTGATACCCTTTTCCTTCAAAAGATTCGCAACTATGTCTACACCGTATCCTTTTGCAATCGCGCTGAAGTCGAGTTGTACGCGAGGGTCTTCTTTCCATACGCTGTCTTCGTTGAAAAAAACCTTGTCCATTCCAACAAACTGCAGCAGGGAGTCAATCTGAACAGAATCCGGATGCAGTGCCCTGGCAGGGCCAAAGCCCCACGCATTTACAAGTGGCATCACTGTCGGATCGAACGCGCCGCCGCTGCTCTCGTATATTTCTTTTGACCGCTTGAGTACAGGATAAAAGTAGGGCAGTTGGAAACGCAGTGACGCACCGGTATTAAACCGGGAAATTTCCGAGTCAGGCAGATACGTATTCAGGCTTTTGTTGAACACCTCAAGTACGGAGTCCACCGCCGACTGCAAATCGCGTCCCTTGTCGTCGTAGTAAATGACGGAATATGTCGTCCCCATGGTGCGACCGGCAAAAGCAATGCGCGGCTCGTCGGGCTTCTTTCGGATTGTATAGACAACGTACACGGAAGCCAACAGAAAAATCGTGTACAGAATGTTCCGTGCGCGGTTGTTCATAGGAGGGTGTGGGCGGCAAATATAATCTTTTATTTCGCTACCTTTCGACGGAATCCTGGATGGTTTATGCGTGAAGAATATCTGAATCCGGAAGGTACCGGCATGAGCGCCGTCGAGAAAGAATTCGAGAAGGTATTGCGACCGCTCACGTTCGCAGATTTCACCGGCCAACAGAAGATTGTCGATAACATTCGTGTTTTTGTGCAGGCAGCACGCCAGCGCAATGAATCTCTCGACCACGTCCTTCTCCATGGACCCCCCGGACTTGGAAAAACTACGCTCGCCCACATCATCGCTCACGAGATGGAGGCCGGCATCAAGGTTACGTCCGGTCCGGTGCTGGACAAGCCCAGCGACCTGGCGGGTTTGCTTACGAACCTGGAACCGAGGGATGTCCTTTTCATTGACGAAATCCATCGGCTGAATCCTGTCGTTGAGGAATACCTGTATTCGGCGATGGAAGATTTCCGGATCGACATCCTCCTCGACAGCGGTCCGAATGCCCGGTCGGTGCAGATAGGTCTCAACCCCTTCACCCTCATTGGCGCGACAACAAGGGCAGGCTTGCTAACGGCGCCTCTGCGTGCCCGTTTTGGCATCAACGCGCGACTGGAATACTACGATGCCCAGTTGCTTACCAGGATTGTCAAACGCTCTGCCAGCATTCTGGGCGCGCCCATCGACGACGATGCGGCTTTTGAGATTGCACGTCGCAGTCGGGGAACGCCACGTATCGCAAACAACCTCCTGCGACGGACGCGCGACTTCGCGCAGATCAAGGGAAATGGTACTATTTCCATAGATATCGCGAAGATGGCGCTCAATGCACTGGACGTCGACGAGCATGGCCTGGACGAAATGGATAACCGCATTCTCATGACGATCATTGACAAGTTCAAGGGCGGACCCGTCGGTATATCTACCATTGCCACCGCGGCTGGCGAAGAAGCCGAGACGATCGAAGAAGTATATGAACCGTTCCTAATCCAGGAGGGTTACATAAAGCGGACGTCGAGGGGTCGCGAGGCAACTGAAAAGGCATATAAGCACCTCAAGTTAAAGCCGCCGGCATCCCATCGGCCAAGTCTGTTTGACTGAGCCGGCTCTATGTCGCAAACCGTTAAGAACACACACATCATCAAGACCGCTGCCTTGCAGCTAGGTTTTTCCTATTGCGGAATTTCGAAGGCGGAATTCCTGGAAGAGGAAGCAAGGCAGCTGGAGGAGTGGCTTCGTCGCGGCTATCACGGCAAGATGGGCTACATGGAGCGTCATTTCGACAAGCGTGTGGATCCTACCAGGCTCGTACCCGGCGCCAAGTCAGTCGTCAGCCTCATCTTCAACTATTTCCCTTCCACCGATCTGGCGCAGGAAGGCACGCTGAAGATCGCAAAGTATGCCTATGGCGAAGACTATCATTTCGTGATACGTGAGCGTCTTAAGCAATTGCTCGAGACGCTTAGGGAAAAAATCGGAGATATTAACGGACGGGCATTTGTTGATTCCGCACCTGTAATGGAACGAACGTGGGCGGCCCGTGCGGGACTCGGATGGACTGGCAAGAATACGTTGTTGTTGAACCGCACCATGGGAAGCTTCTTCTTCCTTGCCGAACTCATTATCGACCTTGACTTGGAATATGACTCCCCTGCGAAAGATTACTGCGGCACATGCACGGCATGTATGGACGCGTGTCCTACCAATGCGATTCCAGAGCCGTATGTTGTAGACGGGAGTCGGTGCATTTCCTACTACACCATTGAGCTCAGGGAAGAAATTCCTCAGGAAGCGGGGGATGAATTCGACAATTGGATATTTGGCTGCGACATATGCCAGGATGTATGCCCATGGAATCGCTTTGCGCGCCCGCACAGTGAGCCCAGGCTCGATCCTTCAGAACCGCTGAAAGAAATAATTCGACAAGACTGGAAAGACATCACGCAGGAAACCTTTGAGGCTGTTTTTGGCCGATCAGCGCTCAAACGCGCAGGATTTGAGGGGTTGATGCGCAACATTGCCCATGTACGTCAACCTCATTCCGAGAAGAAGTTTTCATAATGCGCTAGTAATTGGGTGTGGTATTTGCTTTATTGCAAAGACCCCTAAGTACCGGGTGCACTTCCTCCCAGGATTTTCGCCCACAACTTTAAGGAAATGAACAAGAAGGTAGTTACCTACGAGGATCTTATTAACCTTGATATACCCAATATCATCGTCTATGCAGCGCCCGTCATGATTGGATTGGTGCTGGTGGAATGGGTGGTGACGTTATACAAGAAGAAAGAGTACTACAATACGAAAGACACGCTTGCCGCTACCGTTATTGGGTTGGGTAATGTTGCGTTGAACGCGGCGCTGAAAGTGTTCACGTTTGGTGTGATGCTTTTCTTTTACAATCTCGTGCCGTGGAGCATCCCGCCAACGTGGTGGTCATTCATACTTTGCCTGGTTTGGGTGGACTTCTGGCGATACTGGGCGCATCGAATCGCGCACGAAAACCGCTTCTGGTGGGCTACCCATGTCACGCATCACAATTCAGAAAAGTACAACTGGTCTGTATCCTTCAGGCTGGGCTGGACGCAGCAACTTAAGATCATATTCTTTATTCCGGTACCTTTGGTCGGCTTCGATCCTGTGACTTTCCTCATATGTCATCAAATTGCCGTGCTGTATCAGTTCTGGATTCACACGGAGTACATACGCAAGCTTCCCCGTGTCATCGAATACATCTTCACTACACCATCACATCATCGGGTGCACCATGCAAGCAACGATAAATATCTCGACAGGAATTACGGTTCCACTTTCATCATTTGGGATCGCATGTTTGGAACATTTCAGCCTGAAGATGAAAAACCGACTTATGGTATTACCAAGCCTGTCAAAAGTTACAATCCCATTTACCTCAACTTTCACGAGTGGATAGAGCTGTTCCGCGACATCCGCAAGAGCCGAAGTCTGCGCGAGGCCTTCGCCCTGACCTTCTGTTCACCGTCGAAACTGGAAAGCGTGAGAAAATCATTCGAAGCATCAAAAACCGACACTGACGATTCCGCGGATGGAAAATCCTTAGCCGACGAACAGGGAAAGCAGAAGTCTCAGAAGGCTGCCTGAGGTCTTACCCTATCGACGAAATCGCGCCGTGGGCCACTTTCATGTTATACTCCAACGCGAGTTTTTGATAATTCACCAGGTCGATGATGGTTCCGACCCAGCATATGCCGACAGTTAACAGGTACAAGATACCCATGCCTATCTGGTCGATAAGAAAACGGTGTATGCCGGCGAATCCAACAAATCCAAGGAGTGCGGTGATTAGGATGAGCTGAGGGTCTCTTCTCCGCGCGCGATACACGACGGCAAAGGATCTTGCCCTTTCATCATCCAGGTCCTTGATCAGGTTTTGCACATAGGCCATTTCCTCACCCTGCAGCTCGGGAAGTACGTCGATAATTTTTGCCATAGACTAAGAGGTAGGTTTCAAAAGAGGTTATGTATTGAAGGCGATGTGATGTCGTATGAGTTGAACAATCCTGTAAGATAAGACAATCAGGGCAAATACACCCAGCGGATGCATCGATAAAGAGTCAGCGAGTTGGCCATGCAGTGCGTAAGATATTGAACGACCCAATCCGCAGCCGGGACAGAAATCAAAACCCAGGTAATGGAGCGGACATAGCGCCAGATGTTTTCCAGAGTCTGGATTATGAAATGCCAGTGCTATGAGTGCAGCCATCCATAGCCAGGCTTCTGTCGGTATCCTCAATAAATTAAAACCCCCTGCCTTGGCAGGGGGCTGATGTTTCAACATTGAACTTCTTGTACCCACGCGTCAGTTATTTCGGTATTCGCCTTAACGTTCTGTTATTTGTCAGATACAGATAAACTGACGCTTGCGTCCGGCAGATGTACTAAGCGTACACAAAGCACCGGTTAAGAATCGCCTCATGTTGTTTCCCGAAGCTGGCGTAACACCACCTTCTGAGTTCGTTTACTTCTTCGGCTATCAGCATCCTGATAGCTTTCCGCAGCTCTTTTTCAAAGAGCCGGGAGTCAAAACTCACCTTTGTGAGTACAGTTTTGACGTAGTTCAGCATAGCAGCGATAATTTGATGTAAGATGAAAAAATCAAAAAATGCATTGGACTGTTAATATATAAAAAATGTTAATTGGTAAGGTCATTGCGACGTAATTTTGATCGGATTGAAAAATTATGACATCGGTACATAATATCGGCCGATTTCTGGCGTTTTTGGGGTTTTTTCTCTTTTCCGGGGCTACTCTGGCCCAGGACGTCGAAATCACGCTCGGACCGGACGAAGTAGCCGAAAACGAGGCGTGGACCATCACGGTTACAGTCAAAAATGAACGCCTGAGAGACTACGGTGAGTTCCCCGAAATCGAAGGCTTTCGCAAGCGCGGTACGTCGAGTCAATCCTCCACCAGCATTATCAACGGCCAGATCTCGTCATCGCAAAGCGTCACGATGACCTACATGCCAATCGCGCAGGGCAGCTATCGGGTTCCTCCTTTTACGATGACGGTCAACGGCCGCCAGATTTCGTCGCAAGGAAAAACCGTTCGCGTAGGTCCACCGGCGCAAGTGAAGCGTAGCGATCCTTTCCGTGGATTTTTCGACTCCGACCCGTTTGACGATTTCTTTGGTCGTGAGGAAACGGAATTCATAGACATCGCGGAGGACGCTTTCCTGGCGATGACGACAAGCAAAGATGAAGTGTATGTAGGCGAGGGTTTCAACGCAACGCTGTCGTTCTTTGTCGCTGAGGACAACCGGGCGCCGCTGAGCTTTTATGAGTTGGGCAAGCAGCTGTCAGACATTCTGAAAAAAATTCGTCCCGCCAACTGCTGGGAAGAAAACTTCAACATTGAAAACATCGAAGGTGAGACTGTTCGCATTCGTGGTAAGTATTACACGCAGTACAAGATCTATCAGGCGACGTTCTTTCCGCTGACGGCTGATCCCATAACGTTCCCCAGCGTCGGACTTGAAATGATCAAGTATCGTGTGGCAAAGAATCCGACGTTCTTCGGGCGGAACCGCCAGGAAGACTTCAAGACTTTTTACAGCAAACCCAAATCGGTACGCGTCAAGGAACTTCCGCCGCACCCGTTGCGCGATGTCGTATCGGTAGGCGATTACTATCTCGAAGAGCGCATGCCGTCGACCGACCTTGAAACAGGTAAAAGCACGCCTTACGAATTCAGCATTTACGGCGAGGGCAACATCTCGTCCATCCGGCCGCCGGTTGTAAGTAAGGACGGCAACTTCGAATTTTATGAGCCTAACGTCCGCCAGAACATCAATCGGCAGAATGGCAAGGTCACCGGCTCGAAGTCGTTCAACTATTTCCTCATCCCGAGGGAACCGGGAACGTACGACTTGGGTCGTTACTTCAGCTGGATATTTTTCAATCCCAAGAAGGGACAGTACGACACACTCCGGTCCAACCTCACCGCTTATGTTACAGGAGAGAGTCGGAAGAACGAAGTCATTCAGTCGACAGACCAGGGCACTTTCTACGATCGCATCGAGTCCACATCTAACGAGCTCGTGAAAGTGCGTGAGGACAACTGGCAGAAGCCGGTCTTTAATGTCCTAATTTTGGTCATGTTGGGAGCTTCCGTGTATCTTGTCGCCCGGAAATAACCGGGCCGTTCCCATGGGCAACACATTCGGCGAAATTTTCAGGATTACAACATTCGGTGAATCGCACGGTCCGGCCATTGGCGTAGTGATCGATGGTTGTCCTGCCGGTCTGACCCTGGATTTGGATTTCATTCGCGGGCAGCTTTCGCGGCGCCGGCCAGGCCAGTCGCGCATTACCACCCAGCGCCGGGAAGACGATGATGTTCGCATCCTCAGTGGGGTGTTTGAAGGCACAACCACGGGCACACCCATCGCCATGCTCATCGAAAACCAGGATCAGCGCAGCAAGGATTACAGCCATATTGCCGAGTCGTTCCGCCCCTCGCACGCCGACTACACCTACCAGGTGAAGTACGGGATCCGTGATTACCGCGGGGGTGGGCGAAGTTCCGCGCGGGAAACGGCAGCCCGGGTCGCGGCCGGTGCCGTTGCGCAACTCTACCTGCGGACCCTGGGCGTCTCCATTCACGCTTATGTCTCGCGCGTGGGCGACATCGTCGCGCCTCCATACCAAACCCTTGACCTTTCGCGCACAGATGAAAACATGGTCCGATGCCCGCATGAGGAGACTGCTTCTCAGATGATCGAACTGATCGACAAGGTGCGTCTCGATCGGGATACCATAGGGGGTGTGGTTACGTGTGTGATTAAAGACACACCCCCCGGGCTGGGTGAGCCGGTCTTTGACAAGCTCCATGCGCAGCTCGGAAAGGCGATGCTCAGCATTAATGCGGTGAAGGGTTTTGAATATGGCAGCGGCTTTGCGGGTGTAGCGCTACGTGGATCCCAGCACAACGACGAGTTTTATAAGGATGGCGACCGCATTCGTACCCGAACCAACCATTCGGGCGGCATTCAGGGAGGCATTTCAAACGGCGAGGACATTTACTTCAACGTTGCTTTCAAACCGGT
>QGUY01000452.1 GCA_003242315.1 Bacteroidota bacterium
AAAACATGGGAGATGCGGCAGCAGGCGCTTGTGAAGACGTGCCGATACGCACACCTAATGACCTGATCGTTGACGAAGGTGCGGGATTTTACTTTACTGACTCGGTACGTCACAATGGATGCGTGTATTACTTTGGCGATGACGGTACAGAGAAGGTGATTGCACGAGATCTCGATTATCCGAATGGGATCGCGCTTTCGGAAGACAAGCGCAAATTGTTTGTCGCCGAAAGCTACAAGAACAGGATACTGGTGATCGAGCTGAGCGGCCCGGGCATGCTGGCGGGTACGCCCCAGGTCTTCTGCGAGCTGCCATGGAATAATCAGAATCGGGAAACCGGCAATCTGCCTGATGGGATCATGATCGATGAAAGGGACCAGCTATGGGTTGCGCACTATGGCATGCAGGCCGTCCATGTCATCTCACCGGATGGTGTGCTGGTTCGCAGCCTTGACACAAAGATTCCGCTGACGAGCAACTTATGTTTCGCTAACAAGGGCTCCGCACTGGTTGTCACAGGGGGAAGGGGTGAACCCGGACCAGGTAATGTTCACTTGCTGCGTTTAGAGTAGCACTACAAACCGGGCTTATTATGCCAAGAAAGCTATCGCGACTTGTTCTTTGGGCGGCTTGCCTCCTTGCGTTACCGTTCCAGGTTTTTGCGCAGCTTCACAAACAACTCACCTGGGATGAGCTCCCTCCACTTCCCGACAAGGAAGGTTTTGCGGGGATGTTTTGCGGTGTAAGCGGTGGCGCGCTGATCTGTATCGGCGGAGCCAACTTTCCCGATTCCATGCCTTGGGAAGGTGGAAAGAAAGTGTGGTACGACAATATCTACATCCTGGAGCGTGGTGCCAAGGAATGGAAGATTGCCGATGTGAAGTTACCGCGACCCTTAGCATACGGCGTGTCCGTCACCTACAAGGATGCGATTGTAATAGCAGGAGGAAGCGATGCCACACGACACTATGCAGATGTGATGTCGATCACATATCGTGGCGGACGTATAGCTATTGACACGCTTGCTTCGCTCCCGTTTCCCCTGGCGAACATGACTGGGGCACTGGTAGGCGATTACCTATACATTGCCGGTGGAAACTCAAGCCCGACGGATGCTCCGCGCAACGACTTTCTGGCCCTTAATCTCGCTGCGGACAGCAAGTCCTGGACCGTGCTGGAGTCATGGCCTGGATCTGCGAGGATGCAGGCGGTGAGCGCAAGCCTTCAGAATAAGTTTTTTCTTTTCAGTGGTATCGACATACGCGAAGGCGACAGTACGAAGGAACGCGTCATCCTTACGGACGCTTATGTATTCACGCCGGGAACGAATCCGGCGGAAGGTTCATGGCGGCGGCTCGCGGACATGCCTCGCGGTGTAGCCGCGGGTCCGAGTCCTGCCCCGACAATCGGTGACAATCATATCTTCTTTCCCGGTGGACTGGATGGAAAGACTGCACAACATAAAGATCCGGCGACATTTCCGGGTTTCGTCAGGGGTCTGCTCGCGTATCACGTCAAGAGCGACTCTTATTTGAACTTTGGAACACTTCCTGCCGATGCGACGCGCGTAACGGTTCCTGCGGTGGAGTGGGATGGCCGCTGGGTGATCGTCAACGGTGAAGTCGGGCCCGGAAAGCGTTCTCCCCGTGTGTTCGCTTTTTCCAAGACGACGGGGTTCGGATGGTTGAATTGGACGGCGCTGGTCGTCTATCTTGCCATGATGGTGTGGGTCGGGTTCATTTTCAACAAAAAGGACCAGACCACAAACAATTTCTTCACTGCCAGCGGTAAGATCCCCTGGTGGGCGGCGGGGCTTAGTATATACGGTACACAGCTCAGCGCCATCACGTTTATGGCCATCCCTGCGTTGGTATATGCAACCGACTGGTCGCTCGCGCTGGGATCGGTGATGATTGCTCTCGTCGCGCCGATTATCGTGAAGTACTACATCCCCTTTTTTAGGAGATTGAGTATCACCTCTGCGTACCAGTACCTGGAGCAAAGGTTCAATTACAAGGTTCGGGTGATAGGCAGTTTGTCGTTCATCCTCTATCAATTGGGAAGGATGGGCATCGTGCTGTTCCTTCCCGCCGCGGCGATCGCATCGGTAACGGGCATAGACATATACCTGCTGATCGCCATAATGGGCGTCATATGTATTCTTTATACGGTGATGGGAGGGATCGAGGCGGTGATCTGGGCGGATGTCATACAGGTAATGATACTTCTTGGTGGAGCGATCCTGTGCCTGGTCGTCGCTATCCTAAGCATCGATGGCGGCCTTGGTGGCGTCATGGAAAAAGGTCTGGCAGAAGGTAAGTTTACCCTTTACCATTGGGGCTGGGGGCATGACAAACTTTACCTTTGATG
>QGUY01000453.1 GCA_003242315.1 Bacteroidota bacterium
ATTTTCTTTGTTTTGAAGGGCGATAAGTAAGGAAATATTTTTAAAAGTGAAAGCCCCCTTTCCCCTGATGTTTCAGATTTGACAAGGCAATATTATGCCCGATCGCGGAGTTCGCGACGAGCGTATCAGCGCGGACAGAAAAACACCGCGCTTTCCATAAGCGGAGTCAGGGTTACCAGTCCCACTCGGTCGGGTCGGATTTGCAGGTGAAGAGGTCGTTGAGCGCTTTGTTGAGCAGGCCGAGCATATTCGGACGGCACCAGTCCTGCGCCAGCAGCGTAGCGCTCTTGATCGTGGCATATTCCGTCATGAGTTCGGGCTCGGTAATGTTCTTGTAGCCAATGTTTCCTTTCATGGTGATATCGTCCAGGGTGATCCTGTAACGGCCATCGCGCACCTGAGCCGTGAGCTTTGCACCGAACCGACCCGTCTGAATGATGTGAGGTGTACCCACCTGGGGAAATTTGAATTTTTTATAGTCCACGACAAAGTCGCTGAGTGTAGCTGTGATTGCTCCCTCCTTCACCGCAACATCAGATACGTTCGGCGTTGCCCGGAGTACGGAGTCGAGTTGTTCCACGGTCATGGAAGTGCAGTCGAACACGTGCTGATAAATGATTCGGTTCTCGAAAATCTTGAAGTCGCCATAACTGGTCGACTGGGCCAGGGCCGGCAGGGACATGGCCATCAAGGCTATAATTAATCGCATGGTTAGCAACGGTTTGGCATGTAATACACCGTAAAAATACAGCGGCTGTATCAGCGTTCCTTCGGCCGTTCGGCCATCCCCATCGTAGGCCGGTAGATGACAGGCTATTGGGGTTCGGCGTCGAAAAAGGCGGCTTCACAAACGGTTGCACAAAAACAATTTTAGAACCATATTGGGGCTGCTTAAACCTTAAACCTCATGGAAAAAGCCATCAACGCCAACCGGCTGTTTATAGCCAGTTGCTTTGCACTCCTCACTACAGCTTTCGCATTTGGAATCCGAGCGGGTATCATGAACGACCTGGTCGATGACATGAGCCTGAACGACGTACAGCTCGGATGGATTCAGTTCATGGGAATTTTCGGTTTCCCGATTGCCACATTGGTTGGCGGGCCGCTGTATAACTCGCTCGGCCCTCGCCGCATCGGAAACGTTGCCTTCGTCTGTCACATACTTGGCATAACGTTTTCCATACTCTCAAACAGCTTTTACACACTGTTCTTCTCCACGTTCTTCATCAGCTTTGCAAATGGTATGGTGGAAGCAGCTTACAACCCGATGATAGCTTCCATGTATCCGGAGAAGAAAGCCACCATGCTTAACAGATTCCACGTGTGGTTCCCTGGAGGAATCGCCATAGGATCTGTTCTGGTGTTACTGGTGGACAACATGGGTGGCGGATGGCAAGCCAAGCTGGCCATCATGTACGTCCCGGCATTGATCTACTTCTTCATGTTCCTGGGTCAGAAGTTCCCTGAAACGGGGGGCAAGGAAACGGCCTCTACCGCTGAGAACGTCAAAGCAATATTCAGCTCACCGCTGTATTGGGTAATGCTTGTTCTCATGGTCATGACTGCCACCACGGAACTCGGCACTCAGGCATGGGTTGAACGCATACTTGCGGCCTCTGGTGCTCAGCCGCTTCTGGTGCTTGCGCTTGTAACTGTATTGATGGCAGTAGGACGTCTCTTTGCTGGTCCGCTCATTCACCAACTGAACATCTCAGGTGTACTGCTGGCATCTGCGATCATTTCTGCTGTCGCGATCTACACGATGCACATGGCCACCGGAGGTATGGTGTACATTGCTGCCATCCTGTTTGCTATAGGTGTCTGCTATTTCTGGCCGACGATGATATCGTTCATCGCGGAGTATCTGCCCCGTACCGGAGCGCTTGGTATGTCGCTGATGGGCGGCGTCGGAATGCTTGGTGTCTCGATCTTCCAACCGATCATCGGTACCTGGCTTGACGGCCACAGAGAAGCGATGCGGGCTGAAGGTCTCACCGGCGATGCGCTCGAACTTGCAGCCGGGCAGGCGACACTCGCGAACATCGCGATTCTTCCAGCGATCCTGACTGTGGCATTCATCATCCTTAATATCTACATGATCCGGGCTTACAAGAAAGGCTCGGCTGCGCCAGCACATTAGGATGATCAGTACACAGTGGCGGGTAAGAAGGGATGAAGTTTTTCGGATTGATACCTGCGGGCGGAATTGGCAGCAGGCTTGGAAATATCCCCAGCAGTAAGGAAGTCTACCCCGTCGTCAGGAACACGGCGGACGGGCCGGTACGCAGTGTCATTTGCGAAAACCTCATCCGGTACTATCGCCTTGCTGGTATTACCGACATCTATTGCATTCTTAGGC
>QGUY01000454.1 GCA_003242315.1 Bacteroidota bacterium
TTTTTTCCTTTTAAAGGAATTTCCCGAAGGCGTTCCCACAGTTCATTCTTATACCCGTAGCCACCCTGCTCTTTGGTAAGGTTCACTTGTGGATCGGAGGCCCGTGAATGGTTGACCGAAGCAAATCCGTTGATGACAATAGGGTAGCGCAGGTGATCGCAAATCTTCTTAGCTATCAATCCGCTCCAAATGTCGTCCCAGCGATCGTAGCCGACACGATCCAGGCCCATGATCGGCTGGTACATTAAGGGAGTGGCTTCACGCTTAAAGGCTACGTTCATGCCGCAGCCCGTGAAAGCGCATCCCAGGGGCAGCACAATGTGGGTGCGGAGGAATTTACGCGGCAAAATGTCTCCTTTGTATGCAAGTTGCGTACGGGCGTCCAGATCGGGGACGTTGTCCCATCCGCCATATTGAATCAATGGTTCGGCAACAAGACGATCACGGAACGGGAATCCGCGCATGTACTCCCGCATTTCGAAGGTATGGCCGATGTCGAAGTATTCGCTCACCGCGTGTTTACTGTGAAAGTTATACCAGTAAGCATTAATTGGATCGCAGTCACTGACCGGCAGGCAATCATCATCCATAGAGATGATGATTTCGCAGTTGTCATTGTAGGCCGCCAAAAAGCCGTAGCTGCGAATTGCACTCGACCCCTTACAGAACGGTGATTCAAGGATATAAGGACTGAAAATATCCTCGTGACAATAGTGCCGCCATACATTCAGTCCGGGCGTCTTAACCGGTGCATCCTCCACCAGGTACACGCGCACATCGTGCTTTTTAAAGATAGACTCCCAGGCATTGAGCCATTCCCGGAACCGGTCCGGGCGATTCGACGGTATTACAACTGCAATCATAACCTACGTGTATTTTTGAATAATAAATCCCATGATGAATATTTTCCCGGCCGATCGACCAGTACCCATTCGCGGCGACCAAACCAGGTAATCCAGAATTCAGTCGTGCGAATGTTGACGTTACCGTGATGCTCGTCAAACGCCTTATTGGTATGGAACGGTGTCGACGAAAAGTAGATCCAGCGGAAGTGTTTGGAGATTATTTCCTGGAAGTAATCCTACAGCTCATCCATGGGAATCTTGTGAAAGTAGTCCAGGGCAACGCCTAAATCAAAGATGCCGTGTATCGGCTCGAGATCCGTCACGCATTTAACCGCGTGCTGGTAGTGTGGATTGCGTACCAGGAAATATTCAAGGCACTCCGCGTCGTCGTCAATGCCTAAGCATTGTGGTACTTTGCTATCCAGCATGTGTTCGACCAGGGCGCCGGTCAGGCAGCCGAATACCACAGTGGAGACGGGTTTGATGGTTTGGATCAGGTAGTCGCCGGTTTGAGCAATGAGTTTTCTATACTCCGGATAGTCCTGCGTCTGCTGTTGTTCGATCAGGTAGGAGAGTTTAGAGTAGGAGGGAACGTCAGCGGTGGGCCTGACTTCAACCAGTTCATTGATCAACCTCATGCGTAACTCATTCTGGCTGATCAGGCTATACTTTTCATTGATCATGGCGACGGAATTTTCCAGCTTTTCCGTCAATACAGATGCGTCGTCATCTGCGAGAAGGTTGGTCATGCGCTCATAGAAGTCCTCCGCGTTTTTGTAGCCAACCATTGAATTAGGCACAAATTCCGTGGACCATTCAGGAAACACGGTAACCGCGCCAGCCATTGTTGATTCGAGCCAGGAATTATTCGACCGACAATTCTCAAAATCATTATTCACCCATGGAACAATAGTGATGTCCGGCTTGATCTCCTGTAACAAGTCAAAGTAGGCGAAGATATCATTGTTCCAATCGAACCGCTTCACGCGTTCATTGTCTATGCGCGCGAGCACTTCCGCAGGGGCATGTCCGACAAACACCCAATTAGTTTCCGGATGGTTATAGTACAGCAGGCCGATTTTATGCAGGTAGGGCTGGAAGTTGTCGCCGTGCGTATCGCCCCCGCGCCAAAGGATAGTCTTGTTTTTCGAGCCGTCAAATTTTCTGCTCTTGAGGGCGAAGCGTTCCGTGTCTAGGGCATTGCGTAGATACCAAAAGGTCGCCTTATCAACATGATTCAGGGCTTTGGCGTATTGGTTAAATAGCTCCATTGTGCTGACTGATATAATATCAGCCAGTTCTAAACACCTGTGTACGCACGTAGTTGCATGCTCGCCGTATAGATGTTTGCGGGGCGATGTCTCAGGGATCGCCAGATAGTTGTCATCGTAGTCAATCCATACGGGTTTACCCAGGCGATGCGCCATACGTATCAGTTCCACGGCGGCCAGTGTTGCCGGTCGCTGCAGGAACACCGCGTCGACTGCATTCAGGACCGACCAGTCCAGAGA
>QGUY01000455.1 GCA_003242315.1 Bacteroidota bacterium
CGAGGAAGTAAGTGACGGAATGGACATGGTGTTCGAATGGTCGGACGTGCGTTTTGTGGTACCCATAGCCATTCAATAAATTATGGTGACGCTCCTGCCCATCGGTAAACGGTTGGAGGACAACCCAGCCTTTGCTTCGCTGCCTGACTGTGCCGAAATACTGACTATGAACGTACAGTATTACGACATGATTGGGTATCGTCCGCCGTGGATCGGATACTTCGCAGAAGCGGACGGTGTGCTTAAGGGATCAGGAGGATTCAAGGGCGCACCTTTCAAAGGACGCGTTGAAATCGCTTACGGAACGTTCGCGCAATTTCGGCATCAGGGCATCGGTACGGCCATTTGTCGTAAGCTCGTGGAAATAGCGCGTGCAACAGACCCAACCGTCCTCATTGCCGCGAGAACGTTGCCCGACAACAACTACTCTACACGCATTCTTCAGAAGAATGGCTTCGTGTGTGTCGGGATGGTGTACGACAGGGACGATGGCGATGTGTGGGAATGGCATTACGTGCCGCCGGCATAACAGATTGCGTTGATCAGATAACGTTTGAGCCTTACAACAAATGCGTTAGCTCGTTGGTCACATCCTTAAATAACTTCCTGTTTCGAAATCCAGTCCTTCATGATCAACAGGAGAATGTTTCTGAGACAGCTTGGCGGCGGTGCTGCCGGGCTGGCTACTATGATTTGGTTGCCGGGTTGTACAGGCAGTGGGGCTCGTCAGGCCGTAGCCGGCATCCATTCACCCGAATCACAAGGCGTTGCTTCACAAGGACTCATCGACTTCCATGAAGCCGTGAACACCAGTGACCTGGAGTTTCATAGTATAATGATCAATCGTAACGGCAAGCTTATTCTCGAAGGTTGGTGGGAGCCTTTCAAGAAAGAATATATCCATACACTGTATTCGCTGAGCAAGAGTTTCACGTCGACCGCCGTAGGCATGCTATACGATGACGGTAAGGTGAAACCGTCGGATAAGGTCATATCATTTTTCCCGGACAAGCTTCCGGCGAAGGTCAGCGATAACCTGGCGGCTATGAGTGTCCACGACTTGCTCACCATGCACACCGGGCATACGGAAGACACCATGGGCAAGCTTCGCGTTGGTGGTGATGACTGGGTTAAAAATTTCCTCGCGCTTGAGGTACCCGCTGTTCCGGGAACACACTTCCTTTACAACACGGGAGCAACGTACATGTTGTCGGCGATCGTTCAGAAGGTGAGCGGACAGAACCTGATGGACTTTCTGACGCCGCGCCTCTTTGAACCACTTGGGATTGTGGGTGCCGATTGGGAAGCTGATCCGATGGGTATCAATGTGGGTGGATAAGGCCTGCGTATCCGCGCGCAGGATATTTTGAATTTTGGTCAATTGTACTTGCAGGAAGGGGAGTGGAATGGCAAACGAATCCTGTCGAAGGAGTGGGTTTCCGAGGCAACGCGCAAGCAGGTGAACTCACAGGATAACGATAGCGACTGGGGTCAGGGATATGGTTATCAGTTCTGGCGTTGCAAGCCGGGATGCTATCGTGGTGATGGCGCTTTCGGCCAGTATTGTATCGTGGTGCCGGATAAGAACGCAGTAATTGCAATTACCAGCGAGACGAAAGATATGGCTGCGTCGATGCAACTCGTTTGGGATCACATACTTCCTGCTATGAAGGATACGCCCTCATTGCCCGATGATGCCGCGGCGGCGGATAAACTCAGGTCGATGAGTGCAGGTCTCAAGCTTGCGATCGAGGGTACGTCAGTCGCGACAAACCGAAAAGATCAGGTGAACGGCAAGACATATCAGTTCGCAGAGAACTCGTACAACGCGCAACGCGTGTCGTTTTCCTTTGCCGGTGATCAATGCGAGGTAACATTTGAAGAAGATGGTAAGGCGATCCGTTTCAAGAGCGGGGCAGGGGCGTGGGTTACCGATGGCGAAAAGCCCGGCAACAGCCTCTTTGCGTTACGCGGCCGCACGCCAGTCCGCACAGCCATAAGCAGCCATTATTATTGGAGTGACCCCGACACTTTGGTGGTGACTGCGAAGTACGTCGAGAACGCTCACCACGACGTGTTTACCTTCGTCTTTTCCGATGACGGATTGGAGCTGAGGTTCGGCAATAGCGTTTCTTCCTTCCGCGGTGACGCCGATCCACGCGCGCCGATCCGCGCCGCGCTTGTAGACGCGTAGGAGCTACGCTCCCTTTTCGACCGTCAGTCTTCTCGCAACATATAACGACACCAAACTGAACGCCACCGCGATAAAGCCGACGTATTGATAATTGGCGAGCGCTTTGATTTCGCTGCCGGTGACTGAGGGCTTTTCTGTGACAATCAATCCCGCAATGAA